>NZ_JBAVYV010000420.1:0-2386 GCF_049588435.1 Ilumatobacter sp.
CTTCCTCTCCGTGCCACGGGTCCCGTCGGGGACCGGCGGATAGTCGTGGCACCTAACTACGGGGAGATTCGGTCATGGAACCTGCAGTCTTGGTTGTTGGAGTGCTTGCGTTGTTGAGCGCGTGTCTACTCGTCTTCCACACCAGGCCTCGATTGCGCGGAGTGGGGCGCACCGCTATCGGGTTCGTGATGGCTGCGGTTGCCGCGGTGGTCGTGACGCCGGCGGCTCCGGCGAGCGCCGTGCCGACCGAGACGATTCCGGTGTTCCAGCTGTCGGCGAATGACCTCGACTTCATCATGGACCAGATCGAGATCTCGGAGGCGCACGCGTATGCCTTCGAGACCGGCGACAACAACTACTCGCTCTTGTGCGCGGACAACGCCGATGAGAGCGGAACGTGCGTGCGCGACGAACAGCTCCCGCACGGACTGCGCACGGTCGATGGTTCGTTCAACAACCTCGTCAACGTGGACTGGGGAAGTTCGAACGAGCTGATGCCGCGACTGCTGCCGGCGGACTTCCGCGACGCGGACCTCGTCGACCCCCCGCTCCCGCTCGGGCCTCCGGGAGGACCGACCGTCTCCGGACAGACGAGCTACGAGCAGACCGCTCCCGGTGACTTCGTCGTCGACAGCCAGGCTCGCGTGGCGAGCAACCTGATCGTGGACACGACGGACAACAACCCGAGCGCGCTCGCCGCCCTCGCCGACAACCCCAACGGTGAACTCGACCCGAACACGGGTGAGATCTACCTCCCCAACCGCACCGCCGACGAAGAACTGTCCGCGCCGGTCAACATGTGGTTCGTCTTCTTCGGCCAGTTCTTCGACCACGGCCTCGACCTCGTCAACAAGGGCGGCTCCGGAACGATCCTGGTGCCGCTGCGCCCGGACGACCCGCTGTACGACTCGACGCCGCCGAACCTGCGTTTCATGACCCTCGACCGGGCGACCAACCAGCCCGGCCCCGACGGAGTCGTCGGAACCCCCGACGACATCCGTGAGCACGAGAACCGCACCACGCCGTTCGTCGACCAGAACCAGACCTACACGTCGCATCCCTCCCACCATGTGTTCATCCGTGAATACGAACTCGTCGACGGCCAGCCGCAGGCGACCGGCAAGCTCCTCAACGGCGCCGACTTCGACGGCGACGGCGAGCGCGACGGCCTCGCCACGTGGAACGACGTCAAGACCCAGGCCCACGACATTCTCGGAATCGACCTGAACGACCTCGACGTCCTGAACGTCCCGCAGGTCTATGTCGACTACTACGGCAACTTCATCCCCGGCCCCAACGGCTTCCCCCAGCTGATGCAGACCGGTGCGAACGCCGGAATGCAGGAGGGCAACCTGACCACCCCGATCGACACGTCCACGGCGGTCGATCTCGACCAGTCCTTCCTCGACGACATCGCCCACGGTTCGGTGCCCCAGGAGTCCAACGATCCCGAGCTGTGCCCTGACGGCCCCCCGTGCCTCGCCGGCTACGACAACGTGGCCCTCGGCCAGCACTTCATCACCGGTGACGGACGTGGCAACGAGAACATCGGCCTGACCGCCGTGCACCACGTGTTCCACAGCGAGCACAACCGCATGCTCGGTCAGATCATCGACACGCTCGAGGACCCGGCCAACGCCGATGTGCTGGAGCGCTACCAGACCACCGATGAGGCGGACGACTGGGCCTACACCGAGCGCCTCTTCCAGGCGGCCCGGTTCGGCACCGAGATGCAGTACCAGCACCTCGTGTTCGAGGAGTTCGCCCGGACGGTCTCTCCGTCCGTGGACGGCGTGGTGTTCAACGAGAACGCCTACGACGTCACCGACGATCCCTCGATCGTGGCCGAGTTCGCCCACGTGGTGTACCGATTTGGACACTCGATGCTGACGCAGGACCTCGAACGGTCCGGCTTCGGAACCGAATCGGCGAGCCTGCTCGACGGCTTCCTGAATCCGGTCGCCTTCGGCTGTGCCGTGGCGCCTGACGTGAACAACGAATGTCCCGCCGGCCAGGAGATCCATCCGGAGCAGGCAGCGGGGGCGCTCGTCAACGGCACGACCGACCAGGCGGCCAATCAGATCGACGAGCTGATCACCAGCACGTTGCGCAACAACCTGCTGGGGCTGCCGCTCGACCTCGCCACGATCAACCTGATCCGTGGCCGTGATGTCGGCGTCCCGTCGCTGAACTCGGCACGTCGCACCTTCTTCGGAGCGACCCAGGATCCGAACCTGGCGCCGTACACCAGCTGGTTCGACTATGACATCGACCTGCGCAACGGCAACAACTTCGGCCGGTCCGACGCGGAGCAGGGCTCGGCGTCGCTGGTCAACTTCATCGCCGCCTACGGCACCCACCCGACGATCCTCGAAGCCGAGACGCT
>NZ_JBAVYV010000421.1:0-8953 GCF_049588435.1 Ilumatobacter sp.
GGGTCACCCTCACCACGGGGTCATGGGACGCCCGGAGGGGAAAGACGGTGTGGTCAGCTCTGGAGTGAGCGGACGATCCAGTCGAGGAGCCACGACAGGAATGCGTAGAGGTGGCGCTCGGCCTCGAGTTCCTCGCCGCCCGTTCCGACCTCGTCGTCCTCACCGACATCGAGGATCGTTCCGAGCACGATGCGGATCGCGTTCACCGACTGCATCAGAGCGATGACGTCGCCCTCCTCGAGCGCAGAATCGCCGTCGAACGCAGCGGTCACCGCGTCGATCTGGACGAGTCGACTCGTCACCAGGTCCTCGCGCATCAGCCGCTGGTACTCGGCCTCCTTGGCCTCGTCGTCGGGGTACGCGGTCGGGAACAGGCGCTTGAGCGCGTCGGCACTCGCACCCGACGCCTCACCGTCCTCGGCGAGCAGCGATCGGAGTTCTTCGAGCAGGTGGAGCAGGACGCCGCGCTCGTCATCGCCGATGTTGAGCACCCACGTCGTCGTGCCGCGCTTGGTCGTCGAGTAGATTGGTGGCTTGAAGCGACGGGTCACGTGTCGTGTTCCATCGTCGCCCAGAGACTGTGTTCGTGGAGGTGGAACACGTGCATCTCGGCCTCCTCACGCGATCCCGAGGCCACGACGGCGCGGCCCTTCTCGTGGACGTCGAGCATCAACTCGGTCGCCTTCTCGTGCGAGTAGCCGAACAGCTTCTGGAACACGTGGGTGACGTAGCTCATCAGATTGATCGGGTCGTTCCACACGAGCACGATCCACGGACGATCCGCTGCGGGATCGTCGTCGATGTCGGGCTCAGCGACCTGAACCGGTTCGAGCGTCGTGGGCACGACACGAGCGTACCGAGCCCGAGTCCGGCGTTCTCGTGAACTGTTCGCGCACGGAGCGCGGGAACAGTTCACGAGGTCGGTTGGGGGCGTGACCTCGGGCGCGCGTTGGTCGCTCGTCTCGGGGAGTCGTACGCTGTGCTCGTCATGGCTGTCGGCTCCCGTCCCATCGTCCCGTCGAGGCTCGCGCCCGGCGGCGTCGCGGCACACGCTCCGCGTCGGAAACCGACGTCGGTGCTCGGGGCCTACATCGCGCTCACCAAGCCGCGGATCATCGAACTCCTGCTGATCACGACGATCCCGACGATGGTCCTCGCCCAGCAGGGATGGCCGCCGACCCGCCTCGTCATCGTCACTCTGATCGGCGGCACGCTCGCCGCCGGTGGTGCCAACGCCATCAACATGTACGTCGACCGCGACATCGACGCGCTGATGGAGCGCACCCGCAACCGACCGCTGGTCATCGGGGCGATCGAACCGCGCAACGCCTTGATCTTCGCGTTGGCGCTCGAGGTCGCGGCGTTCATCGTGCTGTGGGTCGGAGCGAACCTGCTCTCCGCTGTCCTCGCGTTCTCGGCAGCAGCCTTCTACGTCGGCATCTACACGCTCTGGTTGAAGCGCACGAGTCGCCAGAACATCGTGATCGGTGGCGCCGCCGGAGCGGTTCCGGTCCTCGTCGGCTGGTCGGCGGTCCAGGATTCGCTCGGCTGGGAACCGCTGATCCTCTTCATCGTGATGTTCCTGTGGACCCCACCCCACTTCTGGGCGCTGGCGGTGAAGTACGCCGACGACTACAGCGCCGCCGACGTCCCGATGCTCCCGTCCGTCGCCCCGATGGCCGACGTCGTCCGCCAGATGGAGATCTACACCGTCGGCCTGGTCATCGGCACGCTCGTGCTCTGGCCCGTCGCCGACCTCGGCCTGATCTACGGCCTCTCGGCGATCGTGCTCGGCGCGATCTTCATCTGGGGAACACTCGCCCTCGGCAAGAACCCGACTCCGTCCGCGTCGATGCGCCTGTTCGGCTATTCGATCACCTATGTCACGCTGCTGTTCGGCGCGATGATGCTCGACGTGTTCGTCGAGCACGGGGTGTCCTGAGTCCCTCCGGTCGCCGGAGCACCGACCTCACATCGACCCACATGGCGAACATTGCGCGATCGTGACCTTCGAACCACCGCGAAAACCACGCGGAATTCTGGCGAAATGGTCACGTGCAAGTAGTCTCGGGCCGTCATGCCAAGCCTCCGCTCGGATGACGACGACAGACGTCGGCACCACCGCGCCGGCCCAGGACGATCCAGCCAAGTGAGTCTCAACATCACATGACCACCATCGATTCCAGCCCCGACGTCGCGGGTGACTCTGCCTTCGGGCGACGCCTCGCTGCTGATGCCGCATGGCTCACCGCCAGCGATCACAAGAAGATCGGGCGTCTCTTCATCGGCGCCGGCCTGCTGGGCCTCCTCGCGACGATTCTCGCCAACCTCCTGATCGCGATCGAACGCGTCGACGGCGGCAGCGCCGCCTTCGACAGCGATTCGTGGACCCAGTTGATCGGCAGCCAACGCGTCGGGCTCGTGTTCGGCACCGCACTTCCGCTCGCCGCCGGCCTCGCAATCGCCGTCGTTCCCCTCCAGCTCGGGGCACGCGCACTGGCCTTCCCCCGCCTCGCGGCGGTCGGGATGTACATGTGGCTCGGAGGCTTCATCCTCTCGATCGTGTCGCTCGTCGACAACGGCGGCTTCGGAGGCGGCAACAGCGACATGGTCGACCTGTTCCTCGCCGCACTCGGCCTGATGGCACTCGGATTCACCGCCGTCGGCGTCAGCCTCGTCACGTCGGTGCTCACCACCCGAGCACCCGGGATGACGATGCGGCGCGTCCCATTCTTCGCCTTCTCGGCACTCGTGTTCGGGATCGGCCTCGTCCTCGTGATGCCCGTGCTCTTCGGTGCGGTCATCTACCTGTTCGTCGACCATCGCAGCGGCGCCCGTGAGGCGTTCGGTGGCAACGAAGGGATCGTCACCTGGACCGGCTGGATCTTCACCCAGCCGACGACGTTCCTCTTCGCGATCCCGGTCCTCGGCCTGTTCGCCGAACTCGTTCCGGTCACGTTCCGCAAGCGCACGCCGATGCGCGGTCTGGTGTTCGCCGGCCTCGGTCTCGTCGGGGTGTCCGCTCTTGCGGCCGTCACCCAGCAGCTCCGTTTCGACGTGCCGTGGCGGGGTTCGCAGCTCTACATCGGTGACGGCGAGGACGCGACCACCAAGCTCGGTGACGTCGCCCCCTGGGCGTTCTTCCACCTTCTCCCGCTGCTCGGAGCCGCGATTCTGTTCCTGATGATGCTGTTCCTCGCCAAGCCGACGAAGAACGAGGACGGCGAGTCGATGCTCCCCAACGCGACCGGCGGATTCCTCTTCGCCCTGTTCGGTTTTGGCATGGTGTTCGTCGCGATGGTCGGATCGGCGATCGAACCGATCGTCGACCTCGGTCTGATCGGCACCGTGTTCGGAGAGGCCTCGCTCGTCTATGTGGGGTACGGCGTGGCACTCGGCGTGCTCGGCGGCATCGTCTACTGGGCCCCCAAGCTCTGGGGCCACACGCTCGAGATGAAGAAGGTCGCCCCGTTGGCGTTGCTCGGTGTCGCCGGCACGGTGTTCGCGGCATTCCCGCAGTACATCGCCGGTTTCCTCGACCAGCCGGCAGGCCTGGCATACGACGACGGTGATCTGCAGATCTGGAACGTGCTCGTCCTCGTCGGTCACGGCCTCATGGCACTCGCCGTCCTCGGTTTCATCGGCTTGTTGATCGCCACGGTGGTCGGTTCCGATCCCGATGCCGTCGACGATCCCTTCGGTGGCCACACGATCGAGTGGGCGACGACCTCGCCGGCCCCGACCTCGAACTTCGTGGACGTCCCGACGATCACGTCGGCCGAACCGATGCTCGATCTCCAGTCCGCGAATCAAGAATCAGCAAGGAGTGCGAGCTGATGGAAGCTCTCGCCGCCGGCCCCGCGCCGGCACCGCGCAACCAGATGACCGTCGCGGCAGTGCTCGGCGCTGTGGCGATGACGATGCTCACGGGCGGAATGCTCGGGATCTGGGCGCTCAAGCGCTCCGAGGTCGTCGACACCGGAGCGAGTTGGCTCCCGAGCGGGATCACCGTTCCCGAGGTGCCGACCAACGTGATGCTCATCGCGTTCCCCGCGCTGTGCTCGTTCGCCCAATGGGCGGTCTGGGCGTCGAAGCGCAACGACAGGTCCAACACCGTGTTCGCGATCGCCGTCTCGGCGTTCGTCGCCCTGCTGATCGTGAATGCGCAGGCATTCGTCTGGAATCAGATGGGTGTCGCCGTCGCCGACGGTGAGTACGGCTCGATGTTCTACGCCGTCACCGGCACCTTCATGGCGCTGATGGTCGTCGGACTGTTGTTCAGCCTCGTCACGATGTTCCGCTTCATCGGCGGTCGCACCCGTGATCGCGAGATCCTCATTGCCCATGCCATCTTCTGGTACGCCATGACGGCCGTGTACACGGCCATCTGGTTCCTCGTCTACGTCACCAAGTGAGATTCATCGACTGATGTTCACCACCGGATCGAAATTCCTCATCGGCGCCTCCGTCGTCTCGCTCATGGCCACCCTGGTCTACGGGCTGGGCCAGGACGGGGTCCTCGGCACCGTCGGCCTCGCGTCGGCGACCATCGGCCTGATCGGCCTTGCCGTGATCAACGCCATCCTGCGCGACTCCAACGTCTTCGCCGACGACGAGGCTCCGGTCGAGACGACCGCAGCCGCGCAGCCGGCACCCGGATCGAGCATCTGGCCGTTGGCGTTCGCCTTCGGCGGAGTGGTCCTCGCCGTCGGCCTGATCAGTTACCAGTCGATCGTCGTGATCGGTCTCGTCGTGCTCGTCGTCGCCGGAGGCGAATGGGCCGTGCAGGCGTGGGCCGAACGGGCGTCGAGCGATGCGGGGCACAACTCCGAGGTGCGCAGCCGCATCCTCAACCCGATCGAGTTCCCGGTCGCCGGTGCCGTCGCGGTCGGCGTGATCATCTACTCGTTCAGCCGAGTCATGCTCTGGCTCTCGAAGACGAACACCGTCATCGCGTTCTCGGTATTGGCTGCCATCGTGCTGATCGTCGCCTTCGTCCTGGCGAGTCGTCCGAAGGTCAACGCCGGTGCCGTCGGTGGGGTCATGGCCGTCGGAGCGATCGCACTCGTGGCAGCGGGCGCCGTCACCGGGCTCGACGGCGAGCGCGACATTCCCGAGTTCGAGACCACGGAGATCTGGCAGGCCGAAGCGGTCCACCATCCCGAGGAGTATGCGGAGGGCGCAGCGGAGGGAGAACATCCCGCCGAGGCCATCTGCGAGAGCCCGGAGGAGTTCCCCGAAGCGGACGAGAACGCCAGCGAAACCGTGGCGGCCAAGTCCGGCGCCTATCAGGTGATCCTCACCGACGCGGGAATCCTGGAGTTCACGATTCCCGGGACGCCGGATACGGGCGCCGTGGGAGTGGACATCCCGAGGTCGACGGCGACCAACGTGATCTTCCGCAACGAAGGCGACGAGCATCGTCGACTCTCGCTCGACATGGGGGCGACGACCATCGAGATCGGACCCGAGGACGACACCGAAGAGGTCGAGATCCGCAACCTGACGTGCACCACGCTGATCGAGCCGGGTGCCGCCCAGCTGCTCACGATCGAAGCACCCGAACCGACCTTCGCCTACGACGGTCAGCCCAACCCGAACGCCCCCGACGACGCCGACGGATTCTGGTTCTTCGTTCCGGGAGTCGACTCTGCCGCACTCGAGGTGATCGTCCCATGAGCCCGCGAAATCACGATCGAACGAAACGGCGCGACTCCGAGACCGCAACTAGCGTGCCCGAGGTGACTTCGAAGAACCTTCTCGGACGACGCGCGAGGCTCGTCGCGCTCGCCACGGCCGGCGCGGTCGTCGCCGGGTGCGCGAACAACGCTCCGCAGGACACGTTCCAGCCCAAGGGCAGCAATGCCCAGCTGATCGACGATCTCGCACGCCCGGTGTTCTACATCGCCGGCCTCGTGGGAGTCATCGTCATGGGCGTCATCGGCTTCGTGGTGTTGCGCTACCGCGACCGCGGACAGCCGATCCCCGAGCAGACCCACGGAAGGCCCGCCCTCGAGATCGGTCTCACGATCCTCCCGGCGTTGATCCTGATCGGCGTCGCGATTCCGTCGGTCGGCGTGATCATGGACCTGAACGAGACCGACGACACAGAATGTGTCGTCAACGTCACCGGCCAGCAGTGGTGGTGGGAGTTCGACTACCCGGCCCAGGACGGATGCCTGCCGGGCGGGATCCCCGAACCGATCGTCACGTCGGGACAGATGGTCATTCCCGCCGGCCAGAACGTCCTGATCCGTGGCACCAGCCGGGACGTCATCCACTCGTTCTGGATCCCTGCCCTCAACGGCAAGCGCGACATGGTTCCCGGCCGAGTCCAGAACCTCCGGATGCAGGCCTACGAGCCCGGGATCTACGCCGGACAGTGCGCCGAGTTCTGTGGTCTGAGCCACGCGAACATGCGCATGGAAGTCGCGGCGCTCACCGATGACGGCTTCCAGGAGTGGGTCGACAATCAGCTCGCCGAGTACACGCCGCCCGAGGCGGACACACTCGCCGCCGAAGGCGAAGCGACCTTCGTCGCGAACTGCTCGCGCTGCCACCAGATCGACGGTCTCGAAGACGAAGAGGGCACCCCCCTCGTCGCTCGACCCGACGAGCAGGTGTACTCCGGTGCAGCTCCGAACCTGACCAACCTGATGACGCGCAACACCTTCGCGGGCGCGACGTGGAGCCTGCTCCGCGACGAGTGCCGCGACGCCGTGTGGGAAGCCGATTCCGACGTGTTCACCGAGCGGTACCTCGAAGGCGTCACCGAAGACTGCTTCGCCGAGGTCGACCTGCGCGAATGGTTGCGTGACGCCCCGAAGAAGAAGCCGATGTACACCGACCCCGAAGAACTCGGCCCGACCGACGAGCTCTACCGAGGCATGCCGTACCTGGCGCTCAGCGAAGATCAGATCGACCAGCTCCTCGCCTACCTGTTGGAGCGCAAGTGATCTCGTTGACCGATTCCACTGTGATGGGAGACCGATAGCCCATGGCCATCATCGAACGACCGGCGACCGAATCGCCGGCCGAATCCGATATCGGGGCCGACGCCCCGGTGACGGCGTCATCTTCTTTCGGATACCTCCGTCGTCCGGTCGAGACGACCGGCTGGCGTTCGTGGGTGTTCACCGTCGATCACAAGAAGATCGGCATCATGTACGGCACCGTCGCGATGTTCTTCTTCCTCGTCGGGGGCATCGAGGCCGGACTGATCCGCCTCCAGCTCGCCGGCCCGGACGGAACGATCCTCTCGGCCGACAAGTACAACCAGATGTTCACGATGCACGCCACGACGATGGTGTTCCTGTTCGTGATGCCGATGGCGGCAGCGTTCGCCAACTATCTGATTCCCCTCCAGATCGGTGCGCGCGATGTCGCGTTCCCCCGGCTCAATGCACTGAGCCTCTGGCTGTTCGTCCTCGGCGGACTGTTCCTGAACTCGTCGTGGTTCCTCGGCGGAGGCGCCGACGGTGGCTGGTTCATGTATGCCCCGAACTCGGACGTTCCGTTCTCGCCGACGAACGGCGTCGACTTCTGGGGCCTCGGGATCCAGATCACCGGGGTCGCCTCGCTCGTCGGCGCGATCAACCTGATCGTCACCTGCTTGAACATGCGCGCACCGGGCATGTCGCTGATGAAGATGCCGATCTTCACGTGGATGGCGATGGTCACCCAGTTCCTGTTGCTCTTCGCCATGCCGGTCATCACCGTGGCGCTGTTCCTGCTGATGTTCCAGCGGTCCTACGGCGCGACGTTCTTCACGGTCGAGGAGGGTGCCGATCCGCTGCTCTGGCAGCACCTGTTCTGGATCTTCGGTCACCCCGAGGTGTACATCATCGTGTTGCCCGCGTTCGGCATCGTCTCCGAGGTGCTCCCGGTGTTCTCGCGCAAGCCGCTCTTCGGCTACCCGTTCGTCGTGTTCTCCGGTGCGGCCATCGGCTTCCTCGGCTGGGGTGTGTGGGCGCACCACATGTTCGCCTCGGGACTCGGACCGGTTTCGGTTGCGGTGTTCTCGGTCGCCACGATGGCGATCGCCATTCCGACCGGCGTGAAAATCATCAACTGGACGCTCACCATGTGGGGCGGCAAGCTCTGGTTCACGACCGCGATGCTCTTCGCGATCGGCCTGATCGTGCAATTCACGATCGGCGGTCTGTCCGGGGTGACCCACGCCGTGGCACCGTCCGACACGCAACAGACCGACACCTACTACATCGTGGCCCACTTCCACTACGTCATCTTCGGTGGCGGTGTGCTCGGCCTGTTCTCCGGTCTGTACTACTGGTGGCCCAAGATCTTCGGCAAGTGCCTCAACGAGACGTGGGGCAAGTGGAACTTCTGGCTGATGATCGTCGGGATGAACATGACGTTCGGGCCGATGCACATCGTCGGACTGCAGGGCCAGCCACGCCGGATGTACGTGTGGACGGAGGAACGCGCCGGCGAAGGATTCTTCAACCTCGGCTTCTGGAACCTCGTGTCGACCATCGGCACGTTCATCCTCGCCCTCGGGATCATGGCGTTCGTCATCAATGCGCTCGTCATCCACCGTCGCCAGCCGGTTGCACCGCTCGACCCCTGGGATGCGCGTTCGCTCGAATGGCTCACGACGAGCCCGCCGAAGGACCACAACTTCGACCGGTCGCCCACCGTGCACTCGCTCGACGAGGTGTTCCACCGCAAGTACGAGGACATCGGTGAGAACGGCGAGCACAACTACGTCCGCCGCTCGACCCTCGAGGAACTGGTCGCCGAGGAGGAGAAGCATGCAGATGCTCACATCCACCTGCCCGCACCCTCGTATTGGCCGTTGGTCCTCGCAGTCGCGCTGCCGATCATGGCGTACGGCGTCATCTACACCACCTGGTTGATCGTCATCGGCGGTGCGATCGCGATCACCGCGATGTTCGGTTGGGCGCTCGAACCTGCCGACGCACCCGAGTCC
>NZ_JBAVYV010000422.1:0-7007 GCF_049588435.1 Ilumatobacter sp.
CCGCGAGGAGGTGTACTCGGCGGAGGGGATGCAGTGGGTCGACGACGCCACCCTCAAGAACGTGTTGCTCCGCCACTTCCCCGAACTCGCCAATACCGGGCTGGCCAACGTCACGAACGCGTTCGAGCCGTGGGACGACGACGCGTGGCTCGACCCGCTCCGGCACCCGCTGCGGGCGTACAACGCGGATCTGAAGCCCGATCCGTGGCTGGGCGATTCACGGCGCTGACGTTTGCGCGCCGTCGGGTTGGTCGGTGCGTGCCGTGGTTCGGCGGCCACCGCTGCGGGCTCGTTCTAGACTCGACGGGATGGTGGAGTCCTCCGACGGCCGCTCGGCACGACGGGAACGCAACCGTGACGCGGTCCTCGACGCCCTCGTCGAGTTGACCATCGAAGGGGCGGACGAACCGTCGATCGACGACATCGCGGACCGCGCCGGGGTGTCGTACCGATCGGTGTACCGCTATTTCGACGACCGCTCCGAGATGATGGCTGCGGCAACCGACCGCGCGATGGCATCGATCCAACCGCTGGTCCAGCAGGCGTCCGGCCAGGCGCAGCCCACCGATCCGCTCGACCACCGGATCCAGGCCATCGTCGACGGTCGAATCGAGTTGTACGACCGTGTCGCCGACACGGTGCGCGCGGCGATGACCCAGTCGTTCTCGAACCGCAAGATCCGCGAACACTTCCAGCACTCCCGGCGGGTCTCACGCGGCCAGATCCACGACCTCTTCCACAACGAGCTGAAATCGTTCACGCCACAGGAATGTGAGCTGCGGATCACGGCGATCGATCAGGCGCTGAGTTTCCAGGCGATCGACTACGTCGTCCACGATCGCCGTCACAGCCGGGACGAACTCGAGCGGTATCTCCGTGGATCGATCCGGGCGGCGCTGAGGTTGCGTCCGACGAGCGACTGACGCCGCGAGCGGTCAGCCGGCCGGTTGTGCTGCGCCGGCGGGTGCCGGTGCGGCGGTCGTCGGCGCCACGGTGGTCGTCGTCGTGGTGGTGGTCGTGGTGGTGGTCGCCGGACGAGTCGTGGTCGTGGCCGGAGCGACGGTGGTCGTGGTCTCGGGCGGCAGCGTCGTCGTGGTGGTCGTCGTGGCCGACGGATCGGCGTAGTCGAACGACGGCAACGAATCGCGCTCCGACACGTCCTCGGGCTCGTCGACGCCGTTCCAGACGAGGATCCGGTCACCGATGTCCATGATGTCCTGGAAGTACTCCGAGATGTGCATCGGCATCCGGACACAACCGTGCGACGCCGGCTCCAACGGCACGTTCAACGCGCCGTGCACAGCGATGCCGTAGTTGAAGTACACCGGGTTCCACATCGCGCCGAGCGGGCTGACGCGGGTGCCGCTGACCTCGCGCTCGTACTCGAACACGCCGCCGGGGGTCTTCGCCAGCGCACAGACCGCCTTGGTCACGGGCTCCTCGAGCTCGCGACCCTGGGCGTCGGTGTCGTAGGTCGCTTCTTCGCAGTATTCGGCCGGGTTGCCCTCGTCGTCGAGTTCACCGCTCGAGATGTGCGTGATCAGGATCGGTTCGTCCTTCTCGAACAGGACCATGACCTGCTCCTCGAGGTACACCTCGGTGTGGTCGGCCTGTCCATCGGTCGGACGCCGCGGCTCGATGCCGACGTCGCCCATCAACACTTCCCACGCCGCCTGGTCGATGACACCGTCCGCTTCGGTGCGCGGCGTGCCGAGGACCAGCTTCTCGAATGCCCACACGGCCTGCGTGGTCATCAGACCGAAGACGCCGTCGGCGGGACCGGGATCGAAACCGAGCTCGATCAGGCGCTCCTGAGCTGCCTGGACGTCTTCGCCCTGCACACCCTGGAACAGGTTGGTGCTGAGCGGCGGAATCGGTGCCGTGGTCGACGTCGGCGCAGCGGTCGTCGGCGCGACGAGCGTCGACGCGGGAACGAACGGTGCCACCGTGGCCGAGGGCGGGTGAGCGACCTCGTCGTTGCCCGAGGCGCCGACGACTCCGAACCCGACGATCACCGCGACGAGGGCGGTTGCAGCGATGATCGGAGCGCGTGTGACCGCTCCGGCGTCGCCGGATCGAGTCGACTGCGGAGCGCGCCGGACGGGGGGATTGAACTCGTCGATGCCCGTACTGTATTGGGTGACGCGGCGGTCGGCACGGCAGTTTCGCTCTTGGCTTCATCATGTGACGAGGGCCACCGCCACGTTGTGAAACGTGTGCGTTCCGTACCGAGACGAGTACGTTCCGTTCGGAACGAGCCCGTCTCGAACATCGGAGCATCCATGTCGTCCACCGCGCCCAACGAGGCGGAGATCCCACTCTACGAACGTCCCGAGATCCACGCTCGGCGCTGGTTCCTGCTCGGGATCATGTGTCTGAGCCTGGTCATGGTCGTGATGGCCGTGTCGGGACTGAACGTGGCGATTCCGTCGATCCAACGATCACTCGGCGCAACGTCGACCGATCTCCAGTGGATCGTCGACTCCTACGCCATCATCTTCGCCGGCATGCTGCTGTCGGCGGGAGCGATCGGCGACCGGTTCGGCCGAAAACGGGCGTTGCAGGGGGGACTCGTGTTGTTCGGAGTCGGCTCGGTCGTCGGCACGTTCGCCGACACGGTCGAGCTGGTCATCGTCGCCCGGGTCGTGATGGGCGTCGGTGCCGCATTCATCATGCCGGCGACGCTGTCGATCATCTCGGCGGTCTTCCCGCCGGCGGAGCGGTCGAAGGCGATCGCCGTCTGGGCCGGATTCGCCGGGGCCGGCGGCGCCCTCGGGCCGCTCGTCGTCGGATTCCTCCTCACCGACTGGTGGGTGTTCCCCGCCTACTGGTGGGGCGCCGCGTTCCTCTTCAACGTGGTGACGGTGGCGATCGTGCTGATCGCCGTGACCATCTGGGCGCCGCGCTCGAAGGACGAGGCGGCCACGCCGCTCGATCCGCTCGGAGCGGTTCTCTCGGTCGTCGGTCTCGCCGCGCTCCTCTACGGGATCATCGAAGGGCCCGTCAAGGGCTGGAGCAGCACCGAGGTGCTCGCCGGTTTCGTGATCGCGATCCTGGCGCTCGGCGGTTTCGTGATCTGGGAACTGCGTGCCGAACACCCGATGCTGCCGATGCAGTTCTTCCGCAACGGTGGCTTCACGCTCGGCGCGGGCGTGATCACGTTCGGTTTCTTCGTGATGTTCGGCTTCTTCTTCCTGATGACGCAGTTCCTGCAGTACGTCCGCGACTACTCGCCACTCGATGCAGGGGTCGCGACCCTTCCGCTCGCGGCCGTACTGGTGATGGTCTCACCGCGCAGCGCACAGCTCGCCGAGACCCTCGGCGCAAGCCGGGTGATGGGTGCCGGCTTCGGATTCATCGCCCTCGGGTTCGGGGTGTTCACCCAGGTGGACGCGTCATCGAACTACCTGCTGATCGCGCTCGGCCTGGTGCTGCTCGGAATCGGCATGGGGATCACGGTGGCCCCGGCCACCGGTTCGATCATGGCGACCGTTCCGCTGAACAAGGCCGGCGTCGGCTCGGCGGTCAACGACACCACGCGCGAGGTCGGCGGTGCGCTCGGGATCGCAGTGCTCGGCTCGATCGCCAATGCCGTCTATCGCAACGGCGTCGATGCGAGCCTGCTCGTCGGGTTGCCTCCCGCGGCGACGAGTGCGGCGGAGGAGTCGGTCGGCGCGGCGATCCAGATCTCATCCGATCCGAGCCTCCCGGTGCAGGCTGCGAACGCGCTCAGGACGGGAGCGCAGGATGCGTTCTCCGATGCCTTCAACACCGCGCTGGGCGCAGCCGGTGTGGTCGCGCTGGTGATCGGCATCCTCGTGCTCGTCGTCGGGCGTCGTACCGACACGCTCGCGGAGCCCGAGACGCGACGGGGCGAGCGTGCGGACGGAGCGTCGGTCGTCGCTCCCGACGGGGCGTCATGACGTCCGACGCCGACGACATGATCGCCGACGACGTGATCGCCGATGCCGTGATCGCTGACGAGGTGATCGCTGACGAGGTGGCCGGCGCGCTGCCGTCGATCGACCCGCGGGTCGCACGGTCGCGCCGGCTGATCTGTGCTGCAACGATCGACGAGATGGCCGAGGTCGGCTACGGAGCGATGACGATCGAGTCGGTCGCGAAGCGCGCAGGCGTCGGCAAGGCAACGGTGTACCGCCACTGGGACGGCAAGCTCGCGTTGGTCGAATCGGCGTTGGAACTGTTGCGTGCCGACGCGGTCGTCCCCGAGGAGGGCACGGTCCGGGAACGATTGATCTCCGTGGTCACGTCGCTGGCCGCCCATCTCGCCGACACCGACGCGGCGGGTTCGGCGTGTCTCCCGGCGCTCGTGAGCGCCGCGCAGTACGACGACTCGGTCCGCGACTTCCATCACAGCTTCAGCGCCGAGCGGCATCAGGTGTTGATCGACCTCGTCGACGAAGGACTCGCGAGCGGTGAGATCGCGCCGTCGGGCGGGGATGCCCGTCTGATCGCCGACCTCCTCGTCGGGCCGCTCTTCTTCCGGCGCATGCTGACCGCCGAACCGTTCCCGGTCGAGGGCGTGGAGGGGATCGTCGACGTCGTGCTCGGCTGACTCAGGGAGCGGGCGACCGGTCGCCGAGCAACCAGCGCGGTCCGGTGCCGAGGAGTGCGGCTTCGTCGTCGACGTTGTAGATCGCGCAGGTGTCGAGGCTCAAACACCCGCAGCCGATGCAGCCGTCGAGCTTCTCGCGCATCGCCTCCAGGAGCGCGATGCGCTCGTCCAGCAGTGGCTTCCACCCGCGGGCGAGCTTCGCCCAGTCACGACGGGTCGGCGTGCGTGAATCCGGCAAGGTGGCGAGGGCGTCGCGGATCTCGCTCAGGCTCAAGCCGACCCGCTGAGCGACCTTGATGAAGCTCACCCGGCGCAGCGCGTCGGCGTGGAACCGTCGATGTCCAGCGGCGTTGCGTTCGGACGTGATCAAACCGTGCGCCTCGTAGAACCGGATCGCCGACGTGGCGAGCCCCGCGCGCGCGGCCAGTTCGCCCACGGGAAGAAGTCGATCCTTCGACCTGCCCGACGATGCCGTTCGTGGAGTGTGAACCGATCCGCCAGACGGCGACTTGACTTCAACCATTCTTGAAGTCTTACGGTCGGCGGGCATGAACGCAACCGACAGCACCACCGAGCCCGTCGCCCACCTCGCGGATCTGGCGGAGGGCTCGATGAAGATGGTCAGGGTGGACGGTGAGCGCGTCTGTCTCGTGCGGACGGCGAGTGGGGTACACGCCATCGATCACGCCTGTCCACACGAGGGGTACGGACTCACCCAGGGTGTTCTCGACGGGGATGTCCTCACGTGCGCGTGGCACAACTGGAAGTTCAGGGTGAGCGACGGAACGTGTTTGTTGGGTGAGGAGGACGTCCGGACCCACGTCGTCGATGTCGACGACGCCGGGGGCGTTCGGGTCGCGTTGCGCCGATCCGATCCCGCCGAGGTTCGCGAGCGGGCGGCTGCGAGCCTCCGTCGCGGGATCGAGCGTGACTACGTCGGCCAGGTGTCCCGTGAGGTGGTCCGACTCCTGCGCGCCGATGCCGACCCCGGCGAGCTCCTCTGGCAGGCGGTCGCCCACGGTGCTCCGCGCGGCCAGTTCGGGTGGGGGCATTCGATCGCGTCCGCGACCGACTGCCTGGCGATGATCGATCTCTACGAGGGCGACCAGCGTGCACTGCCGCTCGTCCAGGCGATCGCAGGGATCTCGGAGTCGGAGCGCGACCGTCCCGTCCGGCCACTCCCGGCGCCGGAGACGGACCGGTCCAGGATCTGCGCCGCGACGTTCCGTGCGGCGGTCGAGGCCGAGCAGCTCGAGGACGCGCAGTCGATCGTGCGCGGCGCGATCCACCGCGGCGATCGTGCGACCGAGCTCCGCCCGTGGTTCACGCAGGTCGTCAGCGACCACCACCTGTCGTACGGGCACGCGGCGATCTACAGCCAGAAGGCGTTCGAACTGCTCGAGATGATCGGCTGGGAACGTGCCGACACGGTGCTGCCGCATCTGGTTCCCACGATCGTCTACGGGACCCGCGAGGACACGCTTCCGTACATGCGCGTGTTCATGCGCGGTCTCGCGAACGTCGATCTCGGCGAGTTGGCCAGGTGCGACGTCGATCCGGACTGGGCCGATGACGGGAAACTCCGCAGCGCAGTCCTCGGTTCGGATCGCGGCGCGCCGGTCGATGCCGTGACGGCGGCACTCCGCGCCGGAGCAGGAGTCGACGGCGTGCTCGACGTGGTCGTCGATGCCGTCAGCGAGCGGATGCTGCGTTACGACACGGCGGGAGAGACCGATTTCTCGGACGACTTCGGCTGGCTCGACATCACCCATGGCATCACGTATGCGCACGCGATCCGCTGGCACCATCATTCGGCGCTGGCGCGTGACGGCGGTGCCGATGAGCGAGAAGCGGCCGACCTCGTGCGCCTCGCCTCCTTCGGGGCGTTCCTCGGACACTGGACCGGCCGTCACGAGTGGCACACTCGCGTCGGTGAGCGTCACGACGTGGTTCGTCTCGCCGACGACGTCGACACCTATGCCGACGCGCTGCAGCGGGAGTCGTTGATGGACGGCACGGGTGCGTTCATCGTCCACGCGCACGCCGTCAAGACCTCGCGAGCGGCCGCGCTCGAGGCGCGACGACGGGCCACGATGCTTCCACTCGACGCGGCCGCTCGGTTCGTCTCGGCGCCGAAACTCGAGCGGTTCGTGGCGGCCAACGTCCATCGCTCGATCGACTTCATCGCCGGCCGCGTCGACCGCGACGCGTATCAACTGGGGTCAGACCCCAGTTGATACGCCAGCCGCGAACAGCGGTCACGCGACGGCGAGCGGATCGGACCAATCGTCCCAGTCGGGACCGAGGGCCTGGCGGATCCGGAGCGTCGCGATGTCGCGGCGGTTGCGGATCGTGCGGACGGTCACGTTGCACTCGCGGGCGGCGAGCAACGGCCCACCCGCGCTCGCGATGCTGCGGATGACGTCGAGGT
>NZ_JBAVYV010000423.1:0-7756 GCF_049588435.1 Ilumatobacter sp.
CCCTTGGTGGAGAAGTACTCGAGCGAGCGGTCGAGGGCGTCGGGATCACCGAAGATCACGTCGGCGTTCATCGGTGTGTTGTGTTTGCCGGGCGCGATCGCGCTGGCACGCACGCCGAACGGACCCAACTCGGCAGCGAGGTTCTTGGTGAACCCGACGATCGCGGTCTTGGCCATGTTGTAGGCGTGGGGGCCCAGACCTCCCTGGATCCCCGCGACCGAACTCGTCGAGATGATCACCCCGAAGCCCTGCGGCTTCATCACCCGGGCGGCGTGCTTGGAGCCGAGGAACACCGACTTGAGGAGGACGTCGATCGAGAACTGCCACTCGTCGAGGGGCATCTCGTCGATCGGACCGACCGCGCCGACGATGCCGGCGTTGTTGAACATGCAGTCGAGCCGTCCCCACAGCTCGACGGTCTCGTCGACCACCGAGCGGATCGCGTCCTCCGACGTGACGTCGACGTGGCGGTACACCGCGGAGTCACCGAGGTCGGCGGCTACGGCCTCGCCCTTCGCGTCCTGGATGTCGGCGACGACCACTCGCGCGCCCTCCGCGACCATCAGACGACAGGTCGCCTCGCCGATCCCGCTGGCGCCTCCCGTGACGATCGCCGTCTTGCCGTTCATCATTCCGGTTGTCGTGTCGGTCATCGACCCAGTGTCGTCAGCCGCGCTCTCCGGGGACGACCTGGGCGAGCGCGTGACGCGAGACACACAGTCGATCGGTTGCATCGGGGAACCCGAGTCAACAGCATGTTCCACTATGACCAGCCCGACCACCGCGGATCGCCAGGAGATGCCCCTGGAATCAGAGCCTGGAAACGGTGGTTCCTCAGGGCCGTCGATCTGGGCCCGACTCGGTGGTTTCTCGTTCCGCCACCGCCGGGGTGTGCTGCTCTCCTGGATCGGATTGCTCGTGCTCGTCTTCGGCGCCGTCGCCACGGTCGGCACGTCGTCGGACAGTTCGTTCGAGAGCCCGGATTCGGAGTCGGCGCGCGGCTTCGAGGTGTTGACCGAACACTTCGCCAGCGCGGGGAGCTTCATCTCCGGCTCGATCGTCTACGAGGCGACCGGCGGGGTCGACGATCCCGATGTGCAGGCGGCGATGACCGATCTGTTCGACGAGATCGATGCGATCGACGGCGTCACCGTGACGAGCCCCTACACCGAGCTGGGCGCGCAGTCCGGCCTGGTCTCCCAGGACGGGACGATCGCGCGCGCCACCATCGACTTCGCGGAGAACGTCTCCGAGACCGAATCGGCCGAGATCGGTGTCGAGGTGAACGAACTCGTCGCCGACATCGACGTCGACGGCCTGACCATCGAGGTCGGAGGCGCTGCACTCGCAGAGTTCGAGCCGCCGGAGGCCGAGTTGATCGGTCTCGCGTTCGCGGTCGTCATCCTGATCCTCTCGTTCGGCTCGGTCCTCGCGATGGGCCTGCCGATCGGCGTCGCACTGTTCGGTGTCGGCATCGGCGTCGGCACGATCCAGCTCCTCACCAACGTGCTGTCGATTCCCGACTTCGCCACGACGCTCGGAGCGATGATCGGCCTCGGCGTCGGCATCGACTACGCGCTCTTCATCGTCACCCGCTACCGCGAGGGAACCCGGGCGGGGCTCGACCCCGAACGCGCGACCGTCACCGCGATCGACACGGCGGGACGCGCGGTCGTCTTCGCCGGTTCGGCGGTGGTCATCTCCCTGCTCGGCATGTACGTCATCGGGCTCGCCTTCATCAACGGCCTCGCCACGGGTGCAGCGGTCACGGTCGCGATCACCATGGTCGCGTCGATCACGCTGTTGCCGGCACTGATCGGATTCGCGCAGGAGCGAGTCGAGATCACCAGGTACCGCGGGCTGATCATGGCGGGCGGTGCGGCGATCGGTCTGCTCGGCGTCGGAATCGGGTTCCCGATCCTCGGTCTCATCGGCCTCGTCGTGCTCGTCGGGACGCTCATCCTGTCGCTGTTCGTCCCGAAGCTCCGCGAGGCCCTTCCGCCCCGTGCCCATCGTGACCTGCGCGACACCTGGTCCTATCGGTGGAGCCGGTTCGTGCAGCGCCGCCCCTGGCCGGTCGCGATCAGCGTCACGCTGTTCCTCCTGCTGCTCGCGTCGCCGGTGCTCGGTCTGCGCCTCGGGTTCGGCGATGAGTCGACCTACGCCGAGA
Organism: Ilumatobacter sp.; assembly: GCF_049588435.1. Lineage (GTDB taxonomy): Bacteria > Actinomycetota > Acidimicrobiia > Acidimicrobiales > Ilumatobacteraceae > Ilumatobacter_A. Next base: position 2,171 of record NZ_JBAVYV010000423.1, read on the forward strand.
ACACCACGACTCGCCAGGCATACGAGCTCAGCGCCGAAGGTTTCGGTGCGGGGAGCAACGGCCCGCTGCTGCTCGTGTCCGAGATCGACGACCCCGCCCAGTTCGAGAGCGCTGCTGCTCTGGTCGAGACACTGAACGGCACCGAAGGTGTCGTCCGTGCCCTCGGACCGATCCCGTCCGACGATCAGGCGGCGATCCAGATCATCGTCATCCCGACCACCGGTCCGCAGGAGGAGGCGACGAGCGACCTCGTCCAGAATCTTCGCGAGGACGTCATTCCGGCGGCGACCGACGGCACCGGTCTCGACGTCTCGGTGACCGGTTCGGTCGCGTCGAGCGTCGACTTCAGCAGCTACCTCGGCGAACGCATCCCGTTCTTCTTCGCAGCGGTGTTGACGCTGTCGTTCCTGTTGCTGATGATGGTGTTCCGCTCGATTCTCGTGCCGCTCAAAGCAGTGATCATGAACCTGCTGTCGATCGGTGGGGCGTACGGCCTCGTGGTCGTCGTGTTCCAGTGGGGATGGGGGATCGACATCTTCGGCACAGGCAGCGGCCCGATCGAACCGTTCCTGCCGATGATGCTCTTCGCGATCGTGTTCGGCCTCTCGATGGACTACGAGGTCTTCCTCCTCTCGCGAGTCAAGGAGGAGTACGACCGCACCGGTGACGCCGTCACCTCCGTCGCCGACGGCCTGGCCGCCACCGCCCGTGTGATCACGGCAGCGGCCGCGATCATGGTCGTCGTGTTCGGCAGTTTCGTGCTCGAGGACAACCGGATCATCAAGATGTTCGGCCTCGGCCTCGCCAGTGCGGTGTTCCTCGACGCGACGCTCGTGCGCATGCTGCTCGTGCCGGCGACGATGGAACTGCTCGGCGAGAAGAACTGGTGGTTGCCGAAGTGGCTCGACCGGATCCTCCCCAGCCTCAACGTCGAAGGCCCGGGAGACGATCACGCCTCCGACGTCGACGAGCGCGTCCTCGTCGACCAGGGCTCCTGACGGTTCGGCCTCCGCGACCGGACGCCCTCAGCCTGCTTCGTCGGCGAACATCGCCGAAACCTCTTCGAGGGTCTTGCCCTTGGTCTCGGGGACCATCCGCCACACCCAGTACATCGACACCACGGTGAAGAAGGCGAGCAGTCCGAACGTGCCCGAGTGGCCGATGATGTCGAGCATGTCCGGGAACACGAGCGTCAACACGAATGCGGCACCCCAGTTGACCGCGGTGGCGGCCGACATGCCCTTGGCACGCACCTGGTTGGGGAACACCTCGGAGATGATCGTCCACACGACCGGTCCGAGGGAGAACGCGAACGAGGCGATGAACACGACCATCGAGATCAGCGCCAGCGAGCCGGGGATCGAGTGTGTGTCTCCGGGCGTCGTCTCGTAGAGGAACGTGACGGTGAGTCCGAGCAGACCGGCCAGCATTCCCGTCATCCCCGCCATCAACAGCGGCCGGCGGCCGAGCCGGTCGACGAACGCCAGGGCGATGAACGTTGCGAGGACGTTGACCAGACCGACAGCGATCAACGACGCACCGGCCTGCGCCGACGCGGTCTCGAAGCCGGCTTCGGCGAGGATCTCGTTCGAGTAGTAGATCACCGCGTTGATCCCGGTGATCTGCTGGATGATCGCGAGTCCCACGGCGATGACGAGAGCGCGGCGGGCGCCGCCGACGAGGAGATCGCTCCATTGCGACGAGGGCTGGTCGGACAGGTCGGCTTCGATGGCGGCGAGCTGGGCGTCGACCTCGTCGGGTCCGCGGACCTTGCGGATCGACTCCGCCGCGTCCTCACGCCGTCCGACCGAGATCAACCAGCGGGCGCTGTGGGGGACCTGGTACGCGGCGAGCAGCAGCAGGACACCGGTTGCGGCACCGAGCCCGACCATCAATCGCCAGGTGCCCTCCTCGCTCAATCCGTAGTCGACGAACTGGGCGACGAAGATTCCGATCGTGATCGCGAGTTGGTAGCCGGACACGTAGCGACCGCGCAGGGCGGCAGGCGCGGATTCCGCGACGTACATCGGAGCGGCGACCGATGCGATACCGACTCCGGCGCCGATGATGAACCGCCCGGCGATCAACACCACCACACCCGGTGCAAAGGCCTGGACCAGGCTGCCGAACACGAGCAGGTATGCCGCGAAGATCAGCGCTCGCTTGCGGCTGAAGCGATCGGCGAGCCCTCCGCCGAACAGTGCGCCGAACAGCGCACCGATCGTGACCCAACTGGTGATCATTCCCTCGACGAAGCTGCCGAAGCCGAACTCGTCCTGCATGAACCCGATCGCGCCGCCGATGACGCCCTGGTCGTAGCCGAACGCGAGACCCGACGTGATGCTCACCGCACCGACGAGCGTCGCCCAGAACGGCCATCGACCGAGGATGAGACGTTGCTCCTGCGTCGGCTCCTTCAGGTCGTTTCCCCGCGACATTCGATTCCCCCGATCGATGATTTCCCGGCGATGTGACCGTAGTCGGCTGGCCGGATGCGGAAATGCACTTCGGCGGAGGTGAGCCGCGAGGCAATCATGGCCCATGCCCGCGCCATCGATTCGAACGTTTCGTGAGCCCGATCGCGCGCACGTGATCGACCTGTGGAGGAGGTGCGGTCTGGTCCGACCGTGGAACGATCCCAGCCGCGACGTCGATCGCAAATGCGCCGACGACACCTCGATGTTCCTTGTCGCCACGGAGGGTCAGCGTGTGGCGGGGACGGTGATGTTGGGCTACGACGGCCACCGCGGCTGGATCAACTACCTCGCGGTCGATCCGGATCTGCAGCGGCGCGGGATCGGCCGGCTCCTGATGGAGAACGCGGAGCAACGGCTCGACGTGCTCGGCTGCCCGAAGATCAATCTGCAGATCCGGTCCGACAACGCAGTGGCGGTCCAGTTCTACGAGCGTCTCGGGTACGCGGTCGACCACGTCGTGAGCATGGGCAAACGTCTTGTCGACGACGAAGCAGCCGAATGATCGCGTGACCGCGGCCGGCCCGAGACGACGATGCCATGTGCAGCATCGGGTCGGAGTGTGTGATCGTGTCCTGTGTCCCCGAACGATCGCACGGTGCCGACCGCCTCGTACCGACTCCAGCTGACGCCCGAATTCGGCTTCGATGCCGCCCGGGAGCAACTCGACGTGATCGCTGCGCTCGGCGTGTCGCACCTCTATCTGTCTCCGATCGCGCAGGCGGTGCCGACGAGCTCGCACGGGTACGACGTGACCGATCACACCCGCGTGCGCGACGAGTTCGGTGGCGAACAGGCACTGGTCGGACTCCTCGATGCGGCGGGCGATCGGGGGATGGGCGTCATCATCGATCACGTCCCGAACCACGTCTCGGTCGAGCGCGCGGAGCTGAACGAACCCTGGTGGACGATGCTCCGCGACGGTCCGTCGTCGAGTGCAGCGCGATGGTTCGACGTCGACTGGGCAGGCGGTGGCGGCACGGTCGTGATCCCCCGGCTCGGTGAGCCACTGACCGATGTGCTCGATGCGGGAGCGATCACGACCGGCACCGGTGCTCGCGGACCCGAGCTCCGATACGGCCCGCTGCGCTTCCCGCTCGCAGCGGGCACCGAGCGACTCGACGTGCGCGAGGCGGTTCGACACCAGCACTACACGCTGTCCTGGTGGCGCGATCCGGCACGCAACGTCCGCCGCTTCTTCACCATCGACGATCTGGTCGCCGTGCGCGTCGAGAATCCCGAGGTGGCGGCCACGATCGACACGATTCCGCGTCGACTCGTCGAGCATCCCGCGTTCGCCGGGGTCCGCGTCGACCACGTCGACGGTCTCGCCGAGCCCGGTCGGTACCTCGACGGTCTGCGCGAGATCCTCGACGACCGGCTCCTGTTCGTCGAGAAGATCCTGGCGCCCGGCGAGACGTTGCCCGAGCGATGGCCGGTCGACGGGACCACGGGCTACGAACACATCACGGCGATCGAGCACACGCTCCTCGACCCGACCGCCGAGCAGCCGTTGATGGACACCTGGACCTCGTGGGTCGACGACGTCGACTTCCACACGCTCGAGACCCGCGCCCGTCACGAGGTGCTCGACGAGGGGCTCGCTCCCGATCTCGACCGACTCGTGCGCGCGGTCGACGGCGACGACAGTGGGGCGTCACGCTCGGCGCTCGTCGAACTCACGGTGGCACTCGACCGGTATCGGACGTACCTTCCCGCGGACGCCGCGTCGCGGGCGGTGTTCGACGAGGCGGTCGCGCGTGCTCGAGCAACATGCCTGCCCGACGTCCTGGACCGCGTGGTCGGTGTGTTCGGCGACGACGAGGACGCGCTGCGGCGGTGGCAGGAACTGAGTGGTCCGGTCATGGCGAAGGGCGCCGAGGACCGCGCGTTCTACCGGTACTTCCCGCTCGCTGCGCTGTGCGAGGTCGGCGGAGCGCCCGGGATCTTCTCGACTCCGATCGGAGACTTCCATCGCAGTGCGGCCCTGCGCCAACGGGAGGACCCGATCGGCATGCTTGCCTCGACGACCCACGACACGAAGCGCTCGCAGGGTGTCCGCGCGCGATCGATCGCTTTGGCTGCTCAGGGATCGGAGTGGGCAGAACTGGTCGACTCCTGGGCCGTGCGACACCGCGACCTGACCGCATCCATCGACGCGGGGCTCCTCCTCCTCGCCCTCCAGACGGCGGTGACGGCCCGCCCCCTCACGACCGATCGGTTGACCGATTACCTCGTCAAGGCGGCTCGCGAGGCGGACCGGGTCACCTCGTGGACCGAACCCGACCCGGATGTCGAGGACGCGCTGCACCGCCTGGCTGACGTCCTGGTCGCGGAGATCACGGGCGACGCCGAAGCGCTCGGCGCGCTCGCATCGCAGATCGAGATCCACGGCGCGCGGATCGACCTCGCATTGCTCGCCGTGCAACTCACGTGCCCCGGGTTCGCCGATCTCTATCAGGGATCGCCGCGCGGGCTGTACAGCCTCGTCGACCCCGACAACCGGACGCCGCCCGATTGGGAGCGGTTGCGGGACCTCGTCGACGGGGTTTCGACGTCCGACACTGCGACTGCATTCGGCGACGGCCGCATCGACCTGGCGCGGACGGTGATGACCTCGCGGATCCTCGCATTGCGCACCCGTCGACCGGAAGCGTTCGGCGTCGGCGCCGACTACGCCGAGGTTCCGTCATCGGGACCCGGCGCCGACGAGGTGCTCGCCTACGCCCGGTCGGACTCCGACGGCGCGGTGCTCGCTTTCGTGACGACGCGCCCATCTCTCCCGCCGGTGGATCCTCCCACCGAGCTGCTGCTTCCGATCGGAGCGTGGCGCAGCCTCCTGCACGACGACGCCCCGATCATCACCGGCGGAGCGGTCCGACTCACCGACCTGCTCGGCGACCTCGGCCTCGCGGTCCTCGAACGCACCGACCGCTGACGCTCGGTCAACTGGTGCCTCGGTCAACTGGTGCCTGACACCAGTTGTCCGATGCGGAGGCGGGCGGACCAGGCGGCGACCGTGGCGGGTTGCGCGGCCGAGGAGTCGGCGACGATCGGGCCGGACTCGGTCCAGGCGTCGCGGTGCGGCGCATCACCGAAGTTGAGGACGAGC
>NZ_JBAVYV010000424.1:0-1512 GCF_049588435.1 Ilumatobacter sp.
CCGCGAGGACACCGGGAACGATGCCGATCGCGATCGCGATGCTCGCGGCGATCCCGAGCGGCTGACGCCAGCCGAACGTCCCGCCGCGCACGTCGAGGTCGAATGCGGCGAGCGATGCGCCGGCCGCGAGGGCGAGTCCGGCCGCGACGGGCACGAGCAGAATTCCGGCCTGTGGAGCGGGGACGGGCAGATCGCCCCGGTCACCGAAGACCGCGAGCGCACCGAAACCGAGGACGAGGATGGCGGCACGGACCGCCCACGTGAGCCGCCACGCACGTGCGAGCAGGAGCGCCGCGACGACGGGGAGGTAGAGGGCCAGCGACAGCGACACGAAGTCGGTCGGGCCGATCTCGAACGAGGCGAGAGCACGCAGACCACGTCCCGGATCCCCGATCGGAGGAGCTCCGACCATCGAGTCCCAACTCCACGAACCGATCCACGGGATGCTCAGGAGCGCCGCGATCGCCACGCCGACCACCGTGGACAGGAGGTACATCGCAGCGGTCCGAACCGGGGCGAGGGCCAGGAGTGTCGCGAGCGCCATCAACAGCCCGAGCACGAGGCTGAGCACCAGGACGACGGGTGAGAACGCGGCGGCCAGTGCGACCACGATTCCGAACTGGATCGTGCGCCGCAGCCGTTCGCTCCACGCCAGGTCGACCAATCCGTCGGCGACATCACTTGCCGCCGTGCGCGGATCGGCAGTTTCCACTCCGACGCATCGGCGCAGCGTGTGGAGGACCCACGGCACGGCGGCGAAGGCGACGAGGACGTCGAGCGAACCGGTCCCGAAGGCGCCGCTGACGAGTGGCGATGCTGCGTAGACCGCGAGTGCGGCGATCCGTGCTCGCGTCGAGGGGAACACGGTGGCGAGCTTCCAGAGCCCGATCAGTCCGACCACGACCAGCCCGATGATGAACAACGTGTGCAGCAGCCCCATGCGGAACAACGTCGTCACCGACAACAGCGACACCGCGGCCATCCCGGTGGGGTTCGGCGATGTCGCTCCGGTTCCGGTCGCGTCCCATCCACTCGTGAATCGGGCCAGCAGTTCACGCGGACTGTCGGGGAAGCGGAGGAACTCACCGACCGCGGGGATCCCTCCGGACAGGAAGCTCCGGCTTCCGAAGATGACCAGCGCCAACACGAGGACCCACGCGATCACCGGCGCGGTGGAGCTCTCCTTCCAGCGCCGCACATTGGATGCGGTTCCGACGTAGGTCGACGTCTCACGGGATCGCAGGAAGGTGTGGACACGAGCGCTCCCGCGCTGCTGGAGCCCGAGCACCTCGCGCTCGGGAACCCGGCGGAGATCCGCGATCGCGCGCCGGCGGGCGACGATCGTCGGAATGCGCGGGATCAGACCGAACAGCGCCGCGAGCGCTGCCATCCCCTGCTTGAAACGGCCACTGAAGACCCCGACCACGATCTCGGCAACGGTCAGCACCAAGAGTTCGAGCAGTCGCACGGGGAGGCGGCTCGCGCCGGTCATCGTCGCAACGGTGCGGAGGC
>NZ_JBAVYV010000425.1:0-23563 GCF_049588435.1 Ilumatobacter sp.
CGAGGTCGGCGACGACGTGATCACCACATCGGGGATCGTCGGAACGATCACCGGTGAGGACGGGCCCACCCGGTTCTGGCTCGAGATCGATGACGACGTGCAGGTGCGGATCGGGCGCGGTCACATCCAGGGCAAGATCTCACTCGACGCTGCGGCAGACGACGACGCGGACGGCACCACCGATGACCGATCCGACAACCGGCCCGACGGTGGGGCCGGGACCGAGAACCAAGATGACGCCGCTGATTCGAAGAACTCGGTCGACGGCGACTGATGAAGCGTCGTCTCTGGTCGTCGCTGCTGGCGACGACGATCGTGGTCATCGGGGTGTTCGCGTTGAACCTCGCGACCGGCACCGCCCCGCTGCTCGGCCTCGACCTGCAGGGTGGGGCCAGCGTCATCCTCGAACCCGCGGGTGACGCGAGTGGCGAGGATCTGACCGTCGTTCGTGACCTCATCCGCGACGAACTCGAACGGACCGGCATCGCCGAGCCGAACGTCCGCGTCCAGGGCGAGACCATCGTCGTCGAACTCCCAGGGGTGAAGGACCAACAGCAGGCGCTCGATGCCGTCGACGTGTCGGGCATCGTCGAACTCCGACCCGTGGTGGCATTCGCCCAGTGCAGCGATCCCAGCGAACAGGCTGCCCCCGACGGGGTGAGCGTCGACCCGACCGTCCCGGTCACGACGCTCGGCGTCTTCGCACCAGAACCCGCATCCGAGATCCCCGTTCCGGACGACACCGTGGGCGGCCGTTCGCTGCGCACGCCGACCGACACGACTCCCGACACGACTCCCGAGACGACTCCCGGAACGATCCCGCTCCCGGACATCCCCGACGATCTCGATCTGTCCCAGCTCACTGCCGCCAGCGGAGCGACGCTGCTCCTGACCCGTGAAGGCCAGCCGCTGTGCGTCGGTCCGACGGACGGAACCGGCGAGGTCTTCGAACGCCAGAGCGCGACGGTCGACAATCAGTTCGGATTCCAGGTCAACGTCAACCTGCGCGGCGGAGACGGTCAGGAAACGTGGAACCGGCTCGCCGAGCAGTGCTTCAACGGGACGCCGACCTGCCCACGCACGACGGCGGGTTCCAACGGCCAGCTCGCGATCGTCCTCGACAACGTGATCCAGTCGGCCCCGTCCGTGAACCAGCCGAACTTCGACGACGCCGTCTCGATCACCGGCAACTTCACGCAGTCCGAAGCCCAGGACCTGGCGAACATCTTGAACCGCGGAGCCTTCCCCGTCGAGATGGTGGCCCAGGAGTCGCAGACCATTTCACCTGCCGCCGGCCAGGAGTCGCTGCGGGCCTCGGTGATCGCCGGTCTCGTCGGCGTCGCTCTGGTGATCATCTTCCTGCTGGCCTACTACCGCTGGATCGCACTCGTGATCCTCGGTGGCATGACGATCTGGGCGCTGACGGTCTACAGCGTCGCCGCCCTGGTCTCGAGTGCGACCAACTACTCGCTCAGCCTCGCTGGCATCACCGGCATCATCGTCGCGGTCGGCGTCACCGTCGACAGCTACGTCGTGTTCTTCGAGCGGATGAAGGACGAGATCCGCAACGGTCGGACGCTCAAGAACGCCGCTCCACGCAGCTTCAAGATGACGTGGCGAACCATCTGGTCGGCCGACCTCGTCTCGGTGATCGGTGCGGCGATTCTCTTCTCGCTCAGCGTCGGCTCGGTCCGCGGTTTCGCGTTGTTCCTCGGGATCACGACGCTGTGTGACCTGTTCGTCTGCTACTTCTTCACCCGGCCGGCCGTGCTGCTGCTCGCCCGGAGCAAGTTCATGGAAGACAAGAAGGCGTTCGGCCTGGAGGTGACCCGATGAGTCGACCCGATGACATCGCCTCGACGGGGCTGGGACGGCTCTACCGCGGCCAGACGGCCATCGACTTCTACGGCCATCGCCGCATCGGGCTCGTCGTCGCGATCGTCGTGGTCGTCGTCACGGTGGTCTCGCTCTTCGTCCAGGGGTTCAACCTCGGTCTCGACTTCGAGGGCGGACAGGCCTGGGAGATCCCCGCGAGCGAGACGTTCGGCGTCGACGAAGCCGAACAGGTCCTCGTCGACAACGACGTCTCGACCTCTGGCTCGGTCATCCAGCTGCGTCAGGCGGACAGTCGCTCGTCCGTCGCCGTGCAGATCGAGGTCGTCTCGAACGAGAAGGCCGAGGCCCTGACGCAGAGTTTCGCGGACGCATCGGGGGTCAGCGTCGACGATCTGAGCTTCGAATTCACGAGTCCGTCGTGGGGCGACGACATCACCGACAAGGCGCTGCGTGCCCTCGTGATCTTCCTGATCATCGTGGCGATCTTCATCTCGATCCGTTTCGAGTGGCGAATGGCCATCGCTGCGCTCGCGGCCATGGGGCACGACCTGCTGCTCGCCGTCGGCGCCTACACGGTGTTCCAGTTCCAGGTGACCCCGGCAACGGTGATCGCCTTCCTGACGATCCTCGGCTATTCGCTCTACGACACGATCGTGGTGTTCGACCGGGTCCAGGAGAACGAGGGCAAGTACGCAAGCGTGCGGATGCCGTACCCCGACATCGTCAACATCTCGATGAACCAGGTGCTGATGCGCTCGATCAATACGAGCATCTCGTCGATCCTGCCCGTCATGGCGCTGCTGTTCATCGGCGCCGGAGTGCTCGGTGCGGTTGCGTTGAGCGAATTCGCGCTCGCACTCCTGATCGGCATGATCGCGGGCGTCTACTCCTCGATCTTCGTCGCCTCGCCGTTGTTGGCGCAGCTGCGTGCGAAGACCGGGCGCCGCAAGTCCCGGCGTGATCGGCTGACGGGCGAGGCGCTGCGTTCCGCGGTCGTCGGGGCCGGCGTCAGTGGCCGACTCGGGACGGACAACGCATCGCGTGCGATCGATTCGAGCGACACGGCTGAATCGGGCGACCGCGATCACGTCGATGCGGAGAAGACCGCCGCCGTGCATCAACCGGCGGAGCGGATCCTCACCCATCCGCCGCGTCCGCGCAAGAAGAAGAAGCGCTGAGCCCGAGACGACCGTGAAAGCGGTCGTGTCCGATCGCCAGCGATATCCTCGGGTCATGGCAGCTGATCACGACGAACTCCGGGCGCAGGTTCGTGACATCCCGGACTACCCGACGGTCGGCGTCAATTTCCGCGACATCACGCCCCTGCTCGGCAACGCCACGGCGTTCGCTTCTGCGGTCGACGGCCTGGTGGACGAGTTCTCCGGGATCGAGGTCGACCGCGTGGTCGGCGTCGAGTCACGTGGTTTCATCTTCGGAGCGGCGGTGGCCTATCGGATCGGTGCGGGCTTCGTCCCGGTGCGCAAACCGGGAAAGTTGCCGTGGGCCGTGGTACGCGAGGAGTATCAACTCGAGTACGGCACCGACAAGCTCGAGATCCACCGCGATGCCATCCACCCGGGTGAGCGGATCCTGATCGTCGATGACGTGCTGGCGACCGGTGGCACCGCTGCGGCGACTGCAACGCTGGTCGAGACGCTGGGTGGCGTGATCGCCGGGCTCGGCTTCCTGCTCGAACTCGATGCCCTGTCGGGTCGTGCACGACTCGGCGAACGCCCCGTCCGATCTCTGTTGCACTACAGCTGAGGCACCGTGGCGACCGTCGATCGAGTTCTCCCGTGGCGGCGACAGAATTCGACGTCGCCCGGGTTCTCCAACGCCTCCGGTGAGCTCGCTCCACTGTTGAACGCGTACCGGCGTCGGCATCCGAAGGCATCGATCAGCGAGATCAACCGGGCGTACCGCGTTGCTTCGGAAGCTCATCGCTCGCAGATGCGCAAGAGCGGCGAGAGCTACATCAACCATCCGCTCGCCGTCGCGCAGATCGTCGCCGAGATCGGCCTCGACCAGGTGTCGGTGGCGGCGGCGTTGCTGCACGATGCGGTCGAGGACACCGAGATCACCGTCGAGGACGTCGAACGGGAATTCGGCTCGACGGTCGCCGAGATCGTCGATGGTGTGACGAAGCTCGAGCGGATCCGCTTCGACAGTCGTGAGGACCAGCAGGCGGCCACGATGCGCAAGATGCTCGTCGCGATGGCGAAGGACCTCCGGGTCCTCGTGATCAAGTTGGCGGATCGTCTGCACAACATGCGCACGATCGCCGCGATGCCGCTCGAGAAGCAGCAGCGGATCGCGCAGGAAACGCTCGACATCTACGCACCGCTGGCCCACCGACTGGGAATGCAGGAACTCAAGCAGCAGCTCGAGGATCTGTCGTTCGCATCGTTGCATCCGAAGCGGTTCGCCGAGCTCGATCACCTCGTCCGGGTCCGGACACCCGAACGCGACGTCTATTTGGCCAAGACCGTCGCCGAGGTACGTCATCGCCTCGCCGACCTGAAGATCGATGCCGACGTCACCGGTCGTGGCAAACACCTGTGGAGCATCTACGAGAAGATGGTCGTCAAGGGGCTCGAGTTCGACGACATCTTCGATCTCGTCGCCGTGCGCGTCGTCGTTCCGACGACCAAGGACTGTTACGCCGCGCTCGGGTGCATCCACGGCCGCTGGCGACCGGTCGTCGGCCGGTTCAAGGACTACATCGCGATGCCCAAGTTCAACCTCTATCAGAGCTTGCACACAACGGTGGTCGGGCCGTCGGGCAAACCGATCGAGATCCAGATCCGCACGATCGAGATGCATCAGCGAGCCGAGTGGGGCGTCGCCGCGCACTGGGCGTACAAGGATCGGTCGGGATCGACGCCGAACGAGGTCGACTGGTTGAGCCGGATCATCGACTGGCAGGAGGAGGTGAGCGATCCGGCGCAGTTCATGCAGAGTCTGAAGACCGACCTCGAGCAGGACGAGGTGTACGTGTTCACCCCGAAGGGTCGCGTGATCAGCCTTCCGGTCGGCTCCACCGCAGTCGACTTCGCGTATGCCGTGCACACCGAGATCGGCCACGCGACGATCGGCGCGAAGGTCAACGGTCGATTGGTCGGGCTCGATCACGTGATGCAGAGTGGCGATTCCTGCGAGGTCTTCTGTTCCAAGGTCGAGACCGCCGGCCCGTCCCAGGACTGGCTGGGGTTCGTCGCCTCGCCGCGCGCCCGGAACAAGATCCGACAGTGGTTCAGTCGCGAGCGGCGTGTCGACATGGTGGAGGCCGGCCGCGACGAGCTGCACGACGAGTTCCGTCGCGAGGGGCTTCCCGCTCAGCAGGTGTGGAAATCCGAGCAGCTGCGCGACGTCGTCGTCGAGATGAGCTACGTCGACCTCGAGTCGCTGCTCGCAGCGGTCGGGGAACATCACGTCTCGGGGCGCAGCGTCGCTCAACGCGTCGCGCGGGGCTATCGCACCGGCGACCAGGAGGTGCAGCTTCCGGCGACGATCGATCGGCCTCGACGCGAACGGCGCGACGGCCATCGCCAGGCGGTCGGAATCCACGTCGAGGGGCTCGACGACATGCTCGTGCGGATCGCGCAGTGCTGCACGCCGGTCCCTGGCGACGAGATCACGGGCTTCGTCACCCGTGGCCGCGGCGTGAGCGTGCACCGTGCCGACTGCGCCAACGCCTTCGCACTGTCCGAGGAGCAGGCCACGCGCATGATCGAGGTCGACTGGGACGGTGAAGGTCAGTTCGAGAACACGTTCACCGCAGGAATCGAGGTCGTCGCACTCGACCGGTCGCGCCTGTTGGCCGACGTTGCGAGTGCCCTGGTCGAGCAGCGGGTCAACATCGTGTCGTGCGAGACGATCACGAGCGCCGACCGGGAGGCGAAGATGCGCTTCGAATTCGAGCTGGCGAACGGAACGCACCTCGATTCGGTGATCAGCCGGATCAAGGGCATCGATTCCGTGTACGACGCGTACCGCACCGTGCCCGGTGCCGCCGCTCCCGTGGCCTGACGTCGATCGGCGAAAGCGGTCGCGGTGATGGCCCGGGGTGCTGGATAGCCTGATCGGCCGTGCCCGCCTTCCAGACCAGTCCCGGTATGCGGGACATCCTCCCGGGTGACAGTGCCCGTTGGCGCCGTCTCAACGGCGTCTTCGCCGAGGTGGTCGAAGCCGCCGGGTACGGCCAGATCATCACCCCATTGCTCGAGGACATCGGTGTGTTCACGCGGATCGGCGATGCCACCGACGTCGTCACGAAGGAGATGTACGACTTCGTCGACAAGGGCGATCGGCACATCTCGCTGCGCCCGGAGATGACCGCGTCGGTGTGCCGGTCGTTCGCCCAGCATCGGCCGACGTTGCCGTGGAAGGTCTGGTACTCCGGATCCAATTTCCGCTACGAGAAGCCGCAGCGCGGGAGGTTCCGCCAGTTCGACCAGGTCGGCATCGAGGTGCTCGGCGTCGAGGATGCGAACCTCGACGTCGAGGTGATCGCTCTGGCGTCGGAGTTCTACCGCCGCCTCGGCCTCAGCCGGATCCGACTGATCGTCAACAGCCTCGGCGAACCCGAGGATCGAGCCCGGTACGTCGAGGCGTTGGACGCTCACTTCGCGCAAGCCGACCTCAGCGAGCAGGCGCGCGCCACACTCGCCAAAAACCCGCTCCGCGTGCTCGACTCGAAGCGTGGCGAGGATGCTGTCGCGATCGCTTCCGCTCCGCGGATCGGCGACTTCTACTCGGAGGCAGCGAGCGAACACTTCGCCACGGTCTGCAGCGGGCTGACCCGGCTCGGGATCGCTTTCGAGGTCGAACCGAAGCTCGTTCGTGGGCTCGACTACTACCGACGCACCATCTTCGAGTTCCAGGGTGAGACCCTCGACTCGGCCCAGAATGCGCTCGGTGGCGGGGGCCGCTACGACGGTCTCGTCGAAGCGCTCGGTGGCCCGGCCACGCCCGGAATCGGGTTCGCCCTCGGCGTCGATCGAACGCTCCTCGCCTGCGACGACGAGGGAGTCTTCGCCGACGACACGGCGGACCTCGATGCCTTCGTCGTCGATGTCGTCGATGGCACGCACGCCCTCGAACTCACGGCCGAACTCCGCGCTGCCGGTCTCACGGGCGACCGCGGATACGACAACCGCAGCATGAAGGCCCAGATGAAGCTGGCCAACCGTTCCGGTGCCCGGTTCGCGCTCATCGTCGGTGACGACGAGGCGTCGAACGGCACCGTCGTCGTCAAACCGATGGCCCGCGATGGTGGCGACCAGCAGAACATCGACCGAACCGACCTGATCTCCCACCTGAAAGACAAGTTGAGAAACCAACGATGAGCTCCACCTCGATGCGAACCCACCTCTGCGGCGACATGCGCCCGGAACAGATCGGCGACACGGTCAGCGTGTGCGGCTGGGTCGGCCGCCGCCGTGAGCACGGCGAGCACCTCGCCTTCGTCGACCTCCGCGACCATTCGGGCATCGTCCAGTGCGTCATCAACGACGACGTCGATGTCCGCAGCGAGTACGTGCTGCGGATCACCGGGGTGGTGCGTGAGCGTCCGGAGGGAACGATCAACGACAACCTGCCGACCGGTTCCATCGAGATCGGTGACTGCGAGGTGGAGATCCTCCGCTCGGCGACGCCGCCCCCGTTCCCGATCGATGCACGCGCCGACGACGTCGACGAGAACATCCGCCTGCAGTACCGCTATCTCGACCTGCGGCGCGAGCGAATGCAGAAGAACCTGCGGATTCGTTCGAAGGTGAACGCGGCCGTGCGCAACTCGATGGCGGGCCAGGGGTTCGTCGAGGTCGAGACGCCGATGCTCGTCCCGTCGACGCCCGAAGGGGCACGCGAGTTCCTGGTTCCGTCGCGCAAGGAGCCGGGCTCGTTCTACGCGCTGCCGCAGTCACCCCAGTTGTTCAAGCAGTTGCTGATGGTCGGGGGTTTCGACCGCTACTACCAGATCGCTCGCTGCCTGCGCGACGAAGACCTTCGCGCGGATCGTCAGTACGAGTTCATGCAGCTCGACATGGAGATGAGCTTCGTGAATCAGGACGATGTCCTCGACGCGGTGTCCGAGTCGGTTCTCGCGGCAGCGGAGGCCGTGACCGGTGAGCGACCCGCGCCGATCGAGCGGATCACCTGGCACGACGCGATGAACCGTTTCGGCATCGACAAGCCCGACCTCCGTTTCGGGATGGAGCTCCAGGAGCTGACCGCGGTGTTCGCCGGAACCGAGTTCAAGGCGTTCGCCGGAAACATCGAATCCGGCGGTGTGATCAAGGGCATCAAGGTCGATGGGGGAGCGGATCAGTTCGGCCGCAACCAGCTCGACAAGCTCACCGACAAGGCGAAGGCCGCCGGTGCGAAGGGCCTGGTCTGGATGAAGGCCGCTGCCAAGGACGACGGTTCGGCCGGTTTCGATTCACCGGTCGCGAAGTTCCTGTCGGACGACGAGGTGGCCGGACTGTGGTCGGCGATGGCCGTCGAAGCTGGCGACCTCGTGTTGATCGTGGCCGACGAGTGGGAGACCACATGCGAGGTGCTCGGCATGCTCCGCAACGACATCGGTCGTCCGCCGGTCCACCAGGGCCCGTACCGCTACGTGTGGGTCGTGGAGTTCCCGTTGTTCGTGGGGCGTGACAAGGAGACGGGAAATCCGAAGTCCGGTCATCACCCGTTCACAATGCCGCACCCCGACGACATCGACAAGTTCGAGACCGATCCCATGGCGGTCCGTTCGATCGCCTACGACCTCGTCCTCAACGGATGGGAACTCGGCTCGGGATCGATCCGAATCCACGAGCCCGAACTGCAGCGCAAGGTGTTCGCCGGGCTGGGGATCAGCGACGAGGAAGCCGAGCGCAAGTTCGGGTTCTTCCTCAACCCGTTCGAGTACGGCGCTCCGCCGCACGGTGGGTTCGCATTCGGTCTCGATCGGCTCGTCGCGATCCTCGCAGGCGAGGACAACATCCGCGAGGTCATCGCCTACCCGAAGACCCAGTCGGGGCAGGACCCGATGACCAACAGCCCGACCCCCGGCGACCCGAAGGCGATCGAGGAACTCGGTCTCCGGGTCCTGCCGAAGGTGGACTGAATCCGGTCAGCCTTCGCCGAGGGTGTCGACGACGCCTTCGACCTGGTCGACCGCGTCGTCGACCGCGTCGTCGATGGTGTCGACCACGCCCTCGACCTCGTCGACCGCAGAGTCGACCACATCGTCGATCGTGTCGGTCGGGTTCTCATTGTCATCGCCGTCGCTCGAGCATGCAGCGGCGCCGATCGACAGGATGCCAACGGCGGTTGCAGCCAGGATCTTGGTGCTCAGTGTGTTTCTCATACCGCACACCGTAGTCGTGGATGTCGCCCGGAGGGCCTCGGTCTCGGTTGGTTTCAGCGCGGACCGCGGATGAGTCGCCCGGGCAACTCGCCGGTGAACTCGTCGTGCTCGACGGTCTGGACACCGTTGACGAACGTCGCGACGTATCCGTCCGCCTTCTGCACGAGCCGTCGCGCTCCGCCGGGCAGGTCGTAGGCCATGCGGGGCGGCCCGAAGGTGAGCCGGTCGTAGTCGATCAGGTTGAGGTCGGCCCGCATACCGGGCGCGACCAGCCCACGATCCCGCAGGCCGTAGAGCTCGGCGGTCTGGCGGGTCTGGCGGTGGACGACGTGTTCGAGCGGGAGCAGGGGACCGCGGCGTCGATCCCGCGTCCAGTGGGTGAGCATGAACGTGGGAGTACCTCCGTCGCAGATCACCCGGCAGTGCGCGCCGGCGTCGGCGAGTCCCATTCGTGTCGACGGATGGCGGTGGGCTTCGTACTGGAACGAAAGGTCCCCGTACGCGTAGTTGAAGAACGGGGTGAGGATCATCCCGTGCCCGTCGTGGGCGCAGAGCTGGTCGACGATCAGGTCGATCGGGTGCGTGCCGGTGCGCTGCGCGACGGCAGCAATCGAGTCCTCGGCCTCGGGCTCGTAGTCGATGTCCCCGTCGTCGACGGCCCACCAGGAGTCGATCGAGTCGAGCACCACGGTCCGGAACAGCCCACCATCGTCGGGCTCGGCACGGAGTGCGTCGCGGAGTTCGGACTGCTGGAGCGCCTGCACCCGCTCGGCGAGCGGAAGCGCGCTGTAGGGCCCGTACGCCGGGTGGAAGTCGAGCGGGTTGAAGCTCCCCTCGAGGCACATCAGCAATCCGACGACTCGTCCCGCCACCTGGGCGACGATGTCGAGTCCGTCGGCTCGGGCCTCGTCCAGGAGGCCGAGCACATCGCGCCAGAGGTCGGGCGCACCGTTCGGCTGGTTGAGGTTGACGCTGACGGTGCGACCCGTCCGACGGGCGAGCTCGCGCATCCACGGCATCTCGCTCGTCGGAACCTCGGCGTGGTCGGGGGCGAACTGGAACACCCCGTGGCCGACGCGCCCCAGGGCGTCGGCGATCCCCATCAGCTCGTCGGCTCCCGCGTGCGTGCCGGGGACGAGGTCTCCCGAGAGCGACTTGTGGAGTGGTGTGCGCGACGTCGAGAACCCGAGTGCTCCGGCCCGCAGACCCGACTCGACGATCGCGGACATCGCTGCGATGTCCGCCGCCGTTGCCGCTTCGTTGGCTGCTCCTCGGTCTCCCATCACGTAGCCGCGGACCGGGCCGTGCGCGATCTGGGCGCCCAGGTCGAGCGCGTAGTGACGGGCGTCGAGCGCGTCGAGGAACTCCTCGAAGCTCTCCCAATCCCAGGTGATGCCCTCGGTCATCGCCGAGCCGGGGATGTCCTCGACACCCTCCATCAGCTCGATCAGCCACTCGTGTCGATCGGGCGCTGCCGGTGCGAACCCGACACCGCAATTTCCCATCACGGCCGAGGTGACGCCGTGCCACGACGACGGGGTGAGATAGGGATCCCACGACGCCTGTGCGTCGTAGTGGGTGTGCACGTCGACCCATCCGGGCGTGAGCAACAGACCGTCCGCGTCGATCTCACGCCGACCCGGACTCGCCGCGCCGGGACCGTCGACGGCCGTGATCGAACCATCATCGATCGACACGTCGGCGTGACGGGCAGCGGCTCCGCTTCCGTCGACGAGGTTCGCGTTGCGGATCACCAGATCGGACATGCGTCGATCGTAGACCGTCGCCGAACGTCGCCCGGGCGGTTCGATCGACGCGCCTTCCGGATCACTTTCGGGATTCAGCACCGGTGCTGATACCTTTCACGTCTGCCCGTGAAGCGAGTCCCGAGAGGCTCGAACGGAAAGGAAAACATGAGCGACAAGAGGGTGTTGACACCCGACGACGTGCGCCGGGCCACGACCCGGATGGCACACGAGATCATCGAGCGCAACCGAGGCCTCGACGGAGTGGTCCTGATCGGGATCCAGACCGGCGGCGTGTGGTTGGCCGAGGCGCTGGGCAGCGAGATCGCCCGCATCGACAGTTCGATCCACGTCGGTTCGATCGACGCATCGCTGTACCGCGACGACATCGGGCTGCGGCCCGTCTCGCCGGCAGCGGTGAGCGACATCGACGTCGACGTCGACGGGGCGAGGATCGTGCTCGTCGACGACGTGCTGTTCACCGGCCGCACCGTGCGAGCGGCGATCGACGCGCTCGGCGACTACGGCCGTCCGAAATCGGTGCAACTCGCAGTACTGGTCGACCGTGGCCATCGCGAACTCCCGATCCGCCCCGACTTCGTCGGCAAGAACCTGCCGACGAGCGCCGACGAGAACGTCTCGGTCACCGCCGACGGCGTGGTGATCTCATGAAGCGTTACGGAACGGGTCTGACCCGTTACGTAACGGTGGCGGCACGATCTCACCGGGAGCGTTACGGAACGGGTCTGACCCGTTCCGTAACGGGGGGTGCGCGATGAGTCGGTCGTTGTTGTCGATCGACGAGTTGGGGCCGGTGGGGGTGCGGCGGATCCTCGACCTCGCCGACACGATGGCCGAGGTCAACCGGCGACCGAACCCGAAGGTTCCGGCGTTGCGCGGCAAGACCGTCTGCTCCGTGTTCTTCGAGGACTCGACTCGCACCCGCCTCAGCTTCGAGACCGCAGCCAAGCGGCTCTCGGCCGACACGATGACGTTCGCCGTCTCCCAGTCGAGTCTGAACAAGGGTGAGAGCCTGCGCGACACGATCGAGACAATCGCCGCGATGGGTGTCGACGCATTCGTGATCCGACACAAGTCGACCGGTGCCCCGTGGCTCGTCGACGGGTGGACGAACGCGTCGGTGATCAACGCGGGCGATGGGTGGCATTCGCACCCGACGCAGGGCCTGCTCGACACATTCACGGTCCGGACCGCGCTGAACCGGCCCGACGGATTCGACGGGCTCCGGGTCGCCATCGTCGGCGACATCAAGCACAGCCGGGTCGCCCGCTCGACGACCGCCGCGTTCAAGGCGCTCGGCGCCGACATCACGTGGGTCGCACCACGTACGTTGCTCCCTCCCGTCGTGCACGAGCACGTCGTCGACGGCATCGACGGCGTGCTCGACGACATCGACGTGCTCTACATGCTGCGGATGCAGAAGGAACGGATGACCGAAGCGCTGGTGCCCTCGCTCAGCGAGTACACGATGCGATTCGGGCTGACCCCCGAACGTGCGGCGCGCCTCGCTCCGCACGTCCTGGTCATGCATCCGGGACCGATCAACCGCGGCGTCGAGATCGCCGTCGACCCCGCCGAACTCCCCGGAGCGGTCATCACGCAACAGGTCACCAACGGCATCGCGGTGCGGATGGCGGTCCTGTTCGACCTGCTCTCGGCCGAATCACCCTCGAACGCCCTCTCCGAAGGACCCAGTACATGAGCCTCGTCATCACCGGCGCGACCGTTCTCGACCAGACCGGCGAGCGCCGCGCCGATGTGCGCGTCGCCGACGGACTGATCGCAGCGGTCGGCGCCGATCTCGAACCCGCCGACGGCGACCAGGTCATCGACGCTTCGGGTCTGACCCTCTCGCCCGGCTTCGTCGACCTGCACACACATCTGCGCGAACCGGGTCGAGAGGAAGCCGAAACGATCGAGACCGGCTCACGCGCGGCCGCGCTCGGGGGCTACACGGCGGTGGTCGCGATGCCGAACACCGATCCGACCCAGGACTGCGTGAGTGTCGTCGAGTTCGTGCGCCGCCAGGGCCAGGCCGCCGGCCTCTGCGATGTCTTCCCGTCGGCATCGATCACGGTCGGACGTGGCGGGGAACAGCTCACCCCGTTTGCCGAACTGTCGGCTGCCGGAGTACGGCTGTTCACCGACGACGGCAACGGGGTCCAGGACCCGCTGCTCATGCGCCGTGCGTTCGAGTACGCGCTCGACCTCGACGTCACCCTGGCGCAGCACTGCGAGGTCGAACGCCTCACCGGGGGCGCGGTGATGCACGAGGGTGACTGTTGCAGCCACCTCGGGCTCCCGGGATGGCCGTCGCTCGCCGAGGAACTGATGGTGCACCGCGACATCGAACTCGTCCGGCTGACCGGCGCGCCGGTCCACTTCCTCCACCTCTCCACCGCGGGGAGCGTCGATCTCGTGCGCGCGGCCAAGGCCGATCGCCTCCCGATCACCGCCGAGGCAACGCCGCACCACATCAGCCTCACCGACGAAATGCTGCGCACGTACAGCGCGATCTACAAGGTCAACCCGCCACTGCGGACGATGGACGACGTCACCGCGGTCCGCGACGGTCTGGCGGACGGGACCATCGATGCGATCGCGACCGATCATGCCCCGCACGTGTCGGAGACAAAGGAGCAGCCGCTCGACCAGGCGCCGCCGGGAATGCTCGGTCTCGAGACCGCGCTCGGCGTCTCGATCGCCCATCTGGACATGGACCTCGCCGACATCGTCGGGGCGCTGTCCTGGCGGCCTGCCGGGATCGCCGGAATCGACGACACACACGGTCGGCCCGTCCAGGCGGGCGAGCCGGCGAACCTCACGGTGTTCGATCCGACCGAGGAGTGGGAGGTCGTCCCCGCTCAACTCGCCAGCAAGTCGCGGAACACTCCGTACGTCGGCGTGCCGCTGCGCGGACGCGTGAAGCACACGGTGCTCATGGGCGAACTCACCGTCGAGAACGGAACGGCCACACGATGATGAATGAACATGCAGTACGGTGGATGAACATGCAGAAACCGCAGGATCGACAGGGTGGGACTCGATGAGCACAGCGCTGGGCGAGGGACTCCTCGTCATGTCCGATGGAAGTGTCTTCGAGGGAGACCTGATCGGTGCACCGGCTCCGATCGCCACCGGTGAGGTCGTGTTCAACACGGTGCTCAGCGGGTATCAGGAGGTGATCTCGGATCCGAGCTACGCCGGCCAGATCATCACGTTCACCTATCCGCACATCGGCAACTACGGAATCAACGCGACCGACTTCGAATCGGTCGGCACGTTCTGTCGCGGTGTGGTCGTGCGCGACCTCGCGCGCCGTCACAGCAATTTCCGGGCCCAAGCCGATCTCGGCTCGATGCTCCACCAGCAGGGCGTCCCGGGCATCTCGGGGATCGACACCCGTCGACTCACCCGCCTGATCCGCGACCACGGAGCACTTCCCGGGGCGTTCGGCTCCTCGTCGCACGACGAACTGCTCGCCGCGGCTCGCTCGGAGCCGGGTACGAACGGGGTCGACCTCGTCCGCACGGTCACGACGCCGGTCGGGTACTCGGTCCCAGCCGTCGATCCCGAGAACCGTCGACGGATCGTCGCGGTCGACTTCGGGATGAAGCGGAACATCGCGCTGAGCCTGGCCACGTACGGCAACGTCGACGTCGTGCCCGCCGCAACCACCGCGGCCGACATCATCGCGATGGGTGCCGACGGCGTGTTCCTGTCGAACGGCCCGGGCGATCCGGAGATGGCTCCGTACGCGGTGGAGATGATCCAGGGCCTGCTCGGAACGGTCCCGATCTTCGGGATCTGTCTCGGCCATCAACTGCTCGGCCGGGCGATCGGTGCGGACACGGTCAAACTCGGCTTCGGCCACCACGGCGGGAACCATCCCGTCAAGAATCTCGCCTCCGAACGGATCGAGATCACCAGTCAGAACCACAATTTCGCCGTCGACGCGAACAGCCTTCCATCCAACGCGGAGATGACCCACGTGAACTTGAACGATGGCGTGTGCGAAGGGCTCGAGGTGCGCGACGAGCGAGCCTTCAGCGTGCAGCACCACCCCGAAGCGAACCCCGGACCACACGACTCGAGCTACCTCTTCGAGCAATTCGCGGAACTGATGGACAACGCTCGGGCGGTGCGCTGATGCCTCGCCGTACCGACCTCGAATCGATCCTGATCATCGGCTCCGGCCCGATCGTCATCGGGCAGGCCTGCGAGTTCGACTACTCGGGCACCCAGGCATGCCGGGTCCTGAAGGAGGAGGGCTTCCGCGTGATCCTCGCCAACTCGAATCCGGCGACGATCATGACCGACCCCGATTTCGCCGACGCGACGTACATCGAACCGCTCACGTGGGAAGTCGTCGCGGCGATCATCGACAAGGAGCAACCCGATGCCGTGCTCCCGACGCTCGGTGGCCAGACCGGCCTGAACATCGCGATGGAGCTGTTCGAACGCGGCCTGATCGGTGTCGAGGGCAAGCCCGAGATGATCGGAGCGAACGCCGAGGCGATCGCCACCGCCGAGGACCGCGAGAAGTTCAAGATCGCGATGACCGAGATCGGCCTCGAATCGTGCCGCTCGCTCATCGCCCACTCGATGGAACAGGCCCGCGATGCGATGTCCGAGATCGGCCTGCCGATCATGATCCGTCCGGCGTACATCCTCGGTGGGCGAGGAACCGGCATCGCCTCGACCGAGGCGGAGTTCGAGAAGATGGCTGCGGCCGGGATCGAGGCGAGCCCGATCGGCGAGATCCTGGTCGAGGAATCGATCGTCGGGTGGAAGGAATACGAACTCGAGGTGATGCGTGACCACGCGGACAACTGCGTGATCATCTGCGGCATCGAGAACGTCGACCCGATGGGCGTCCACACCGGTGACTCGATCACCGTCGCACCGATCCAGACCCTCACCGACGTCGAGTACCAGCAGATGCGCGACGCCGCGATCGCCTGCATCCGTCGGGTCGGTGTCGAGACCGGCGGATCGAACGTCCAGTTCGCGGTCAATCCCGCCGACGGTCGCCAGGTCGTGATCGAGATGAACCCCCGCGTGTCGCGCAGCTCGGCGCTCGCCTCGAAGGCCACCGGGTTCCCGATCGCCAAGATCGCAGCGAAGCTCGCCCTCGGCTACACCCTCGACGAGATCCCGAACGACATCACCGCCCACGACCCCGCCGGCGAGGCTCCATCCGTCGCGTCCGTCCTGAGCCGGGGAGCCACCCCGGACGCCGGAGGGTCGACGCGCTACAGCACGCCGGCATCGTTCGAGCCGGTGATCGACTACGTCGTCACCAAGATTCCGCGCTGGGCATTCGAGAAGCTGCCCGGCACGACGGGCGTGCTCGGCACCCAGATGCAGTCGGTCGGCGAGGTGATGGCGATCGGGCGCACGTTCCCCGAAAGTCTCCAGAAGGCGCTGCGGTCGCTCGAACAGGGTCGCCTCGGCCTGAACTGCGACCCGGGCGAGGAGGAGTACCAGGCGATGGACGACGACGAGTTGCTCGCCGCGTCCGCCGTCCCGACTCCGGATCGTCTGTTGCAGGTGGCCGATCTGATCCGTCGCGGGATCCCGCTCGAGACGATCCACGAGACGAACCGGATCGACCTGTGGTTCCTGGACCAGATGTCGCTGATCGTCGAGGAACGGGTGGCGCTCGCGACCACCGGGATCGCCGGGATGACGAAGCGCAGTTGGAAACGGGCCAAGCAGCTCGGGTTCTCCGACGGCCAGCTCGCCTATCTCTGGAAGCGGACCGAAGCCGAGATCCGCACGGCTCGCACCGCCGCGGGGATCCTGCCGACGTACAAGACCGTCGACACGTGTGCCGCGGAGTTCGACGCCGCGACGCCATACCACTACTCGACGTACGAGGACGAGAACGAGGTACGCGAGTCCGACGGGACGAAGGTCGTGATCCTCGGCTCGGGCCCGAACCGCATCGGCCAGGGCATCGAATTCGACTACTGCTGTGTCCACGCGTCGTTCGCGCTGCGTGACGCCGGGTTCGAGACCATCATGGTCAACTGCAATCCGGAGACGGTCTCGACGGACTACGACACGTCCGACCGCCTCTACTTCGAGCCGCTCACGAAGGAAGACGTGCTCAACGTCATCGAGGTCGAGCGGCCGCACAAGGTGATCGTGTCGCTCGGTGGACAGACGCCGCTGAAGCTCGCGGGAGAGATCCCGCTCGAGCTGATCGCCGGCACGTCGCCCGACTCGATCGACGCGGCGGAGGACCGTGAACGCTGGAACCAGATCTGCGACGAACTGAACATCCCGCAACCGCCCGGTGGCACCGCGGTCGACCTCGAACAGGCACTCGTCATCGCGAACGAGGTCGGATACCCGGTGCTGGTGCGCCCCAGCTACGTGCTCGGTGGACGGGCGATGCAGATCGTCCACGACCCCGCGCATCTCGAACTCGCGATGGAGGAACTGGCCGGCTTCGGTTCGCTCGGCAAGGAGGGCGGGCTGTCGGCCGAACGCCCCGTGCTCGTCGACCGGTTCCTCTCCGACGCGACCGAGGTCGATGTCGACGCGATCCGCGATCACACCGGTGAGATCCTGATCGGTGGCGTCATGGAGCATGTCGAGGAGGCTGGGGTCCACTCGGGAGACTCGGCCTGCGCGATCCCGCCCCAGACGCTGCCCCGCTGGGTCGTCGAGGTGCTCGAGTCGTACGCCGCAGCGATCGCCAAACGGCTGGATGTCCGGGGTCTGATCAACGTGCAGTTCGCGGTCGCCGGAACGATGGTCTACGTGATCGAGGCCAACCCGCGCGCGAGCCGAACGGTCCCGTTCGTCGCCAAGGCGACCGGGGTTCCGCTGGCGAAGGTCGCAACCCGGGTGATGCTCGGCGCAACCCTCGCCGAACTGCGCAATGAAGGCCTCCTCAAGCCGCCGGTCGGTGGAGGTCATCACGGTCTCGGTGGCGGGGTCGACGGTCCACCTCCGCACGTCGCGGTGAAGGAAGCCGTGCTTCCGTTCACGCGCTTCCCCGAGGTCGACTCGGCGCTCGGTCCGGAGATGCGTTCGACCGGTGAGGTCATGGGCATCGACACGTCGTTCGGCCGGGCGTTCTACAAGGCCGAGTTGGCCGCCGGAACCGTGTTGCCGACCTCGACCGATGACGGGATGGTCTTCCTGTCGCTGGCCGACCGTGACAAACCGGCCGGGTTGGTCGTGGCGATGCGGTTGCGTGTCCTCGGTCTCGGGATCGCGGCGACCGCCGGAACTGCGGCGTATCTCGCGAAGTTCGACCAGCCGGTCGATCAGATCGTGGCGAAGGTCGGCATCGACGGCAGCCGCTCCGACGGTGATCCGTCGCTGGCGACCGCACCGGACCTCATCGCCGAGGGCAAGGTCTGCTTCGTGGTGAACACGCCGAGCGGGAGCGCGGCACGGAGGGATGGCGAAACCATCCGCAAGTCGGCGAACCTGCACGGTGTCGGTTGCTTCACCACGGTGGCGGCGGCGCTTGCGGCGGCGCAGGGCCTCGCCGAGCGTCATGGTGAGATCTCCGTCCGTTCGCTCCAGGAATACCACGCCTCCGCCACTCCTGCCCCCGCCGAGGCGTGATGGAGACGGTGGTCGGGTCGGTGACGCTGCCGGGCCCGGTGATGACGGCGTCGGGCACGGCGGGATACGGCGACGAGCTCGCGCCGTTGATGGATATGTCGGCGCTCGGGGCGGTGGTGACCAAGTCGTTGGCACCGTTCGAGTGGCCGGGAAATCCTGCGCCGCGCGTCCACCCGACCCCGCAGGGGATGATGAATGCCGTCGGGCTCCAGGGTCCCGGCATCGAGTACTGGCTGAGCGATGTCCTTCCCGATCTCCTCGCGACGGGGGCGACCGTCGTGGCGTCGATCTGGGGTCGGTCGGTCGATGACTACCGGCGAGCGGCCGAGATGCTCGCCGACGCTCCCGCCGGCGTCGTCGCCGTCGAGGTCAACCTCTCGTGCCCGAACCTGGAGGGGCGCGGTTCGATCTTCGCCCACGACGTCGACCTGTCGGCGGAGGTCGTCGCCGCGACCGAGGCGTGCGGGCGACCGCGGTGGGCCAAGCTGAGTGCCAACACCGACCGGATCGTCGAGGTCGCCGCTGCCGCGCACGACGCCGGAGCCGAAGCCGTCACCTGTGTCAACACGTTGCTCGGACTCGGCTACGACCCCGACACGCTCCGTCCCGTGCTCGGTGCCGGTGGTGGAGGATTGTCGGGTCGGGCGATCCATCCGGTCGCGGTCCGCGCCGTGCACGACGTCCACGCCGCACTGCCCGAACTCCCGATCATCGGCGTCGGGGGAGTGGCGTCGGGATGGGACGCGGTCGAGATGTTGCTCGCCGGAGCGAGCGCGGTCCAGGTCGGTACGGCCACATTCGCCGATCCGCGTGCGCCGCTGAACGTGCAGCGGGATCTGCTGGCGTGGATGGAGGACCGTGGGATCGCACGTATCGCGGATGTGTCTGCACTAACGTGAATCCATGGCAACACCACCACAGTTGACCCCGGAGCAGCGGGCGGCTGCACTGCAGAAGGCGGCCGAGGCTCGCACAGCCCGCGCCGAGATCAAAGCACGCCTGAAGATGGGTTCGATGTCGCTGTCCGAGGCGCTCGATTCCGACGACAGCAATGTCGGCAAACTGAAGGTCGTCTCCATGCTGGAGTCGCTTCCGGGTGTCGGCAAGGTCAAGGCGCGCAGGTTGATGGAAGAGATCGGGATCGCCGACAACCGGCGGGTGCAGGGCCTCGGTGCCCAGCAGCGCAAGGCACTGCTCGACGAACTCCATTGAAGCGACCGGGACCTCAAGCGCCGCGATCCGCTCTGATCGCATGATCATCGTCGTTTCGGGACCCGGAGGGGTCGGAAAGGGCACCATCGTCGACGCGCTCGTGAAGCGCGACCCGCTGCTGTGGTTGAGTCGGTCGTGGACGACGCGCGAACGCCGACCCTCCGAGTCCGGGGACGCCTACGTCTTCACGTCGTCGGACGATTTCGAACAACGCATCTCCGAGGGCGGGTTTCTCGAGTGGACCGAGTTCCTCGGGAACTACTACGGCACACCGATCCCCGAACCGACCGACGACCGGGACATCGTGCTCGAGATCGAGGTCGACGGGGCCCAGCAGGTCAAGCGCATCGCGCCCGACGCGATGTTGATCTTCGTGCTGCCCCCGTCGCGCGACGAACAGGAACGACGCCTGCGGGGCCGGGGTGATCTCGACCACAAGGTGCTCGCACGCCTGAAGAAGGCCGAGGAGGAGGAGCCGATCGGGCGCGAGTTGGCCGACCACCTCGTCGTCAACGACGACCTCGAGACGACGATCGACGAGATGCTCGCGATCATCTTCAGCGCCCGCAGCGAGTGAGCTGCGACCAGCGACCATGGACCGGCCCGGGATGGCGGTAGGCTCGATCCACTATGGCGCTGGACCACGACACGATGATCAACCCGCCCATCGAGAACCTGCTCGACAAGGTCGACTCCAAGTTCACGTTGGTCACCCTCGCCGCCCGTCGGGCGCGCAACATCAACTCGTACTTCAACCAGCTCGGTGACGGCCTCGGAGGGATGATTCCCCCGCAGGTGTCGTCGACGGCCCGCAAGCCTCTCTCGATCGGTTTCCAGGAGATCGCCGAGAAGAAGATCGTGTGGGCCGAGGCCCCCGAGCCGGAGCCCGAGATCGATCCCGAAGCCGAAGCGCAGGCCGCAGCCGACGCCGCTGCAGCCGAGAGCGACGACTGAGCCCACGGTGAGCGCCCTCGCGGGCAAGCGCATCGTTCTCGGTGTGACGGGTGGAATCGCCGCCTACAAGGCCATCGAGGTATCGCGCCGCCTCGTCGACGCCGGCGCCCACGTGGTGCCGATCATGACCGAATCGGCGCAGCACTTCATCGGCACGACGACGTTGAGCGCGCTCGCGTCCGAGCCCGTGCAGACCGACCTCTGGCACAACCCGTCGACGCCGATCCCGCACACGAAGTTCGGTCAGGGTGCCGACCTCATCCTGGTCGCCCCGGCAACCGCCAAGCTGCTCGCCGCGTACCGCATGGGGTACAGCCACGATCTGCTGACGAACACGTTGATCGCGACGCGTGCGCCCGTCATCGTGTGCCCGGCGATGCACACCGAGATGTGGGAGCACCCGAGCGTCATCGACAACATCGACACGCTGCGCCAGCGTGGTGTCCACGTGGTCGAGCCCGAATCGGGACGACTCGCCGGAGGCGATGTCGGCGCCGGTCGATTGGCGTCACCCGAAGCGATCGTGGCCGCCGCCGAACGCGTGCTCGGCCCCCGGGACCTCACCGGCGTCCAGGTGATCGTGTCGGCCGGAGGGACGCGTGAGCCGATCGATGCGGTGCGGGTCGTGGCGAATCGCAGTTCGGGAAAGCAGGGCTACGCAGTCGCGGCCGAAGCGCTCGCACGCGGTGCCGACGTGACGCTGGTGTCGACCGTGTCGCTGCCGGCGCCGGTCGGCGCCATCGTGGTTCCCGTCGAGACCGCCGCAGAGATGCAGGCGGCGATCGAACAGCGGGCTCCGTCGGCGGACGTGATCGTGATGGCCGCGGCCGTCGCCGACTTCCGACCCGTCGCGGCGGCGAGCGGAAAGATCAAGAAGCAGGACGGCGTCCCCGAGGTTCTGCTCGAGCCGACCCCGGACATCCTCGCCGGGCTGGGAGCGACCAAGCCGGCTCGCCAGGTGCTCGTCGGCTTCGCTGCCGAGACCGACGATCTCGTCGCGAACGCCCAGATCAAGCTCACGAAGAAGAACCTCGACCTGATCGTCGCGAACGATGTCGGCGCTTCCCAGGTCGGCTTCGCTCACGACACGAATGCGGTTACGCTGTTGCGGCCCGACGCGGAGCCTGTCGAGATCGACCTCGCCGCCAAGCGAGATGTCGCCCGGGCCGTCATCAACACGATCGTCGAGATCCGAGCATCGACTCAGACAGGAAAAGACTGAACCATGGCCAATTACACATTCACGTCCGAGAGCGTCACCGAGGGTCACCCCGACAAGATGGCGGACCAGATCTCGGACTCGATTCTCGACGCGATCCTCACCGAGGATCCCGACGCCCGTGTCGCGTGCGAGACGATGATCACGACCGGCCTCTGCGTCGTCGCCGGTGAGGTGAGCACGACGGCCTACGTCGAGATCCCCAAGATCGCCCGCGACACGATCAACGGAATCGGCTACGACAACGCGCTGTACGGATTCGACGGCAACACGTGTGGCGTGATGGTGGCGCTCGACCCGCAGAGCCCCGACATCGCACAGGGTGTCGACACCTCCGAGGAGGTCCGCAGCGGAACCTCGGGCGAGGACCAGCTCAACCTCCAGGGTGCGGGCGACCAGGGCATGATGTTCGGGTACGCGTGCAACGAAACCGACGCGCTGATGCCGCTGCCGATCAATACGGCCCACCGCCTCGCCGAGCGTCTGGCCGACGTGCGCAAATCGGGGCAGATCCCGTACCTGCGTCCGGACGGCAAGACCCAGGTCACGTTCGAGTACGACGAGTCGGGCAAGCCGGTCGCACTGAAGGCCGTGCTGATCTCCACGCAGCACCAGGACGGAATCGACCGCGACACGGTCATCCGGCCGGACCTCATCGATCAGGTCATCCGACCCACCGTTCCCGAGCAGTTCGCCGACGACGACTACGAGATCTACATCAACCCGACCGGCAAGTTCGTCCTCGGCGGCCCGTACGCCGACTGCGGCCTGACGGGACGCAAGATCATCGTCGACACCTACGGCGGCATGGGTCGTCACGGTGGCGGCGCCTTCTCGGGCAAGGACCCGTCGAAGGTCGACCGCTCCGCCGCCTACGCCGGCCGTTGGGTCGCGAAGCACGTCGTCGCGTCGGGTGCAGCCGATCGTTGTGAGATCCAGCTCGCCTACGCGATCGGCATGGCACAGCCGATGAGCATCCTCGTCGAGACGTTCGGAACCGCCAACGAGGATCCGGCTCGGATCGAGGCCGCCGTGCGCTCCACGTTCGATCTCCGCCCGGGCGCGATCGTCCGCGACCTCGATCTGAAGCGACCGATCTACAAGAAGTCGGCCGCCTACGGACACTTCGGCCGGGACGAGTTCCCGTGGGAGCAGCTCGGCAAGCTCGACGAGCTGAAGTCGGCACTGGGCGCCTGACCGTGACGGGGTGGGTCGGTCCCACTCCATCCTGCGGCGCCACCGGGACGTCACCATGACCCGAATCGCGCGGGTGCTCCCCGACGTCACCGGGCTCGACAAATCGTTCGACTATTCGATTCCTGAGGATCTCGCGCCCATGGTGCGGATCGGCACGATCGTGCGCGTCGAACTGCACGGCCGCCGGATCGGCGGTTGGGTGGTCGACATCGTGAGTGACTCCGAGATCGATTTCGACGATCTCAAGCCGATTGCAAAGGTGACCGGATTCGGGCCGTCCGAGGAGCTGATCGAGCTGGCGGAATGGGCGCACGTCCGTTGGGCAGCGCGTCGGGTCCGCCCGTTTCTCGTCGCCGCCTCGCCGAAGCGGGCGGTGACGGCGCTTCCTCCCGAGCACCGTCGCGCCCAGTCGCCCGCACCGTCCTCGCC
>NZ_JBAVYV010000426.1:0-2241 GCF_049588435.1 Ilumatobacter sp.
GGCCCCGGATTCGGATTCGAATCCGGGGCCGCGGCGGCAACCTACGAGTTCACCATCCCTGCGGGCGCCGGTGAGGCGCTCGATGCCGGGGAACCACTCGAGATCCTGCCCGCGACGCTCGACGTGAACGTGGGCGAGACGATCGAGATCGTGAATCTCGACGACCGAGGCCACAACGTCGGTCCCTGGTTCGTCGGCGCCGATGAGACGATCCGCCAAGAGTTCACCTCGCCAGGAAGCTTCGAAGGCGTGTGCACGGTCCACCCGAGTGGTGAACTCGTCCTGAACGTCAGCGCATGAGCTCCCGCGCCCCGCGTCCAACTCCGCTGCGATGGGCACTGGCATCGGCGATCGTGATCCTCGCGCTGGTCGTCGGAGGCGGAACCGCGCACGCCGACCCGGCGGGACCCACCGACTACCGCTCGGA
Source organism: Ilumatobacter sp. (assembly GCF_049588435.1). Classification (GTDB taxonomy): domain Bacteria; phylum Actinomycetota; class Acidimicrobiia; order Acidimicrobiales; family Ilumatobacteraceae; genus Ilumatobacter_A. The sequence continues at coordinate 428 of NZ_JBAVYV010000426.1, forward strand.
GATCCTCTCGGTCGAGCCCGCGACCACCGGAGTGTCGCTCGACATCCTCGGTGGTGACTCGTTCGTCCAACTGACCGCCGAGCCGGGAACCGAGGCGACGGTCGTCGGCTACTTCGGCGAGCCCTACCTGTGGTTTCTCCCCGACGGCGAGGTGCGCGAAAACCGCAACTCCCCGACGAGCTACCAGAACGAGAACCGCTACGGAGCGGACGCACCCGACTTCGCGACCGCCGACGCCGACCCCGACTGGGAGACGGTCGCCCGATCCGGATCGTTCGCGTGGCACGACCATCGCGCCCACTGGATGCAACCGATCCGTCCGGCCGGCCAGGAGCCGGGCGACCAGATCCTCGAACAGGTCATCCCGATCACGGTGAACGGTGAAGATGTCGCCGTGACGGTGATCTCGACCTGGGAACCCGAACCGTCGATGCTCCCCGCCATCATCGGCGGACTCCTCGGTGCAGCCGTCGTCGCCGTCGCGGTGTGGCTGTCGAGGCGGAGTGCCGGGTGGGCGATCGTGCTGGCACCCGTCGCCCTCGCTGCACTCGTTGCCGGGTGGTGGCAGTACACGTCGCTCCCCGCGGAGACCGGACCGCGTCTCGTCTGGCCGCTGCTCCCCGCCCTCGCGGTGGTGGCCGCAGTCGCCGCGTACCCACTCCGGAACCGGTCACCCTTCCTGGCCCAGGCCGCGGGACTCGTCGCTGCGAGCGAACTCGTGGTCTGGGCGTTCATCAAACGGGACGGACTCACCGCCGCCATCGTGCCGACCGGTGCCCCGCAGTGGTTCGAACGGCTGGTCCTCGTCGCTGCCTTCGTGGCCGGGGTCGGCGGCGTCGTCCTCGCGATCTCCCGACTTTTCTTCATGAGTCCGGGAACCCGGGACGCGGTCGCGACGACCTGACCCGCGTGAAGAAAACCAATTCCAACATCTCCCGCCTCGCCGTCTCGGCCGCACTGGTCGCCGCGCTCGGTCTCACCGCCTGTGGATCCGACGATTCTGCGAGCACCGACACCACCGCCAGCACCGACGCCACCGATGAGGCTGCCGAGACCACCGGTGTCACGATGAACGATGCGTGGTCCCGTCAGCCCGCCGAGGGCCAGACCACGAGCGCGGTGTACGGAGTCCTCACGAACGACACCGAGGAGACCCTCACCGCCGTGTCGGCGACCAGCTCGGTCAGCGACGACGTCCAGCTGCACGAAGTGATCATGAACGACGACGACACGATGACGATGCAGGAGAAGGACGGCGGATTCGAAGTCGCCTCCGGCGAGTCGGTGACGTTCGAGCCGGGCGGTGCCCACATCATGCTGCTCGACATCGACCCGGCCACCTACCCGGATTCGGTCGACGTGACGCTGACGTTCGACAACGGAACGTCGATCGAGTTCGTCGCCGAGGTCCGTTCCCTCGACGACGATGCCATGGGCGACGACATGGACCACTCCGAGATGGACGAGTCCGAGATGACCGACGACACCATGGATCACTCCGAGATGGATGACTCGGAGATGGACGAGATGGAAGAGGCCCCCACGACCGACGGCTGATCGTCGTTTCGACGATCGCCGACACGGTTCCGTGGCGACGAGCCGCCGTTCCGGAATGGCGGATGGGATCGGTGGCGCCGCCACGGACCAGACTGGTCCTGATGACGGAGATGATCGAGGTCGACCAGTTCCAGGCCGAAGCCGCCGAGTGGCTGGCAGCCAACGTCGGCGATGCCCCGCCCGACTACGGGGCGATCTGCCCGCCCGACGTGATCGAACAGGGCATCGCGTGGCAACGGCGGATCCGTGACGGCGGT
>NZ_JBAVYV010000427.1:0-4096 GCF_049588435.1 Ilumatobacter sp.
CGACGACCGAGAGCGACACACCGCCCGCTGCCAGACCGACCATCTTCAACCCCTCGAGGACACCGAACAGGCGTGCCAACGTGTCGTCGGGGGTGAGGCCCTGGAGCATCGTCCTTCCGGTGACCGACGTGAGTGTCACGCCGGTGCCGACGAGGACGAGCAGCAGCGTGGCGGTGACCAATTGCTCGCTCGAGCCGACCACCCCGAAAGTGATGCACATCAGCAGCACGCTCGCCGCAAGCGCCCGCGCCAGACGACGTCGACCGACGAGCGCGAAGCTGATCGCGGATCCGAGCAGACCTCCCGCCCCGAATCCGGTGATCAGGATGCTGACGGCTGCGTCGTCGCGGTGGAGCACGTCGATCGCGAGCAGTGCGGCGCCGACGTCGAGTGCGCCGGCGATCCACGAGTTGGTTGCCACGGCACCGACCAGCGACCGCACCTGAGGGTCGTGGCGCAGCACGCGGAGACCGGCGCTCAGTTCGATCACCGCCGATCGGCGATCCGGGTCATCGGCGTGGCGACTTTCGGTACCGGTCGAACCGGGGCCACGACCGATGGTTGCGAGTGCGCCGACTCCCATCAGCGCCCCGATCCAGATCATCACGGCGCCCGGCGTCGCGGTGAGCAGGATGGCGCCCGCCAACAGCGGGCCCAACAGACGGCCCGCTGTCTCGACCATTCCGACGGCCGTGTTCGCTGCGGTCAACTCGTCGGGGGTGCTGACCGCGATCGGGATGATCGCAGCCGTCGCCGGCCCAGCGAACGTGAGCAGGACGGCGAAGACGAGCGCCGGAGCCCACACGAGCACGGTCGGAGCGTCGAGCACCATCGCCGTGCCGGTCAGGATGCTGAACAACGCGAGCAGGCCGTATCCGGCTGTGAGGACGCGATCGCGTGGGAAAACGTCGCTCGCGACGGCGAGGACGGGCGCCAGAACGGCGGACGGAATGAGCAGGAAGACGAACAGCAACCCGGCTTCGGAGACTCCTCCGCGCTCGAACGCGAAGAGCAGCACCGCGAGCCAACAGCCCTGCTCGGTGATCGAGAACGCGAACAGCCCCCGCAGCGCTCGGGCGAGGAGCGGATTGCGAGCAACAGCTCGTGCAGCGGCCCACCGGCCGACGCTGGTCGCATCGACCGTGTTCATCTCCGAGTGACAGTAGCCAGCCGGATGGATCGAACTCGGCTCGAGGTGTTCGACTCAGCTCGGGATCGCGAGCGGGGAGGTTCCGGTCACCGCGGACAGCCGTCGAAGCTCGTCCGAGCGTTGACACCGACCATCGCGACCCGGTCGCCGTCGACGGTGGGGATCCGCACGGCCACCTCGTCGGGAGCGTCGCCGAGGCCCACGTGAACGACCCCCGACGACCCGGCCGCGTAGCCGGTGGTGCTCGCCGGCCATGCCCGGGCCAGCACCTCGCCGGTGGTCGGATCCTCGACCGTCACCAGGTGCCCGATCGCGGAGGGGAGCGATGCGGTGTCGAACTCGAGCCAGTCTCCGCCGGCGGATGTGTTCCGGGCAGACACCGATGCCTGCGTCGGCTCCCATTCCACGAGGAGCGCGTCGACCCGGCCGTCGCGATCGAGATCGTCGGTCACCCCGGTCACCCAGTACCGACCCGATCCTTCCTCACCGATCGTTTCGAAGTGAGGGCTCTCGCCCGCCCCCCGATCGTTCCGGTGCAGGATCAGCGGGAGGTCGGCCGCCGACGCCGCGGAGGTGATGACATCGTTGAGCCCGTCGTTGTCGATGTCGGCGATCGCGACGTGAGGTGACTTGGTCGAGAGATCGGGCGACCCCGACTGCTCGGTGACGTCATCGAAGGCCGGGACGCCCGGCTGCGAACGATTGACCAGGATCCGGACCGGGACGCGTTCTGCGAAGTCGATGGTCGAGTTGAAGTGCTGGCCGAGCACCAGATCGGGAAGATCGTCACCGTCGAGGTCCCCGATCGCGATCCCCGCCGGGTCGTCCTCGTCGCCGAACGTCTCCCAGGCGAGTGCCGGTACCTCGGCGATGGCGAACCCGTCGTCGCCCCCGAGCAGCACCCGGGGGTCACCGTTCATCACCACGTCGATCCACCCGTCGCCATCCACATCGACCGTGGCTGCGGCGAGCCCGGTGAAGTCGTCGGGGACGCCCCACTCGGTGGTCACGTCGTCGAACTCGAACCCGCCCAGCCCCCGATGGATCTCGGTCGAACCGTCACCCCAACGATCGCCGACGATCAACAGATCGAGCGTCCCGTCACGATCGAGGTCGACGGCGGCCGCCGACCGGGCCGTTACGCCGTCGGCAAGGGTGTTCCGTTCGTCCCATCCGCTGCCGGTGTTCTCGAGCACCACGGTCGGTCGACCGCCGATGCCATCGGACCCACGTTGGTTGCGGGTGATCACCAGATCGTCGTCGCCGTCCGCGTCGAGGTCGGCGAAGACCGCCCCGCTCGACCGCGCCCGGTCCTCGGGGAACGTCAGGTCGGTGCGGAACCCGTCGGGTCCGCCCAGCAGCAGTCGGTCGGGGGAGGGGCCGCTCGCCCCGCGCATGGCGTAGGCCGAGGCCTCACGATCGGCGAATCCGCCGACGAGCAGGTCGGTCCACCCGTCGCGATTCACGTCACCCGACGCGGCGGCGTGGCCGTGCATCCCGGTCAGCGGATCGACCAGCCCGACCTCGGCCGTGACATCCTCGAACGAGATGCCGGCACCGGTTCCGTCGTCATCGGACGGATCCGGAGACGATTCCCAACACGTCTCGGCCGTGAGAGGCGTCGCGGGGTCGGCCGCCGTCGCGGGGCTCGTCGCGGGCGGAGACGTCGTGGTCGTGGTCGAGGTCGTGGTCGGGGGCGTCGTGGTGGATTCGGGGAGCGAGTCGACGTCGGTCTCGACGGTAATGAGTGGCATCGTGGTTCCCGAGGTGATCGACGACGTCGAATCGGGGTCGGGTGACGACGCCGCGTCGGAGGAGCAGGCGCCGACGATCGACGCGACGGTAATCGACGCCCCGACGACGGCCGAGCGACGTCGTCGACGAATCACGACCGGCTCGGTTCAGTCGAATTCGACCACGGCCAGGACCACGTCACCGAACACCTCCTCGACCGCGGGGTCTCCGCCGTTGAGCCCGACGTACACCCGACGGTTGGCCTCGTCGACAGCGACGTTGTACGAGCCGCCGACGCGGATTCCGAGGGCCGGTTCGATGAGCTCGTTCAATCGCACGACGACGTCCTGGGTCCCCGTCGCGGTGTCGGCTGCGATCAGCGGGGTTCCGAACTCGGCACCGTTTCCGTGAGCGCCCGGAACGAAGTAGGCGGTCGTGCCGTCGGAGTTGAGGGCCAACGCAGCGACGTAATCGTCGACCACCCCGAGGTCTCGGAACGTGCCGTGCGGGGAACGCATCCACAGCGCGTCGGGGCTGCGCGTCGTGATCGCCACGGAGCCGTCGGCGGCGGGTGGGGTCGAACTTCGGAACCATGCGTCGCCGCCGAACACACCCGGCGCGCCGACGCGCTCCCCGGTGGGGGACAGCCCCGCGACACCGTTGCCTGACGCGTACAGCCCGTCGCCTTCGGGCGTGACGAGGATGTCGCGAAACCCGGTGTGGTCGGCTGAGTCGTCGGTGTGGAGCACGGCTCCCGTGTCGGCGTCGGCGACGACGAACACGCCGGCGTCGGGATCGCTCTCGGGGTCGACGGCCTCGACGAACAACGTGGAGCGATCGGGGGAGATCGCGAGCGACGGCAACCCGTACCCCTCGACGGGCACGCCGAGCGACGTGACCTCGCGGGTGGCCGGGTCGTAGCGGATGAGGTGATCGCCGGAGTACGAACCCCCGAGCTCGAGGCCGCGACGCGATCCCCAGTACGTGGCCGTGACCACGCGATCGCACGCGTCGAGAACCATCGGAGCGTGGAGCTTCCCGTAGCCCCAGTCACCCGGTCGGTGCCCGAGCGACTCGCCGACCTCGGTCGTCTGGGTCAGCGTGTGCGTCGTCGGGTCGTACTCGTAGAACCAACTCCGTCCGTCTGCGCCTCGGTGATCGCCCACCCCGGACACGAAGCGACCGTCGGGAAGCATCACCCCCTGGCCCCAC
>NZ_JBAVYV010000428.1:0-3970 GCF_049588435.1 Ilumatobacter sp.
CCTCCGCGGACTCGACGACCGGGCCTGCGCCGAGACCGCAGCGTCCGTCGCGGCCTGCGCCGCCGCGATCCCGACCGCCCGTTGACACCACGCCCGACAACTGGTGCCAGGCACGGGTTGACGCTGACCCGCGCCATCCCGTCCATCGGGTGCCAGACACCCGACGGCATGGTGGCTACCGTCGGTCCATGGACTACCAACGCCTCGGTTCCACCGGACTCCAGGTGTCGGAGCTCTGTTTCGGCCGCATGAGCTTCGGCTCGTCGGACTGGCGACCGTGGGTGCTCGACCCCGCCGATGCGGAACCGTTCTTCACGCGCGCCCTCGACGCCGGGATCAACAAGCCGGTCGTCACCGCGCCGATCATCGGGGTGACCAAGATGGCGCAGCTCGACGATGCGATCACCTCGCTGGAGATCGAACTGAGCGACGACGACATCGCCGAGATGGAGGCGCCCTACGTTCCGCGCCGAGCCGGTGAGCTCGGTCGACCGTCGCTCCGGGCGTGACCGGACTCAGCCGTCCGCGTTGATCGAGTTGGCGGCCGCCGAGATCGAGCGTTCGGTTTCGGGGCCGACGAGGCCGTCGACGACGAGGCCGTATTCCGACTGGAACGAGAGCACGGCGCTGTTCGTCGCTCCGTCGAACACCCCGGTGTCCGAGCCCGTCGGCAGGTAGCCGAGCACGATGAGTTTGAGTTGCATCACGCCGACCTCGGGTCCTTCGTCGCCCTGTCGGAGGAGCTTGACCGTGCGTTCGGCCGTGGTCACCGGAGCCGCCGAGGTCGACGGAGCAACCGTGGTCGTGGTCGATGTGGTGGGTGCGGTCGTCGTCGGTCGGAGCGTGGTCGTCGTCGCGCCGGTCGTCGGAGGGGTGGAGTCCTCCGCGGTCGAGATCGCGCTCGAGATCGCGGTGTCGGTCGCCGACGGACCGCCGGGCACCTCGACCGCGTCGGATCCGGACGCGCACGACGAGACGACGGCGCCGATCGACACGAGCGATGCGAGCGCGAGGGCGAATGTTGGACGGGTGTTCATCGGGCTGCTCGGTACAGCGTGGCACACGACGGGTGACAGGTCGCTGCACTGTCGACGGAGCACCACCGAGCGCGGTACGTTCGTCGGTGACGATCCATCCGCCGCACCCGGTTCGATCTTGACGCGCGACGGTCAGCGCGCGAAGATCGAACACATGTTCCGTCAAGCATCCCTGTTCGGGTTGGATGAGCCGTGCTTCGATCCATCGTTCTCCTCGGCGTCGCGCAGCGCGCTGTCCCGTTCGTCGTGGGTCGAGTACGTGCCCGGGTGGTTCGACGGCGCCGATTCGTTGTTCGACGACCTGATGGACCGTCTCGAGTTCACGCAACGTACCGGGGTGCCCATGTACGACCGGCTGGTCACCGAGCCGCGTCTGACCGCCTGGTGGAACGAAGCCGATTCGACCGAGGCCCCGCTTCCGGTCCTGTCCGATGCGCGCTGGGCGCTTGCCGACCGCTACGACCGGCACTTCGACTCGATCGGATTCAACCTCTACCGGGACCAGCACGATTCGGTCGCGTGGCACGCCGACCGGCATCGACACCGCGTCAGCGAACCGGTCGTCGCGATCCTCAGCGTCGGTGCGAGCCGACCGTTCCACATGCGCCGCAACCGTGACCCCGAACACGGCGAGGCCGGGGGAGCATCGCTCGCGTGGGGGCTCGGGCACGGTGACCTGCTCGTGATGGGAGGTGCCTGTCAGCACGAATGGCAGCACTGTATTCCGAAGCGTCGACGGCCGGCCGGGCCGCGCCTGTCGATCACATTCCGCCACGACGCGCGGTGAGTGGCCTACAGTGCCGCCGTGCTCGAACCCATCGATGACCTCCCCGCCGGCTGTTTCGGATTGCATGCCGTCGGGACGTTCACCGTCGACGATTTCACGACGTACATCGAGCCGGAGGTCGACGCCGTGGTCGAGCGGCACGAGAAACTCCGACTCGTCCTGCACCTCGGGGACCGGTTCGAGGGATTCGGCGACGGCGCGTGGGGCGATCTCACCGATGGGCTGCGCCACATCCACTTCCACCGTGGAGCCGTGGTGACCGATGACGGACACCTGTCGGCGGGGATCAACGTGTTGAAATGGACGTTGCACGGACACGTCCGCACGTTCCATGACCGCGAGCTCGACACAGCCATCCACTGGGTGTCGACGTAGCCGGCACCGGCGATTCCCGCCGGACGCCGATCAGGTCGCGAAGACCTGGCTGTCGTCGGTGAACGACTTGAACTCCAGCGCGTTGCCGGACGGGTCGAGGAAGAACATCGTCGACTGTTCACCGGCCTCGCCGGCGAAGCGGGTGTGGGGAGCGATCACGAAGTCGATGCCCGCGTCGGTGACTCGCTCCGCGAGCTCTCGCCATTCGTCGCCGCCGAGGAGAACGCCGAAGTGCGGCACCGGGACATCGTCGCCGTCGACCGGGTTGGTGAGCTGGATCCGCTCCGACGCCGCGTGGTCGAGGTGGGCGACGAGTTGGTGCCCGAACAGGTCGAAATCGACCCACGACGGTGCCGAGCGACCCTCGGGACATCCGAGCACGCCACCGTAGAACGCGCGAGCGGCGGCGAGATCGTGCACGGGGAATGCGAGGTGGAAACGTGGATGACCCGACATGGTCTCAGTCTCGCAGGCGTCTCGCTAGAGCGGCAGGGCGTAGGTGCCCTGTGCAACCGAGGTCGGCTTGTGCTCGCGTTCGTCGCACCAGACGTGGACGGTGCCCACGACATTGCGACGCCCGGCCGACTCCACCGACGCGCGCGCCCAGAGCACCGAGCCCTGTGCCGGTCGGAGATAGCGGATCGAGAGTTCGGACGTCATCGCCATCGGCTCGATGCGACCCGTGGCTGCGAAGACCATGTACCACAGCGCTGCGTCGGCCAGCCCGAACTGGGTCGGACCGGAGATGAAACCGCCGGGGCGCAACATCGAGTCGTCGACATCCCGGCTGGCGAGAGCGAAGCCCGGACCGATCTCGGCGCACGTGTTCCCCGTGCCCGGGAAGAGCTCCTCGATCATCGCGTTCACCTGCTCGGCGGACGGCAGAACAAGCTCGGGATGGTCGCTGGTGTCTGGCACCGCCCGCACGGTAGCGGGCCGACCGCCCTGCGAGAACAAGCCCGGCGAGTGCGCCAGGTGTCCCGGGGCACGCTGCGCGGGGCGCGTGTGCCAAGTTGGCGGGATGACGATGGAACGTGTGGTCGTGGTCGGAGCGTCGCTGGCGGGGCTGCGTGCCGCCGAAACCCTCCAGACCGAGGGGTTCGAGGGTGATGTGGTGGTGGTCGGTGCCGAGACGCACCGCCCGTACGACCGACCGCCGCTGTCGAAGAAGCTGCTGGCGGGGGAGTGGGAGCCCGACCGGATCCAGTTGCGGCAGCCGGACTCGTTCGACGAACTCGACGTCGAATGGCGCCTGGGCGTTGCCGCCACCGGGCTCGATCCGGACTCCGGAATCCTGCACCTCGCCGATGGCAGCGACGTGGAGTTCGACGGGTGCATCATCGCCACGGGTGCGGCGTGTCGACGGCTGCCCGACCAGGATCGGCACCCGCACGTCCACGAACTGCGCACACTCGACGATTCGCTGCGACTGCGCCACGAACTCGCCCAGGGCGATCATCACGTCGTGGTGATCGGTGCCGGGTTCATCGGCCTCGAGGTCGCGGCGACCGCCAAACAGCTCGGGAACCGGGTGACCGTGCTCGAGGGCGCGCCCGCCCCGCTCATCCGCGGACTCGGGGCGGAGATGGGTGAAGCGATCGGCTCGATGCACATCGAACGCGGTGTCGACGTGCGCTGTGGGGTGCAGGTCGAGCGTCTCGACGAAGCGGGGGTGCTGCTGGCCGACGGCGAGTTGATCGAGTCCGACGTCGTCGTCGTCGGGATCGGTGTCGTTCCGGTCACCGACTGGCTCGTTGACAGCGGGCTCGAG
>NZ_JBAVYV010000429.1:0-6746 GCF_049588435.1 Ilumatobacter sp.
ACGCGACGATCACGCGACCCGCGTCCTCGACCTCGTCGGCAGACGGCGCCCACGTGTCGTTCGCCGGATCGACCTGGTTGGGGTGGATGAGCGTCTTGCCGTCGAAGCCCATCTCCATCCCCTGGACGCACTCGGCAGCAAAGCCATCGGCGTTCCTCACGTCGTTGTAGACCCCGTCGATCACGACCTTGCCGGCTTCGCGAGCGGCGAGCAGTGCCGTCGCCAGGTGCGGAACCAACGGGTGTCGACCGGGGACGATCGGTGACCTCAGCTCCTTGGCCAGATCGTTCGTCCCCATGATCAGCACGGCGACCCGCGGGTGGGCGGCGATCTCGCGGACGTTGAAGATCGCCGTCGGCGTCTCGATCATCGGCCAGATCTTGACGTCGGCCGACGCTCCGGCGGCGTCCAGTCGTTCCGACACCTCGTCGACCCCCTCGACGGAGTCGACCTTCGGGATCACGATCGCCGACGGACCGGCGGCGCCCGCGGCGGCGATGTCGTCGGCGCCCCATTCGGTGTCGAGTCCGTTGCACCGAATGGTCAGCTCCCGGTTGCCGTACTCACCGGATCGCACCGCCGCGACGGCGCGATCTCGCGCCTCGGGCTTGGCGTCCGGTGCGACGGCATCCTCGAGGTCGAAGATGATCGCATCGGCCGGAATCTACTTCGCCTTCTCGAGCGCGCGCTCGTTGGCCGCCGGCATGTAGAGCACGGAACGGCGCGGTCGCAGGTCATCGGTCATCGGAGATCTCCATTCGTTGCGTCGAAATGCGCGTTGGTGCCTGGCACCGACGCGCATTTCAGAAGTTGTAGGTGGCGGCGAGCTCGGGATCGCGCTCGGACAGTCGCTTGGCGAGTTCGACGACGACGTGGCACTGCTTCACCGATGCGTCGTCCTCCATCTTGCCGTCGAGCATCAGGGCGCCGGTGCCGTCGCCCATCGCATCGATCACCCGCTGCGCGTGGGCGACGTCGGCCGGGTCCGGGCTGAACACCTTCTTGGCCACGTCGATCTGGACGGGGTGCAGGCTCCATGCTCCGACGCACCCCATCAGGTATGCGTTGCGGAACTGATCCTCACACGCGACCGTGTCCTTGATGTCGCCGAACGGGCCGTAGAACGGAAGGATCCCGTTCATCACGCACGCATCGACCATCCGCCCGATCGTGTAGTGCCACAGGTCCTGCTGGTGCGACGCACGCACCGCCTGGATGTCGGTCTCGCCGTCGGCACCGACAGGCGGATCCTCACGGACCAGGTATCCGGGGTGACCACCGCCGACGCGGGTCGTCTTCATCCGTCGGTTGGCCGCCATGTCGGCCGGGCCAAGCGAGAGGCCCTGCATGCGCGGCGACGCGGCGCAGATCTCCTCGACGTTCGCCATCCCGCGAGCGGTCTCGAGAATCGCATGGACGAGCAGCGGCTTGCTGCGGCCCGCCCGGGCCTCCAGTTGGGCGAGGAGACGGTCGACGTAGTGGATGTCCTCGGGGCCCTCCACCTTCGGGATCATGATCACGTCGAGCGCCTCACCGCATTCGAGCACCGCTGCGGTCAGGTCGTCGAGACACCATGGCGAGTCCAACGAGTTGACGCGGGTCCAGAACTGCGTCTGACCGAAGTCGACCGACTGGGCGACCTCGACGAGGCCGGCGCGGGCCGCCTCCTTCTGGTCGGCGGGGACACCGTCCTCGAGGTTCGCCAGGAGGATGTCGACGGTCGGGGCGATCTGTGGGACCTTCGCCCGCATCTTCTCGTTCGACGGCGGGAAGAAGTGGATCATCCGGCTCGGCGGGAACGGAATCTCGCTCGGCGGAGACGGGGCACCGACGGCGAGCGGGCGAAAGAAGTCTTTGGCGGGGCGCATCGCCATCGACGCTAGATGCCGACCCGATCACCGAACAACTGCGGGCGATGCGGTATCGGACACGTCACGATGACCACCGGGCGGGTCGGGACTCCGTCGGCGGTCAGCGCGGGAGGTGGACCAGGTCGCCGTCGCGTTCGACGAGGCCATCGCCCACGAGGCCGTCGACGATCGCTGCGTCGAACGAATCGGCAGGGCGAGGACCCGCGTTCAACGCAGCCATCACCCGACCTCGTCGTTGGCGGTCGCTTCCCTCGAAGCGTGCCTGGGTGACGCTCACACCGGCGGAGCCGATCGCCGGGTCGGGGTCCGGGTGGCCGGCGACCGACCACGCGCACGACGTTGCAACCGGACATTCCGCGCACAACGGCTGCGGCCGGCAGAGCACAGCACCGAGGTCCATCAGCACCTGGTTCCACGCCCAGCCGTCGCCGACGGCGACGAGGTCGTCCGCCATCGACTGTGCCCGCTTCGGTGTCAGCCGCTCCCCCGCCGTGCGGGCGAGGATGCGCGCGATGTTGGTGTCGACGACCGCGACGTCACGTTCGAAGGCGAACGCGAGGACGGCCCGCGCGGTGTACGGACCGATTCCCGGCAGCGCGAGCAGTTCGGGAAGCGAGTCGGGAAGGCAGCCGCCGTTCGTGGCCGTCACCTCGACCGCGGTCGCATGCAGGTGCTTGGCACGACGGGGATAGCCGAGCCCGTGCCAGAGCCGCAGGACGTCGCCGAGCGACGCGTCGGCACACGCCGCAGGGGTCGGGAAGGCCTCCAGGAACGCGGCCCATTTCGGGATCACACGATCGACGCGGGTCTGCTGGAGCATCACCTCGGCGACGAGGATGGCCCACGGGTCACGTTCACGGCGCCAGGGAAGGTCGCGCATCCGCGGAATCCCCCAGGAGAGAACCTGCCCGGGATCGACCGTCACGCGCTCGCGCCCGTCGCGCCGAGGATGCCCGGGATCAGTCGGCCCAGACGTCGACGCCGTCGTACGGGCGCGTGCGGTCGGGGGCGGTGCTCTTCTTCCAGATCAGCACCTTGCGCTTGAAGTAGCAGACTTCCTTGCCGTCCTGGTTGAACCCCTTGGTCTCGACCGTCACGATCCCGCGATCAGGCTTCGACTTCGATTCCTTCACCTCGAGGACTCGTGTCTCGGCGTGGATCGTGTCGCCGTGGAACGTCGGGAACTTGTGCTGGAGCGTCTCGACCTCGAGGTTCGCGATCGCGGCGCCCGACACGTCGGGCACGCTCATTCCGAGCACCAGCGAGTACACGAGGTTGCCGACGACGACGTTGCGACCCTGGACCGACTCGGCCGCGAACCAGTCGTTGGTGTGCAACGGGTGGTGGTTCATCGTGATCATGCAGAAGAGATGATCGTCGTACTCGGTGATCGTCTTGCCGGGCCAGTGCCGCAGCACGTCCCCCGGGGTGAAGTCTTCGAGGTACCGGCCGAACGGGCGCTCATGAGTGGTCATGGCGGGCAACGTACCGGTCGACTCGAACCGGTTCCAATCCCGACGAACGGTCAGCCGGGCTCCGCCTCGCGATCGGCAATCTCATCGGCGTCCGCATCGGCGTCCTGGTCGCTCGATCGTCGGCCGAAGCGCAGGGCGAAGTCCATCCGTGACTCGCCGGACTGGCTCCCCGTGCGCGCGAGTTCACGCAGGCGCGCCAGACGATCGCGTTTCTCGATCTTCCACGGCCCGACGCGCAGGCTCAGGTACGACAGTCCGCCGATCAGGATCGGGAAGAAGAACTGCGCCAGGCGGTACGAGGCGATGCCGAGCCGTGCGTTGCTGTTGCTCAGCCCGAATCCGACGAGCGTCGACAGGTAGGCCAGATCCACGTAACCGAGCCCACCAGGCGTGATCGGGACCGCGGCGAGCAGGTTCGCCAGACCGAACGACACGATCAGCGCATCGATCTCGAGGCTGCCGCCGAACGCCCGCAGGAACACCCACAGCGACGCCGCGTCGACGAGCCAGTTGAGGAGCGCGTAGATGACCACGCGCTTGAGGAGCGAGCGATCGCTGATCAGGTCCTCCAGACGAACCCCGATCTGGCGAATCGCGGCGGCCATCTTGTCGGGGTCGGACCGCAGCTTGGTGGCGACCCAGCGGGCGATGCGCTCGGAACGCTTCTGTCCCTCCATGATCCCGATCGCCAAGGCCGCGGCGATGCCGATCACGATGATCCCGGTGAGCGCCGCGCCGCCGTAGTACGGGTTGACCCCACGGCGCGGCACCGACACGACCAGGCCGATCCAGAAGACGAGGTTGAGCACGACCGCCGATCCGATGCCGGCCGTGGCGAGCGCGAACCCCGCATCGGGGCCCTTGATCCCCGACAGGGTCAGCAGCCGGTATCCGAGGGCGGAGCCGGCCGCATTGCCGCCCGGCACGACGTTCGTCAGTGCCCGCGTGCTGAGCTGGATCCGGAACATCCGGGTCGGTGTCAGGCTCTCGCCCGCTTCGCCGAGCGCAGCCTTGGTCAGCATCGAGTAGAAGAACAGCGCGAGCAACTGCAACCCGAACCCGAGAGCGATCAGGAACGGATTGAGCCGGGTCAACTCGTCCGCGGCGTTGATCAGGTCGGGCAGCAGTCCGATCGCGAAGTACAGGACCAACGCCAGCAAGAGCATCCGCAGTCCGAACCGGATCGGTCGGATCCGTGGTTTGACGTCCGATTTCGCGCCGATCGGTGGAAGCTCGCCGGTGGGAAGATCGTCCCGGTCCATTTCGAACGTCGCGTCGAAGTCCTCGCTTCGTGCCGAGTCGCTCACCACCAATTCATACCAAGCCCGACCCGGCCGCAGTTGGCATCCCCGACTCCACCGACGTCGTCAGAACAGCTCCGCGAGACGTGCCAGGCGCATCCGCAGACCACTGTTGTGGGCGATGTCGGTCTTGCCGAGGTGGACCAGGACCAGGTCTCGATCGGGGAAGATCACCACGAACTGCCCCTCGTACCCGTGACAGGCGAAGCTCCCCGGGAACGCGGGCCACAGCCAGAAGTGACGGCCGTAGTCGAGTCCCGAGTCGGGATCGTGCGCCGTCTTCGTGCGCGCCTGCTCGCTCCAGCCCTCCGGCAGGATCCGGGAGCCCCGTCCCCGATCGGTGACGCCGTCGTGCAGGTACAACTCGCCGAAGCGGGCGAAATCGAGCGCCGTGGCGTACACGTAGGACGATCCGACCACATCTCCGGCTCCGTCGAACTTCGGCACGGCGGCGGTCATCCCGATCGGTGCGAAGACCCGCCGCTCGAGGAACTCGCCGATCGCCGTGCTGCGCTCGAGCGGGTCGCCTCCCGACGCACCGGTCACGACGTCACCGACGATGCGCGCCACGATGTTCGAGGTGCCCGATGAGTAGTTGAACGTCGACCCGGGAGCGTGGTCGAGCGGGAGCATCGCGGCGTAGTGGCCGAAGCTGGGGTCGGTGTCCCCGAACAGCATCTCGATGCAGTGCGACGTCTCGCCGTCGACGTAGTCCTCCTCGAAACGCAGCCCCGAGCGCATCTCGAGCAACTGCAGCAGCGTGATGCTCTCCTTGTCGGTACCGGCCCATTCGGGAACGGGTGCGGGCGCATCGATGTCGAGCGCACCGTCGCGGACCAGGATCCCGACGGCTGCGTGGGTGATCGACTTCGCCATGCTCCACGACGTCAGGGTTGACGCCGCGGTGATCTCCTCCTCCGGCTGGAAGTCGTTGGCGGGGCGACGGCCGTACCGTTCCGCGATCACGTCACCGCCACGCAGGGCGACGAACGCGAGCGAGATGCCTTCTTCGGAGGGACGTGTGAACATCTCGTCGAGCACGTCGACGGCGGTCGGCTTGGTCATGACGCTCGACGCTACCGACGAGCGTCGCGCGCGGCGGGGAGGGCGCCGGGTCAGACGAGGCGGGCGGCGAGGTCGACGAGGCCCGGCACGTCGTGGATGTCGACGGGCAGCAGCGGCAGTTCGATCACGGGAGACGTCCCGGCGAGGCGTTCCATCCCGAGCATCTCGCGCCGTTCGGCGGTCGCCAGCGATGTCAGCTCGCGATGCCATTCGACCTGGTCCTCGAGCGGACCCGGTTCGAGATCGGCGAGCCTCTGCAGATCCTCGTCGGTCAAGGGCTCGGGCAGCGGGTGGATCAAGTTGACGACGAGACCACCGAGTGGGAAGCCCTTGTCCTCGATCGCGTCGAGGAGGTGCTCGGCCTCGCCGACCGCCTCGGCGCGCGGACTGGAGACGACGACGAACGCCGTGTCGTCGCCACGCAGCAGTTCGGAGACCTGCTTCGCACGGTGACGCAGCCCGCCCTCGATGTTCGCGAGCGAGCGGAAGAACTCGAGCGTGTCCTCGACGATCTGCGGTCCGGCGAGGCGTTTGACCGCCCACAGGAACATCGACGACGCGGCATCGGTGATCTTCGCGAACGTGCGCTGACCCATCGTGAGAGCGCGGTAGACGGGATGGCCAAGGAAGCCGACGAGTCGATCCGGCGCCTCGAGCAGGTCGATCGCGTGCCTCGACGGCGGAGTGTCGACGATCACCAGATCCCAGTCACCGCTCACGTGCAACTGGTGCAGTCGTTCGATCGCCATGTACTCCTGCGCACCGGACAACGATCCCGAAATCGCCTGGTACACCGGGTTGTTGAGCACTGCGTCGGCCTGCTTGCGCGAACTCGACTGCTCGTGCACGAGACGGTCGAAGGTCTGCTCGGCATCGAGCATCAGCGCCCACAGCTCGCCCTCGGACGACTCGTCGACGATCCCCTCCACGCGGTGCGGTTCGTCGGCGGCTGCGCCGTCGTCGAGTCCGAGCGCGTCAGCCAGGCGGCGAGCCGGATCGACCGTGACGACCACCGTGCGCCGACCCGCCTGTGC
>NZ_JBAVYV010000430.1:0-23648 GCF_049588435.1 Ilumatobacter sp.
CCGAGGCTCCCCGCCCGCTGACCGTTACGTATCGGGTCAGACCCGTTACGTAGCGTCAGGCGGTGTCGTCGTCGGGCGTGGTGCGGCGCTCGCGGTAGTCGCGTGCGGCGCCCTCGAGCGGCTCGATCTCAAGGGTCACGCCGTCGATCGCCGCGACGCGGATCCCTTCGCCCTCGCGCACCGGTGTCGCACGGTTGGTCAACGCCCGCCAGCGGCCCTCGCCGACTTCGACGACGCCCTCGGGGTCGACGTCGGAGATGGCCACACCCTCCTCGCCGATCATCCACTCCCGCCCGATCGTGGGTGTCGCGAAACGGGTCCGGACCATGTTCGGCATGCCGACGATGAAGGTCAGGATGATCCCGCCGACGCCGGTGAGCAGGGCGAGCCATGACGGGCGCAAAGATGTCCCGGGGAGGCTCTCGAAGAGGAACAGGCTCGCCACGATGGTGCCGGCGATCCCGACACCGGTCCAGAATCTGGGAATCCCGACCTGGACATCGATCGCGAACGCGAGCATTGACACGAGGATCAGCGCAACCGCCCAGGGGCGTGTCGGGAGGACCCCGAGTCCGCTCGAGGCGAGGATCACGCAGACGGCGCCCACGCCTGCGGCGATCCCGACGCCGGCGGTGAAGAACTCGAAGATGATCAGCGCGAGGCCGGTCAGCAGGAGGAGATACGCGACCGGCGGGCTCGCGACGGTGTGGAACAACTGCTCGACGAGGGGGAGCTTCGCGAAGCGGACGATCGCCGTCGTGTCGCGACGCAACTGGCCGCTGTCGGTGACGGCTTCCTCCGTGGTCTCGAGTGTGAGACCGTCGATCTCGCGGCCGTCGAGCACCTCGACCATGCTCGTGATCGTCGGAACTCCGACATCTTGGATCTCGGTGAACACGGCGAGCGCCCGCGCCTCGCTCAGTCCGACCGAGCCGTCGCTCAGCACGTCCTGCGCAGCACCTTCGAACCCGGCGTCGCCGATCGGTTCGCCGACGTAGCCGATCCGCGCGCCCGGAGCCATGCCGGTGATGTCGGCCACGGTCAGGAGCTGTGCGGCGGGTCCGTACAAGCGGGCACCGTTCGGTCCCACCCAGATCGCGACCGGTACCTCGGCGTTGGCCACGTCGTCGATCAGGCCCGCCAGTTCGTCGTCGCCGATCACGGTGCCATCCGAGTTGATCTGCAGGATGAGTGCCTGCGAGCCCTCGTCCTCGGCCCGCGAGATGGCCGCCTGGATCGAGTCGACGAGGATCGGATCGATCAGCCCACTCACCTGGAGGACGTCGACACGGGGGACGTCGGCGACGATGTCGGCCGCGGTGTCGGGTTCGGAATCGATGTCCGGTTGGGCTGACGTCGGGGTGCTGAGCAACATGAGCCCGGCCAAGGTGACGAGCAGGCCGATCGCTAGTCTGCGCACGAGTGCCTCCGGTGAACGAGAACCCCTTGCGGTCGTTGGCCGCCGCGAACGTCGTGGTGTTCGCCGGGAAGGGTGGGGTAGGGAAGACAACGGTAACGGCAGTCGTGGCCCGTGCGGCAGCCCGATCCGGACAGCGCGTGCTCGTGATCGAACTCGACGGGAAACCCGTGCTCGACGAACTGCTCCCCGAGCGTGACGGTGAACACATCGCCGTCGTCCACCTGTCGGCTCCCGATGCGCTCGAGGAGTACCTCAACGACCACGGATTCCGCCGGATCGCCAAGCGCCTCAATCGCACCGGGGTCATCGACATGGTCGGGACCGCTGCCCCGGGCATCGATGACATCGTCGTGTTGGGCAAGGTCAAGCAGTACGAGCGGTCGGGCGAGTACGACCTGATCGTCGTCGACGGGCCGGCTGCGGGACATGCCGTGACGTTCCTGACGTCGGCATCGGGACTGGCCGATGCGGTGCGCGGCGGCCCGATCCGATCGCAGGCCGACGAGGTGCTCGAGTTGCTGGGGGACCCGGAACGCTGCATGGCGGTGCTCGTGACGTTGCCGGAGACCACGCCGGTCAATGAGACCATCGAGACCGCGTACGCTCTCGAGGAGGACGTCGGGATCCGTCTCGGCCCCGTCGTGGTGAACGGCGTCGATGTCGGCGCCGAGCTCCCCGGGGTCGATGACGTCGATGCAGCGTTGAACGCAGCCGACCTCGACGAGCCGGTGGTGGAGGCGTTGCGTTCGGCGGCCGCGTTCCGGCGCGCTCGGCGCGAGGTCGAACGCCAGGCTCTCGACCGCATGTCCGATCGGTTGCCGCTCGGACGGATTCAGCTGCGTTCACTGCCGGTCGCGGGATTGACCGCACGCGACATCGACACCCTCGCCGACGAACTGACACGGGACGACGACGCGTGAGCAGCGACGACCCCACGCTCGACCCGACCGCGACTCCTGATGCAGCGCCCGATCTGACGTCCGCACGGATCGCCGCATCGATGACTGAGGTCGTCGGCGACTCCGACGTCATCGTCTGCTGCGGGTCGGGTGGCGTGGGCAAGACCACGACGGCGGCGGTCATCGCGATGGAGGCGGCGCGCGTCGGTCGTCGGGTCGTGGTGGTCACCATCGACCCGGCACGCCGCCTCGCCGACGCCCTCGGTCTCGAGACCGGCCTGTCGTCCGCGCCGCAGCGCATCGCGCTCGACGGAACGGGTGGATCGGCGGAGGACCCATCGGGCGGGGAGATGTGGGCGATGATGCTCGACACCGCCGCGACGTTCGACGGTCTCGTACGCGCCTACGCGGACGACGGCGAGCAGGTGGAGCGGATCCTGTCGAACGGCTTCTACCGGAACATGGCCGGGGCGATGAGCGGCACGCAGGAGTACATGGCGGCCGAGACGTTGCACGCCCTCCACCAGGACGACCGGTTCGACCTGGTCGTGGTCGACACGCCGCCGAGCCGGAACGCGCTCGACTTCCTCGATGCCCCCGGCGTGTTGTCGCGCTTCTTGGACCATCGGATCTTCAAGCTCGCGATGTTGCCGACGCGCGGCGGGCTCAAGGTGCTCGGCGTGGCGGCACAGCCGATGTTCAAAGCGATCGGCAAGGTGGTCGGTTCCGACGTGTTGGCCGACTCGCTCGCCTTCTTCCAGGCGTTCTCCGGGATGGAGACCGGGTTCCGGGAGCGAGCCGACGAGGTCGTCGCGCTGTTGCGTGCCGAACGCACCTCGTTCGTGGTCGTGGCGTCACCGCGCCGCGACACGATCACCGAGGCGGTGTGGTTCGCCCAGCAGTTGGCCGAGCAGGATGTCGGCGTCGCGGCAGCGATCATCAATCGGGTCCAGCCCGGGTTCGGCGATGGCGAGGCACCGGCCGAGGAATCGACCGATGCCGTGCTCGCGGCGCTCTGGTCCAATCTGGCCGAGCTCCGTGAACTCCGATCCGCCGAGCTCGACGCGCTCGCGCCGCTCGTCGAACTGACCGAACCGGCTCCGGTCGGGCTGGTCCCGCTGCTCGACGGCGACGTCCACGACCTCGTCACCCTCGACCGGATCGCCCGGTACCTCTTCCCCGACCCCGCGTGATGCACGCCCGGGAGTCACGGCCAGACCCATCCCGTCACGCGACCGGAAGATAGGTTGGTCCCGTGCACATTCTGCTTGCCACCGATGCCGACTGGATCGTCGACGAGGTCACCAACGCACTGGGCGGAGACGACGACACGTTCACCGTGTGTCGCGACGGGCGCGTCGTCACCGACGAGATCGAGGAACGAACGCCGGATCTCGCGATCTTCGACCTGCAGATCGGTTCGATGGGCGGCATGGCCGTCACGATGTCGCTCCGCCTCGACGAGTCGGCCGACCGGCTGCCGCACGTTCCCGTGCTGATGCTGCTCGACCGCATCGCCGACGTCCATCTGGCGCGCCGTTGCGGAGCCGAAGGCTGGTTGATCAAGCCGCTCGACTCGTTGCGTCTCCAGCGGGGGGCCACGGCGGTGATCGCCGGTGGCGCGTACACCGAGGGCGTTCCCGTCGATGCCGTGCCGGTGGAACCGATGGTCGAACTCGGCGAGGATTCCGACAACAGTGCTTCCGATTCGGCCGAGGAAGAAACGGTCGACGCCGGGTAGCATCGTCAACCGCTACGGGGTGTAGCGCAGCTTGGTAGCGCGCCACGTTCGGGACGTGGAGGCCGGGAGTTCAAATCTCCCCACCCCGACCACGGGAGCCCTGATCAGATTCTGATCAGGGCTCCTTCGCGTCTCGGCACCGGATCGCACGGCCGTCCGTCGCCGCGTCCACCGATCGCGTGGAATCCATCGGTGGTCGGACCCGAAGCCAGTGCAACCGATGCCACGGCCTCGCTCTGGTGGGACCAGGTCGATCCGCCGACCCCACGCCCTCCGCTCGCCGGGGATCGCCGCGTCGATGTCGCGATCGTCGGGGCTGGGTACACCGGTCTGTGGACCGCCTATTCGATCCTGTCGGCGGATCCGACGGTGTCGATCTGCCTCATCGATGCCGAACATGTCGGCTTCGGAGCTTCGGGTCGAAACGGCGGCTGGTGCGTCGGTGAGATCGCCGGTGGGCTCGGCAAGGCGATCGCGCTCGACCGTGCCCTGACCGCCGCATCCTGAACGCGGTCCACCTACGCTGCAGCGGCATGGACTTCGCCGAGCTGCAGGACGTCATCGACCGAACGTACGGCGACCGTGACCGCGGTCGCGGGGTCGCGCCGACGGTGGCCTGGCTGTGCGAGGAGGTCGGCGAATTGGCGCAGGCGGTGCGCAAGGGTTCGCGAGAGCAGCAGATCCACGAGTTCGGCGACGTCGTTGCGTGGGTCGCAACGCTCGCCAATCAGCAGGGCATCGACCTGAACGAGGCCGCGGCGCGGTTCGCCCACGGCTGCCCCAAGTGCAACGCCCTGCCCTGCACCTGCTGACGTATCAACTGGGGTCAGACCCGAGTTGACACGTCAGCGCTGTCGCTGGATCAACTCCGCGATCTGGAGGGCGTTGAGGGCGGCGCCCTTCCGGAGGTTGTCGTTGCTGACGAACAGCGCGAGGCCGCGTCCGTCGGGCACGCCCTCGTCCTGGCGGATGCGACCGACGTAGCTCGGGTCCTGTCCGGCGGCCTGCAGCGGCGTCGGGATGTCGCTCAACTCGACGCCCGGTGCATCGGCGAGCAGTTCGGTCGCCCGAGCGACGGAGATCGGACGCTTGAACTCGGCGTTGATCGACAGCGAGTGCCCGGTGAACACCGCGACGCGCACGCAGGTGCCCGAGACCAGCAGATCGGGGATGTCGAGGATCTTGCGGCTCTCGTTGCGGAGCTTCTTCTCCTCGTCGGTCTCGAATGAGCCGTCGTCGACGACCGACCCGCACATCGGGATCGCGTTGAAGGCGATCGGACGGGCGAACTTGGACGGGGTGCCGAAGTCGAGCGCGGCACCGTCGTGGGTGAGTTCGTCGGCCTGATCGACGACCTTGCGCGCCTGCTCGTGGAGTTCCTCGACACCGGCCAGACCCGAGCCGGACGTGGCCTGGTAGGTCGCCGTGATCAAGCGGGTCAGCGACGCCTCGTCGTGGAGCGGCTTGAGGACCGGCATGAACGCCATCGTCGTGCAGTTCGGGTTGGCGATGATGCCCTTCGGTGGATTCGCCACGAGGTGCCCGTTGACCTCGGGCACGACGAGCGGCACGTCGGGATCCATCCGGAAGGCGGAGGAGTTGTCGATGACGATCGCGCCGGCGTCGGCGAACCTGGCGGCGTACGCGCGTGACGACGTCGCACCGGCGGAGAAGAGCGCGATGTCGAGCCCGCTCGGATCGGCGGTCTCGGCGTCCTCGACCACCACGTCACCGTCACCCCAGGGCAGCGTCGTTCCCGCGGATCGGGCTGATGCGAAGAATCGCATCTCGGCGACGGGGAAGTTGCGCTCGGCGAGCAGTCGGCGCATCACGCCGCCGACCTGGCCGGTGGCTCCGACGACACCGACGCGGAGGCCGCCGGAAGGAGTGCTGGGTGCGTTCGACATGGCGAAAAGCCTAGACGTCGCGACCGGTCTCACTCCGGGTGCGTTTCGGGTCACCCGCCGGGCGGTGAGACGGATCTTGTTCGTCGGTGTAGTCCAGATCATTCGGAGCTGGCACAATCTCGACGTGGGTCGCCGTGGTCAGTTCATTCCGTGGGTGACCGCTGGTCGCGTGACCGAGCGCAAGACGAGCGCCGACGAGGTCGTCCAGGAGACCGGTTGGGTCTTCAACAACGAGACCGGCGACGCTCTCACGCTCGAACAGTTCGTGCGGACCGGCGATCAGGAGGTGCCTGCGTACCTCACCGTGTTCGGTCTGCGCGATCCGGCGAACGCCGAGCAGACCCTGGTCGAGATCGGATGCGGGATCGGCCGGATGACCTGCGCCTTTACCCGCGAGTTCGGCGAGGTCGTCGCATGCGACCTCGACGCCGGATTTCTCGAACGCTGTCACGAGACCGTCGCCCGGTTCGGTCAACCCGATCGTCTGCAGACCGTGCGCGTCGTCGATGGGCACACGCTCGACCTGAAGCCGAACTCCGCCGACATCGCGTTCAGCTACATCACCCTGCAGCACTGTGACCCCGACGATGCGCTCGATCTCTCGTCGGAGGCGGTGCGGATCGTCAAGCCGGGTGGCAAGGTGGTGCTCAACTACCGCAGCCGCAGCAGCTACGACGTGGTCCTGTTGCCGTTGGGTGGCCTGGTCCGTCAGATGTTCAAGATTCCGACGCTGGGTGGCTGGTTGTCGAGCAAGCGCGTGTTCGCCCGACTCGGTTGGCAGGCCAACCGTCTCGAACCCAACGAGATCATCGGCCCCCTCTCGCCCCTTCTGCGGGACATCGAGGTGTGGCGCAATCCGGCGAGCCGGACGACCGGCCTCAAAGCGGCGGTCAAGGAGTTCGAGGGCATCAACAAGCACCATTACTGGATCGTCGCGACGGCCCGCTGAACCGGGCTGCGTCCGCGCCGGTCCGCCTCAGGCTGTCTCGGCCGCATCGAGTTCCGCGACGTATTGCTCCAGTTTCTCCAACGCCGGACCGGCGTGGTCGAGCGCACTCATCATCACCGCGACGAGGTCGTCGCTCGGCGGTACCTCGGTGCTGAAGCCGTCGAGCCGGGCGCTGGTCAGCCACGCGGTGAGCTCGGGGTCGGCGTTCCAGTGCGCCGAGTTGAGCGAGTTGCCGTATGCGGTGCGGATCCAGTCGGTTGCCGAATCGGGGTGTGGGACGACGCCGCACAGCCGGTTCTGATCGCTGACGTCGTCGTAGCTCGCCTCGACGTGAGCGATGAATGCGGCGCTGAACACCTGTTGGCAGTGGCGCACCGTCTGCAGCGTCAATCGTTCACCGTCGAACACCGGCACCGCAGGACGTCGTTCGAGTCCGTCGGCGGTGCAGTCGACGTGGAACGTGGTCGTCGTGGTCGGAATCGTTCCCTCGTCGAGGACGATCTCGTCGGATCCGATGGTACGGACGCGACCCTTCCGGACCACGTCGTGGATGCGACGCAGTTGATCGCGTTCGTCGACCGTGATCGTGGAGCAGCGGAACATCGTCGGCTCGACCGACTCGTCGAGGCGAAGGAGGAGACCGGCTCGTTCCAGTCGGTCGAACAGGTCCGCGATCGAGGTGGATTCGGCCACGTGGCGGAACTGTTCGATGAACGCTGCGGCGGTGGTCTCGAAGAAGGCGCCGGGCTGGATGAGGGCGCGATCGAGAAACCACGAGTCGCGCGGGGTGATCCACGTGATCGCGTCGGGATCGACGTCGTTGCGCAGCAGGAACAGGCACGCGTCGGCACCGGTCTTGCCGGCTCCGACGACGGTGTAGTGGTCCGCCGGCTCGCTGAGCGATGCGAGCGCGTTGACCGGGCCGTGACGGACGCCGTCGACGATCGCATACCGGGGATCACGTTGTGACGGCACCGACACGTTCATGTACGTCGCGTCGACCAGCTTGCGTCGGACACACACCTCGGTGGTCGCGCTGGTCACCGTCGAACGGAAGTGCACGACCTGCGCGCCGTTGTCCCGTTCTCCGTCGAACTCGTGCATCGGGAAGTAGGTGACGCGACCACTCGGGATGAACTCCTGGTTCATCACCTGGTCGTAGTACGCGACGACCTCGGCTCCGGAGGCGAGTTCGTAGAGGCCGGAGTTCCACCCGTCGGTGTCGATCCGGTCGCTTCCGAGCGGTCGCGAGTTGACGCCGTAGAACGCCGACGGCTGGTGCAACCGCACGAACGGATACGCGGCATTCCAGTGACCGCCGGGCCGGCTCCCGCGGTCGACGATCACGACGGACGCATCGGTCTCGGTGAGGATGACGTCGGTGAAAGCCATGCCCATCGCGCCGGCGCCGATGACCAGGTAGTCGGTTTCGATCATGCCCGACCGTACGCGACCCGGGGGTGGGTCAGGTTCCGAAGTCGAGGTGGAGGGTCTTGAGGCCGCGGAGGATGAAGCTGTCCTCGTAGGCGGGCTCGTGTCCCTCGGCGAATCGCAGTTCGGGAAGGTGGTCGAGCATCGCCTCGACCGCCACGTGCGCCTCGGCGCGTGCCAACCCGGCGCCGAGGCAAAAATGCTCGCCGTTACCGAACGAGAGGTGCTCGCGGGCGTTGGACCGGGCGGCGTCGAAGTCGTGCGGACACTCGAACTTGTCGGCGTCGCGGTTGGCGGCGGCGTACACGACCCAGACGTGTTCCCCCGCCGGGACCGTCACACCGTCGATCGTCACGTCGTTCTTCGCCTGCCGGAAGAGTCCCTGGACCGGGGCTTCGAAGCGGAGGGATTCCTCGACGAACGATGGGATCAGGCTGCGGTCGTCGTCGATGGATCGCTGGAGTCCGGGCTCGCTGGCGAATCGGTTCGCCATGTTGGCGATCAACTTCGTCGTCGTCTCGTTGCCGGCGACGAGGAACTGCTGACACATCGAGATCTGCTCGGCGTGGGTGAGGCGCTCGCCGTCGAGTTCGGCGTTCGCGACGTCGGAGAGGAGATCGTTCTGTGGCTCGCGTTCGCGCTGCTCGAGCTTGTCGGAGAAGTAGTCGGAGAACGCCTGCGTGCTCATGACGAAGTCCCGCACCTGATCGACGCTCGGCGACGCGTTGCCGATCGGGATGACGAGGTCGTCGGACCATTTCTTGAACATCAACAGGTCGTCGTCGCCGACACCCAGGGCGTCGGCGATGATCCGCATCGGAAGGAGGACGGCGTACTCGGAGACGAACTCGACGCTGCCGCGATCGGCGAACGAGGCGATCAGCTCGTCCGACCGGCGGCGTACCGTGGGTTCGAGCGCGCGGATCCGGTCGGGTCGGAACGCTGCGTTGACGACTCGTCGTTGTCGAACGTGGTCGGGTGGGTCGGCGTTGAGCAGGACCGCGGCGGTTCGACGTCCGCTCAGCATCTTCTCGAATGCGCTCGCCATCGCGGGTTCCTGGCTGAGGATCATCATCGCGTCGGTCATCGCCGACTCGCGTTGGCCCGGTGACGTCGGTGACAACGACGACCAGTTCGCCGTATCGCGCAGGATCGTGCGCGCCGCGTCGTAGGTCGTCGCGATCCACGCGCCGAGGCCCTCGTCGCGGACGAGTGGAGCGTCCTCGCGGAGACCGTCGAAGATCGGGTACGGACATCGCAGCGCATCCTGCTGGCGATCGAACAGCTCGGTGACATCGCTCATGGATCGACGGTACCCAGCGGCTCACCGGCAGTCAGCAGCGGACGACCCGGTGCTGGCACGACTTCTCGCGGCGATCGCGTCGGTGTGTCAAGGTGGTCCGCACGTCATCGGGGTCGAGCAGACCACGCTGGTTCGAGACGAGGAGAGCACGGTGATCGAACGGACGGTTTCGGCGAACGGGTTCGACTTCCGTGTCCACGAGGCAGGTTCGGGTGATCGTCTCGCGCTGTGCCTGCACGGGTTTCCCGAACTCGGCTACAGCTGGCGTCATCAGCTTCCGCTGCTCGCCGATCTCGGCTATCGCGCCTGGGCCCCGGACCTGCGTGGGTACGGCGCAACCCGTCCGCGTCCCCGACGCCGGCGCGACTACCTCACGCCGCTCCTCGTCGACGACGTCGCGGCCCTGATCGATGCGGCCGACCCGTCCGAGACCGTGCTGATCGGTCACGACTGGGGCGCGGCGCTCGCCTGGACGCTCGCGATCCAACAGGTTCGCCCGCTCGACCGGTTGGTGATCATGAACGTCCCGCATCCGGCGAGACTCCAGCGCCAGCTGCGCACGTTCGGTCAACTCCGCAAGTCGTGGTACATCTTCTTCTTCCAGCTGCCGTGGCTTCCCGAGTACGCCCTGGGTCGCAACGGAGCACAGGCGGTCGGTGAGGCGTTCTCGGCGATGGCCGTCAACCCGGAGCGATTCGACGACGAGGTACTCGACGTGTACCGCCGAGCCGCGAGTCAGCCGGGCGCACTGCGGGCGATGGTCAACTGGTATCGGGGAGCGGTGCTGAGCCTTCGGTCGACGTGGAGGTCGACCGATCCGGTCATCGAGACGCCGACGTTGATGGTGTGGGGTGAGCAGGACACGGCGCTCGGCAAGGAGCTGGCGGAGGGGACCGACGAATACGTCTCCGATCTGACCCTGCGCTATGTGCCCGATGCCAGCCATTGGGTCCAGCAGGATCAGCCCGACGTCGTCAACGCGATGCTGCAGGCGTTCCTGACCCGCCAACCCGTTCCCGAGCGCGCCGACCTTCCGTAGCCGCGCACTGCTCCAGCGTGCGTCAGGCGAGCTGGAGGGCGCGGCGCAGACCGTCGTCGACCAGCGACATCGTGGCTGCGTCGAGCGTGGCGACCGGTTCGCCGAGCGTTCGCTTGTCGAGGGTCACCACCGCGCTCACGTTGGCGACCGAATCCTTCGGCAACCCGGTCGTCTCGGACGGCAACGCCACGTTTCCGGGAGCCTCCGCGAACACGAGATTGCCGGTGATCGCCACGACGATCACGGTGCCGATCGCGCTGAGGTTGCAGGTGTCGGTCGAGACGATCAGCACGGGTCGCCGCTCGCCGGGTGCCGATCCCGCCGGTTCGCCGAGCGATGCGCAGCGGATCTCGCCGCGGCCGATCACCAGCTGTCCTGGTCGAGGAATCGGTGCTGTCCGTCAGCGACGACCGGTTCGGTCTCGATCGCTCCCGATGCGTAGATGTCGTCGAGGCGGGCTGTGATCTCGAGGTCGTCCTCGTCATCGAGCATCTTGCGCAGCGCCTGGGCGTACAGCTCGGATCGCGACACCCGCCGCCGCCCGGCGAGACGATCTGCCGCATCGAAGATCGCATCGGGGATCGAGACGGCTGGCTTCTTCCCCGAAAAGTATAACCAAGTCATACCGCTCCCTTTCGCCCGCGTGATGGGTGGAGGGAGTCGGTGACCGCCACGGTATGCCAGGGGTGTCGCGCCCTCGCCTCAACGGGTGGACGGCGGAGGTGGGAGGATGAAGCGACGACGACGTGGAGGTCAGGATGAAATCGGTCGAGGAGATGGTTGCGGAAGCACGCCGGACGATCACGGGGTACAGCCCCGAGGAGGCCCGGCGACGGGTCGAGGAGGAGGGCGCGTTGCTCGTCGACATCCGTGACGTGCGCGAGCTCGAACGCGACGGCGTCGTGCCCGGCGCGCATCATGCGCCGCGCGGAATGCTCGAGTTCTGGGTCGATCCGCAGTCGCCGTATCACAAGCCTGTGTTCGCCGAGGATCGTGAGTTCATCTTCTACTGCGCCGTGGGCTCACGGTCGAGCCTGACCGTGAAGACACTCGACGAGATGGGCCTCGAGCGGGCCGCTCATGTCGAGACCGGCTTCACCGGCTGGAAGGGCGACGGCCTCCCCGTCGCGACGATGGAGGAGTGGAAAGCCACCCGTCGCTGAGCTGCCGGGTGTCTCAGTCGGCGCTGCGCGACCGCAACATCGCGGACCGCCCGTGCGATGGTTCTGACCTCGGCATCGAACAGTGGCGATCGCCGAGGCGAGCGCATCGGTCTCCGGCCAGCCGGAATCGATGAGCGATCCGAACAGCTTGGTCGGATCGGAGCGTTCGGCGAGGTCCGGTCGGACGAGGTCGAGTGGCCGTGGCATCGTGGTTTCGATCACGCCGGACGCGAACTCGACGAACCGGCACGCGTCGCTCAGACCCGGACGGGTGCGTGGGTGGGGCGCGTTCAGGCGCCGATCACGTGGAAGAGCGCGGCGGGACGGCCGCCGAGTCGTTCGCCCGCTGACGTGGCCATGTCGGTGAGGAACGAGCGGGCGTCGGCCATGTCGCCGCTCAATGCGTCGAGGTAGGCCGCGTGCGCCTCGAGGGAGGCGATTGCACGCTCGAGCCCGTTCTCGATCGCGACGGCGTGGGTCGGAGTGGACGAGCCCGACACCGCAACCATCCGGACACCGCCCCACGGTTCGAGGCCGTCGGTGATCTGCTCGGGGAAGATCCAACGGTTGCCGGCGTCGCCGATCGCGTCGAGCGTCGCTCGCCCGGTGCTGCGATGGTCGGGCGAGTTCCAGTGTTGACCGAACCACGTGTCCTCGAAGTTGATCACCACGACGACCTCGGGCCGGTGTCGACGGATCGCTCCGGCGATGTCGCGCCGCAGTTCGACCGTGTGCTCGATCACCCCGTCCCGATGGTCGAGGAACTCGACCACGTCGACTCCGACACACTTCGCTGCGGCGATCTGTTCGGCTTCGCGCAGTGGGCCGCATTCCGACGGGTGCAGTCCGTCGATCCCCGCCTCGCCGTGGCTCACGAGTACGTACGAGACCGTCGTGCCCGCATCGGTCCACACCGCGATCGCGCCCGATGCTCCGTACTCGAGATCGTCGGGGTGGGCCACCACGGCCAACACCCGTTCGAAATCGTTCGGCATCTCCGGTAGTTGCTGTGTCATGTGGCTGCTCCCTTTGCCCGACCGTAGTGCCAGAATCGACGGGGATGTCCGAACTTCGAATCACCCACACCAGCACCGTCACCGAGGATCAGATCGACCACCTCGGCCACATGAACGTCCGGTACTACGCCGTGAACGCCGGTACGGCCACGCGCGCGCTGCTCGCTGAGCTCGGCTGGGACAGGGCCGCGGAGGTCGAAGCCTTCGACATGTACACCCGCCACCACCGCGAGCAGCTCCTCGGCACCCACCTCGAGGTGCGCAGCGGACTGCTCGGCGCCGACACCGAGGCGATCAGGATCTACCACGAGTTGGCCAACGCGGAGACCGGCGATCTCGCCGCAACCTTCGTGTACCGCGTCCGAACCGACGGACCGCTCGATCACCTCGACACGATCGATCTCCCCGCACACGGGACCCCGCGCAGCATCGACCTCGACGCGTCGATCGCGGCGCCGAGGCTCGAGACCGTGGACGAGCTCGGCCTCGCCATGCGCGCACCGCGCGTTCTCGACGCGGCGGACACCGACGGCAGTCGCACGGTGCCGCTCCACCTCGCCCCGATGCTGATCTGGGGCGGTACTCCGAGTGACGGCTCCGAGCACGTTCTGGTCCACACCGGACCCAACGGCGAGAAGGTCGGGTGGGCGACGATGGAGACGCGGATCGGAGTCAACCGGCTCCCCGAGGTCGGGACCCGCATCCAGTCGTTCGGAGCGACCACGGCGATCGCCGACAAGACGACGCAGATGTCGATGTGGGCCTACGACGTCGACAGCGGCGAGCTCCTCGTCTCGTTCGAGGTCGTCAGCGTGTTGTTCAACATCGACGCTCGGCGGGCGATGTCGATCCCCGATGACATGCGCGCCGGGCACGCCGCCAACCTGCATCCGGAGCTCGGCGCGTCGGTGTGACCTACTCGTTCTCGGCGGAGGTCTGGGAGTGGACGTCGAAGACGTCGTGGTTCTTCCTGAGCGTGCCCGCGGAACAGGCCGACGACATCGAGGAACGGCACGGGGCGAGTGCCGCCGGGTTCGGATCGATCCGCGTCGAGGTCACGATCGGCTCGTCGACGTGGCGGACATCGCTGTTCCCGTCGAAGGAGGAACGGACCTACGTGCTCCCGCTGAAGAAGGCGGTGCGGACCGCCGAGGGCCTCGAGCCAGGATCGACGGCGACCGTCCACCTCGACGTCATCACCGGCTGAACGCACGCGCCGTCGATCGAGGTCAGCCGAGCGTGAGCAGACGTGCGATGCGGTGGTCGTCGCCGCCGAGATAGCGGACGAGGACACCGGCGACCGCCTCGATGTCGAGCGACCCGGCCGCCTGCATCTCCTCGAGATCGGCCCAGTCCTTCGTGCGGTCGAAGAATGCCTTGAACACGGCGAGGTCGCGACACGCGAGGAACGGCAGGACGGCATCTCCGAACGGTTCGAGCCGGACCCGCGTGCCGACGTCACGGTGGAACGGCGTGGTGTCGAGGAACACGTCGATCGGCGTCCGGTCCCACCACAGGCGGGTCTGGCCGTGATCGACGAGTGCCTGCCGATCGTCCTGCGTGTGATCGACCTGATCGGGGAGCGCTGCCAACAGATCGTCGGTCCCTTCGGGGGGAAGGAAGATGTTGACGTCGATGTCGATGGTGCCGCGTGCCCGCTGGGTGCACCAGGCCAGGGCCAATGCTCCGCCGAATGCGTGGGGCACCTCGGCGGCGGAGAGTGCCTCGTGCACCGCCACGATCTTGGACGGGAGCGGAATGGTCACGAGGCGACCCCGAACGGTGGGTAGGTCATCGTCGGTTCGTGATGCGCCGGGAACAGAGCGGCCAACTCGAGGACCTCGAGGAGCTCGCGCCCGCGTTCGGCACGATCTCCGTCGTCCACCCGGCGGTGGAGCGTCACGTCGGCCGCGAAGCCTGCCGCGCGGAGGATCCGATCGAGAGTGGAGACGCTCGGGACCTTGCGTCGCTGTTCGTATGCGGCCAGCGTCGAATGGGAGGTTCCCGCTCGCTCGGCGAGTGCCCGCAGTGTCAACCCCGATCCGCGACGGGCATCGCGGATCAACCGTGCGCTGTCCATGTCGTCAGTGTACCTCGTGGTATCCGATCGGATACCACGTGAGGTTTCCGATCGTCAGCGGACGGCGAGCTCCAGGCGCTCGATGCCGCGCAGGTTGATCCGCCCGTTCCATTCGGCTTCGCCGGTCATCGTGGCATCGGGGAACCGGCGGAGGAACCGTCCGATCGCGACCTGTGCCTCGAGCCGCGCGAGCGACGAACCGAGGCAGTAGTGCGACCCCGACCCGAACGACACGTGCTGCGCTGTCCCGGCTCGACGCACGTCGATCCGATCGGCGTCGTCGCCCCACTTCGCGGGGTCGTGGTTCGCCGAGGCGAGTCCGGTCATCACGATCGATCCGGTCTCGATCGGGTGGCCTCCGATCTCGATGTCGTCGAGGGTGATCCGGCGTGAGAATTGGACCGGCGACACGAACCGCAGCAGCTCGTCGATCGCGTTGACGTCGAGCGACGGGTCGTCGCGCAGGATCGCCGCCTGCTCCGGATTGCGGAGCAGTTCGTAGATCCCGGTCCCGATCAGGTTGACCGTGGTCTCGTGGCCGGCCACGAACAACAGGCTGACCTGGTCGCGCAGTTCTCGCGATGACAGCCGGTCGCCATCCTCCTCGGCCTGGATGAGAGCGGTGAGCAGATCGTCGGCCGGGTTGGCCCGCTTCCATGCGATGACCTCGTCGAGCAACGCGCTCATCTTCCGATCGGCGTCGGCGGCGGCGAAGACCTCCTCCTCGGTGATGATCGGATCGAGGGTCTTGACGATCGCGGACGACCATTGCGCCACCTGGTCCTTGTCGGACTCGGGCATCCCGAGCATCACCGAGATCACGTCGAACGGAAGCGGAAACGCCAGATCGTGCACGATCTCGGTGGTGCCCCGCTCATCCATCACGTCGAGCGCGTCATCGACGAGGTCCTCGATCACGGGACGCAGAGCGGCGATCGCGGCCGGCGTGAAGGCCTTGCTGACCAGACGTCGCAGCCTCGTGTGGTCCGGGGCGTCGCGTCCGAGCATCGAGGTCGACCGCTCCGCGTCCTCGCCGAAGGCCTTCTCGAACTGCGCCAGGCGATCCTCGTTGTGGTGCGCGATGTTCACGTCGTCGACGCTCTGGGCCGGGTCTCGCAACAGCGCGCTGACATCGTCGTAGCGGAACAGGAACCACTGGCCGATCGGTGAGTGGTGAACCGGCTCGTTGCGGCGCAAGTCGTCGAAGTGCGACCAGGGGCTCGCTACGTAGCCGTCCTCGAGCGGGTTAAAGAAGGTCGGCGCGATGTCCGTCATGGCGCGACCTTAGACGCGATCGCGACGGATTGGAACAGCGTTCTGATATCCGGCCCCGCCGGGCGCGAACTACTTGCGTTCGGGGAGTGGGGCGCTGTAGTCGCTGCCCGAGTCGAGTCCGAACGCGGTGTGGAGCGAGCGAGCTGCGCGCTCCATGTCGCCGCCGGGCAGGATCACCGACACGCGGATGGTCGACGTCGAGATCATCTGGATGTTGACGTCTTCCTCAGCGAGGACCCGGAACATCTTCGCGGCGATGCCGGGGGAGGACTTCATGCCCGCGCCGACGAGCGACACCTTCGCGATGTCGTCGTCGTGGGTGACCTTGGTGGCGCCGATCTCGTCGGCGACCTTCTGCACGATCGATTCGGCCTGCGCGAGATCGGCCATCGGCATCGTGAAGCTGATGTCGGTCGTGCCGTCGGTCGACGTGTTCTGGACGATCATGTCGACGTTGACGTTCGCGTCGGCGAGCGGCTCGAACAATGCCGCGGAGACGCCGGGCTGGTCGGGTACGCCGAGGACGGTGACCTTGGCCTCGGTCATGTCGGTGACGACACCTGAGATGATCGGATCTTCCACGGAGGGCTCCTCGTTGCTGACCCACGTGCCCTGCTCCCATGTGAAGGCGGAGCGGACGTGGAGGGGGACGTCATGGTTGCGGGCGAACTCGACCGAGCGCATCGCCAGGACCTTCGATCCGGCGCCGGCCATCTCGAGCATTTCGTCGAAATGCACACGCTGGAGCTTTCTGGCGCGCGGCACGATGCGCGGGTCGGCGGTGAACACGCCGGTCACGTCGGTGTAGATCTCGCAGGCGTCGGCATTCATCGCCTGCGCGAGTGCGGACGCGGTGAGATCGGATGCGCCGCGGCCCATCGTCGTGATCTCCTTGTCGGTGCTCACACCCTGGAAACCGGCGATGACGGCGACCTTGCCGGTCGCGACGGCGTCACGGACGCGATCGCCCTTGATCTCGACGATCTTCGCTTTGCCGTGGGAGGTGTCGGTGATGATCCCGACCTGGCTCCCGGTGAAGCTGATCGCCTCGATGCCACGTTCGTGCAGCGCCATCGTGACGAGTGCAGCGGTTTGGCGTTCGCCCGTGGTGAGCAGCATGTCCATCTCGCGACCCGACTTGCTCGTCGAGACCGAGTCGGCGAGCGAGATCAGGTTGTCGGTCGCCTTGCCCATGGCGGACACCACGACGACCACGTCGTCGCCGCGTCGGCGGGTGATGGCGACGTTGTCGGCCACGGCCTTGATCCGGTCGGGATCGGCCACCGAGGTGCCGCCGTACTTCTGAACGATCAGTGCCACGGTGACGAGAGGCTATCGGTCGCCGCATCGCCCGACGTGACCCGTTTCCGAGGGGATTTCCATAGCTATGGAAATCATTAGCTATGCTCACGATCGTGTCGATCGTCGAGGAAGCCTCCGCCCCCGGGCCGCTCTCGTCCGACGATGCCGTCAACCGTCTCCGCCTCGTCCTCCTCCGAACCGCGCGCAACATCCGCACCCACTCGATCGGCGACGTCACGCAATCGCAGGTCGCGGTGCTGGCCACATTGTCTCGCCACGGTGATTCGACGATCGGTCAGATCGCCGAGCACGAACACGTACAGCCGCCCTCGGCCAGTCGGATCGTGTCGAATCTCGAACGACAGGGGCTGGTGGTGCGCCGTGCCGACGGTGTCGATCGACGTCGAGCGCTCATCGGTCTGAGTCCGACGGGTGAGGCCTACCTCGCCGAGGTTCGTCGTGCCGGAACGAGCTGGCTCGGATCGCGCCTCGCTCAACTCGAGGACGAGGAGTTGCGCGACCTCGGGGCGGCTCTCCCCGCACTCGAGCGACTTCTGACGGTCGAGTCGTGAACGCCCGCATCGCCGCCGTCAGCAGACGCACGTTCGCGGCGATGCGGTTCAGGAACTACCGCCTCTACTTCGTCAGCCAGATCGTGTCGTTCTCGGGCACGTGGATGGCGATGCTCGCCCAGTCGTGGCTCGTGCTCGAGTTGACCGGCAGCGGTACCGCGCTCGGCGCGGTCGTCGCGATGCAGTTCCTGCCGACGATGCTGCTCGCTCCCATCGGGGGAGTGATCGCCGACCGATTCGACAAGCGGCGTCTGATCACGATCACCCAGTCCGCTGCCGCGACGCTCGCGCTCCTGCTCGGCGTGCTCACGATCACCGACACGATCGAACTCTGGATGCTCTACGTGATCGCGGCGATGTTCGGCAGCGTCACGGCGCTCGACAATCCGGCCCGTCAGACCTTCGTGATGGAGATGGTCGGTCCCGACGACGTCTCGAATGCGGTGACGCTCAACAGCGTCGTCGTGAACGGTGCCCGCGTGATCGGTCCGGCCGTCGGCGGCATCCTGATCGCGACCGTCGGGATCGGCCAGTGCTTCCTGATCAACGCGGCGAGCTTCGTCGCCGTGATCGTGGCGCTCCGCATGATGACGTCGGACGAACTCCATCCGACCGAGCGCACGGTGCGCGGTCGCGGTCAACTGCGTGAAGGGCTGCGCTACGCGTGGTCGGTTCCCCACCTGCGGACCACGCTGATCATGCTCGTCATCATCGGCACGATCACCTACGAGTTCACCGTCACGCTTCCGCTCCTGTCGGAGTTCACCTTCTCGGCCGGCTCGTCCGGCCTGGCGGCGATGACCGCCTTGATGGGCGCGGGCGCCGTCATCGGCGGGCTCGTCGTCGCCTCGACCGGGAACCCGTCACCACACCGGTTGGTGGTCATCGCTGCGGCGTTCGGCGTGGTGACCGGCGCGTTGGCATTGATGCCGACGCTGTGGGCGGCCCTCGCGCTGATGCCGCTGCTCGGAGCGTGCAGCGTTGCCGTGATCTCGCTGTCGAACGCGATGCTCCAACTGAACTCGGCACCGATGTTCCGCGGCCGCGTGATGGCGCTCTTCTCGGTCGCGCTCCTCGGTTCGACACCGATCGGTGGTCCGATCGTCGGCTTCATCGGCGAGCACGCCAGCCCGCGTGTCGCAATCGGGATCGGCGGTCTGGCCTCGATCGCCGCGGCCCTCATCGGCTGGTACTCGTTCGCCAAAGCGGGCGAGATGACATCGCGCCGCCGGGTCGAGATCCCGGCCACGCCCGAACTCACCCAACCCGTGATCTCCGCCTCCGCCGGCAGCTAGCGCGTTACGTAACGGGTCAGACCCGTTACGTAACGTTCGTCAGGCGCCCTTGACGACGTGTTCGACGACCTCGAACGAGAGGAGGTCGGCGCCCTGGGCGACCGGCTTGCGCGCCTGCTCGCCCTCGGCGTTCGCGTTTCCGTCGGCCTGGCCGGTGCCGTGGCCCTTGGCGAAGTCCTGGCTGTCGACCCACGCCTGGAAGTGCGCTTCGGTCTCCCAGCGGGTGTACACGAAGTAGCGGCTCTCGCCCTCGACCGGGCGCAGGAGCTGGAAGTCCTCGAACCCGTCGAACGACTCGACCATCTTCGCACGGCCGGCGAAGCGACCTTCGAGCTGCGGGCCCATGCCCTCGGGGATGCTGATGGCGTTGATCTTGACGACACTCATGCGTCCAGCATGCCAGCGAGCGCGGACACACCCTCGAACACGTCGACGAATCGCGTGGTGAGCGGTGACAGCCCGAAGCGGAGCACGTCGGGGTCACGCTTGTCGACGATGATCTTGCGCTCGGCGAGACGCTCCTGCAGCGCCGTCGCATCGGGGTGGATGATCGAGATGTGCCCTCCGCTGGAGACGGGCGGACGTGCGGTGGAGCACTCGAGTCCGAATTCGTCCGCGAGATCGATGCCGAAGTCGGCGAGCGCCCGGGCCTTCGTCGCGATCGCGCCGATCCCTGCTTCAGCGCTCAGCTCGATCCCGCACCGGGCACCGGTCAACCCGAGGATTCCCGGGGTTCCGTTGAGCATCCGACCGACTCCGTCCCGCGCGTCGAACGGGTTGTCCATCGCGAACTGGTCGCGTTGGCCGAACCATCCCCAGATCGGCTGCTCGACCGTCTCGACGATCGACGAGCGGACGTACGTGAACGCCGGCGAGCCCGGTCCACCGTTGAGGAACTTGTAGGTACAGCCGGCGGCGAGCTGCACCCCGGCGCCGTCGAGGTCGAGTTCGACCACCCCGGCGGCGTGCGAGAGATCCCACACCGTGATCGCGCCGGCCGCAGCGGCGCGGGCCGTCTCCTCGGCGAGCAACGCCACCGCCGCGGTGCGGTAGTCGACGTGGGAACGCACGACGACATCGACGCCGGTGAGGTCGTCGAGTCCGTGCCGGACGCTGATGCCGGGACGGATCCGGCTGATTCCCTCGATCACGTAGCGGTCGGTCGGGAACTCGGTGGCCTCGACGGCGACCACCGAGCCGCCGGACAGGTCGATCGCGACGTTCACGAGTTGGAACAGGCACACGGTGGTCGAGTCGTGGACCGCGACCTCGCCGGGTCGTGCCCCGAGCAGCGGAGCCAGAGTGTCGCCGACCGTGAGTGGCATGTCGAGCCAGCCGTTCTCCCACCACGACGTGATCAGGTCGTCGGCCCACTCCTGTTCGATGACGTGGCGGATCGCCTCGACGGTGCGTTTCGGTGTGCGGCCGAGCGAGTTGCCGTCGAGGTAGATGAGGTCGGGATCGGGAAGCACGAACTCGTCGCGCCAGTGGGCGAGCGGGTCGTCGCGGTCGAGATCCTGTGCGGTGCTTCGTGATGTCATCGATCGTCTTTCAACTCGACGAAACTGGCATGACGGACGTGGCCGTCGTTGGTGAACTCGGCGATCTCGATCGTCGCGGTGAGCTCCGGTCGTAGCCAGGTGGCGGTGCGCTTGACCGCTGATGGCGGTTCGGGGTCGAACGGACAGGTCGTGGTGGTCAGTGGTCGCATCAGGGCGGTCAGACGCTCCAAGGTGGCCTGGGTGAACCCGGTGCCGACGCCGCCGGCGAAACGCAGCCGCGTGTCGTTGTGGACCCCGACGAGCAGCGATCCGAACGTGCCCGAGCGGTTCCCCGCTCCGGTCGAGAACCCTCCGATGACGACATCGACGCGGTTGCGGTTCTTGATCTTCAGCCAGTCCTTCGTGCGGGTGCCGACCCGGTACGTCGAGTCGACCCGTTTCGCGATCAACCCTTCGAGCTGCTGGGCCGCGGTGGCCGCCAACAGGTCCGCACCGCCGCCGACGTGATGTGGAGGGATCGCCCAATGGTCGCCGGCCTCGAGGACCTGCTCGAGCAACCTCCGTCGATCGAGATACGCGAGGTCGACCGTGTCGGTGCCATCGATCGACAACACGTCGAACACGTGGAACACGGCGGCGTGAACGGACGGGTCACGGCGTTGGACCAGGTCGAAACTCGGACGGCCGTCCTCACCGATCACCAGCATCTCGCCGTCGAGGATCGCGGTCGATGCGTTGAGACCGCGACCGATGGCGGTGACCTCCGGCCAACGCTCGCTGCTGTCGCGCCCCGACGTGGTCTGGAGTCGCGTGCGCTCGGCGTCGATGTGGGCGAGCGTGCGGTGTCCGTCCCACTTGATCTCGTACGCCCACCCGTCGTCGTGCGCCGGGAGCGATCCCAGTGTCGCCTTCATCGGCGCGACCGGAAACGACAGACTCACGGCGCCTCGATCACCGCGGCAGCCGGCTCGAGATGATGCGCTCCGACTCGAGCTCGTCGAGGCGTTCGTCGTCGTAGCCGAGCAGCTCGCCGAGCACGGACCGGTTGTCCTCTCCTCGATATTTCGCGACTCCGTGCACACCGACATCGGGGCCGTCGGAGAAGTGCCACGGGGCGTTCGGGACGGTGATCGTCCCACCCATCCGATCGTCGATCTCGACCGTGGCGTTGCGGGCCTCGGCCCAATCCGTCCGCGCCAGGTCGCCCGGCTCGCGCACGCGACCGACGGCCAGCCCGTGCGCGGCGAAGATCCGCTCGAACTCGTCCGGATCGGAGATCGTCGACGCGAACTCGATGATGATCTCGCGCAGTTCGTCGTAGTGCTCGATGCGCGCCTTGACGTCGCGGAAACGGAAGTCGTCGGCGAGATCGGCGCGATCCATCGCGGCGAGGAAGAGGTCGAACGTGCCGCGCTCGGCGGGGTGCCCACTCACGATCAGTGACTCACCGTTCGCGACCTGCATCACGATGTAGTCGCCGGGGCGGAACGAACGGATCCACTGCGGGTCCTCGTCGCCCTCCCACAGCGCGTCGTGCAGATGCTCGTTCACGTAGAGCATGGTCTCGGCCATCGAGACGTCGATCGTCTGGCCGCGACCGGTCCGTTCACGCTGGAAGAGCGCCGCGACGATCGCCGCGGATGCCTCGAGCCCGGTGTAGACGTCGGCGTGGCTGTGCGGGTCCTTCGCAAGTGCTCCGTTGCGCGCCGCTCCCTGGGAGGCGATGATCCCCGACTCCGCTTCGACCACCGGCGCATAGGCACGGCGCGTCACCCACGGTCCGTCCTGGCCGTACCCCGAGATCGACGCGAAGATCAACCGCGGGTTGAGTTCGAGCAGGGTGTCGGGGCCGAGTCCGAGTCGTGCCATCACGCCGGGTCGGTAGTTCTCGACGACGACGTCGACGTGCGCGCACAACTCGCGGATGATGTCGGCACCCGTCTCGGTGGCGAGATCGATGCTGAGGTTCGCCTTGCCGGCATTCTGTTGCACGAAGTAGCTGGCCAGACCGTTGCGGCGCGGCGCGGAGAAGCGCGTCAGGTCACCCGAGGGCGGTTCGACCTTGATCACCTCGGCGCCAAGGTCGGCGAGCATCCGCGTCGAGTGCGGTCCCGACAGCACGCGCGAGAAGTCGAGGACCCGGACACCGGCGAGCGGGGCGTTGGAGAGCACGTCTCCATCGTGCCCCGTTTCGTCACCGGGAGACGAACGCGCACGATGCTCCGGCCGGATGTCCGGGCGCGGCCGGTGTCAGACTCGTCGACATGGACCTGCAACCGACCGGCAATCGGGCCGGATTCTGATCGTGGCCGACCGTGGATCCGTCGAACGCAATCGACCCCTGAGGGCCGATGAACTCGGCCCCGATCACCTCGTCCTGAGCCACTTCTCGCTCGGCGCCCAGCCGTTCGAGGTCCGTTGCGCGGCCGCTGGAGCCGCTGGTTTCGACGGGATCGGCCTGCTGTATCGCGACTACGAGGTACGGGTTCGCGACGGCGACGAGACGGTCGAGGACCTCGTGGCGATCGCCGCCGGACACGGTCTGGGCATCGTCGAGATCGAGGCGGTGGTCGGCTGGTCGGCTGCGACCCCCGCCGATGCGCGATCGACCGTCGACGTCTGCGTCGAGATGGCGCGTGCGTTCGGCGCTCGCCACGTCACCGCCACCGGCGGGTACGCGGGTTCGGTCGACGACGCCGCGGAAGGCTTCGCCCGTTTGTGCGATGCGGTCGCGGCCGACGGTGTCGGTGTCGG
>NZ_JBAVYV010000431.1:0-12723 GCF_049588435.1 Ilumatobacter sp.
ACGCTCGACGTGCGTGGTGCCGACAGCATCGCTGAACTCGAACGGCAGCGGGCGAAGATCGTGGCGGCCATCGTCGAGATGGACGCTGACGTCGTGGGCATCATCGAAGTCGAGAACGACGACGGAACGGCCACCGCCGACCTGGTCGCCGGGCTCAACGCCGCTGCGGGAGCAGGGACGTACGACTTGCTCGACACCGGGGTGATCGGCACCGACCAGATCAAGGTCGGCTTCATCTATCAGCCCGCACGCGTCTCGCCCGTGGGCGACTACGCCATCCTCGATTCATCAGTCGACCCCACGTTTATCGACACGAAGAATCGGCCTGCACTGATCCAGACGTTCGAGCAGAACAGCACAGGTGAACGGGTGACGGTTGCGGTCAACCATCTGAAGTCGAAGGGCTCGTCGTGTTCCGACGTCGGTGACCCCGAGCCGCTCGATGGTCAGTCCAATTGCGCCGCCACCCGCACCGCTGCCGCGATCGCACTGGCCAACTATCTGACGACCGATCCCACCGGCAGTGGCGATCCCGACTACCTCATCATCGGCGACCTCAACTCGTATGCGATGGAAGACCCGATCATGGCCCTCATCGCCGCTGGTTACACCGACCTGATGAACGACTTCCAGGGTGCCGATGCGTACAGCTACCTGTTCGACGGACAGCTCGGCTACCTCGACTACGCGTTGGCCAACAGCGCCCTGTTCGGACAGGTCACCGGAACGACGGCCTGGCACATCAACGCCGACGAGATTCCGCTGTTCGACTACAACGACGACATCCACGACCCGGGTGAGGCCTCGTTCGAACGGGAGTCGGGCGTCCTCGAGCTGTTCGCACCCGACGCTCTGCGTTCCTCCGACCACGATCCGGTCCTCGTCGGACTGGAACTCGACTCGGTTCCCGACAACCCGAGCTGCAATGGTTTGGCCGCCACCATCATCGGCACACCCGGTGACGACGTGATCACGGGCACCAACCAGTCCGATGTCATCGTCTCGTTCGGTGGCGACGACACGATCTTCGGTGGAAACGGTGAGGACGTCATCTGCTCCGGGGACGGAGACGACATCATCGACGGTGGGAACGGAACGGACTATGTCGACGCCGGCGCGGGCGATGACGTCGTCGACGGAGGCAACGGCAAGGATGGGATCCTCGGCGGCCGCGGAAATGACGAGCTCGACGGCGGGAGGGGCGTCGACGACCTCGATGGTGGTGACGGCACCGACACCTGCATTCGGGGTGAGACCCTGGTCTCCTGCGAATTGCCGTAATGCCTGAAACCAGCGAGCCGCCCGTTCTCATCACGAACGCAGGCGTTCCCGCGGCCCTGGACTGATCACCTCCTCAAGGACGTCCGGATCGAGGCCGGGGGTCTGAAGCGACCACCCCAGCGTTGAACAAGGCGGACATCGTCCACCCCCACCGTTGCGCCACACACCCGAGGCCCGGATCCGC
This sequence comes from Ilumatobacter sp., assembly GCF_049588435.1. GTDB lineage: Bacteria > Actinomycetota > Acidimicrobiia > Acidimicrobiales > Ilumatobacteraceae > Ilumatobacter_A. The sequence continues at coordinate 1,466 of NZ_JBAVYV010000431.1, forward strand.
AATGTCTCGTGATTGATCGACAGCCTGTTGGAGATCGACTCGATCGCCTTCCACCGCGACGGGTACTCGTACTGGTGATCGACACCATTCGAACTGCTCGCTCTCGCACGTCGTCGGGGTGGTTGCCGGTCGACGCTTCTTCTCTGGAATCTGATCCTCTCAAGGGACGAGTGCACATCGGAGCCGTCACCGGTCCCGGGGTTCCTCTGTGTTGTCAAGCGGCGATTTCGGTGCCGTCGTCGATGACGGCGAGTCGGCGTTCGTCGGCGATCATCATGCGCCAGATGTGATTGGCGATTCGCCGTTTGAGGCATCGCATGGCTTCGTTGCGGGTCTTGCCTTCGGCGATCTTCTTGTCGAAGTAGGCCCGCCCGCGAGTGTTGCGCATCCGGTCCTGGGTGACCGCGATGAGATGGATTGCTGAGTTCAGTCGGCGGTCGCCAGGACGCGAGAGACGATGTCGAGCGTGTTCGCCGCTCGCGATCTCGGCACCCGAGCCAAAACGGTGATCACCGAGGTCGGTCCCGTCGACCTCGATGTTCCGAGAGATCGCGACGACAGCTTCGAACCCAAGACGGTCAAGAAGCGTCAACGCCGCCTGGACGGGGTCGATTCAATGGTGATCTCGCTCACCGCGAAAGGCCTCACGACCGGTGAGGTCGAGGCCCATCTGATGGAGGTGTACTCGACGGAGATTTCCCGCGAGACGATCTCGAAGATCACCGACCGGGTCCTCGACGAGATGGCCGACTGGCAGAACCGGCCACTCGATCGCGTGTATCCGGTGATCTTCATCGACGCCCTCGTCGTGAAGATCCGTGACGGCCAAGTCGCCAACCGGCCCGTCTACGCAGCGATCGGTGTCACCGTCGACGGCAAACGCGACATCTTGGGACTCTGGGTCGGCACCGGCGGCGAAGGCGCCAAGTACTGGCTCCAGGTGCTCACCGAGATCAAGAACCGCGGCGTCGAAGACGCGTGCATCGTCGTGTGCGACGGCCTCAAAGGCTTGCCCGAGTCGATCGAAGCAACCTGGCCCCTAGCGGTCGTGCAGACCTGCGTGCTGCACCTCATCCGCAACACGTTCCGCCTCGCGTCTCGCGGCCTGGTGCCCGAGACTGTGCGCCATCTTGGTCAGTCCCAGAACGGTCAGCTACCGCTCGCCGTGCCGGTTCTCGAGCGGGTCCGGCAGGTATCTGCTGGCGTCGATCTGCGTTCCCTCGCGACGGAGGGGGCAGGTTCCGGCGGTACCGCCCGTTCGTGGAATAGCGGATCGATCGCAGGTGACCCGGTCTGGGGGAACATCATGGCGTCCACGTAAACCGGGGCTCGGGCGTCGATTTGAGTTGTCGGCTCAGTGGTCGGAGGGATCGATCTGTGCTGAGATTCCCAAACTGCGTGCGAGATGATGCTCCCACCATTGCTTTGTCCGCCCGGGTTCGTCGGTGTTCGGCGAGCTGATCCCTGCGCTTGCCCGAAACGCTTCGCCGTAGATCGGGTCGAGTGCGATTGCTGCGTGGAGTGCTGCGACGGCGTGTCGCGTCTCGTCGATGTCGGCAGCGGGATCGGCCCGGCGTCGATGGAGTGCCATGACGATGGGTTCGAGGATTCCAACTCCGTCGTCACGCCATCCTGCGGCGTGGAGTGAGACGGCCAGTTCCGCGTACCCATTCGAGTAGACATGTGAGAGCGCGTCGATGATCTGGCGCAGATCGATCTGTCCTTCTCCTGTTGCGCGAGCAGACCCTTCGACCGCCTGGCGAACCTTCCGGCCTCCATGACGAAGTAGGGCGTCGAGGAGTCCTTCTCGATTGCCGAAATGGTGATTGACCCCCGTGTCGGTCATCTCGACGAGAGACGCGACGGCCCTCACCTGTACCGCTGCGACTCCGCCCGTGGACAACAGCTTCGACGCCGCCTCGAGGATTTCGGAACGAGCGGTCTCTGGGGTTCGCCGGCGACGCGTCGACATGCCGCGACATTACCTTGACAACCCAAGCAAGGATCGTTACCTTGATTAATCAATGCAGAGCGCTAGCGTAATCATCGGAGAAACCTCCATCGAGCATCCACGAGAGGTATCGAAGCGCCCCGTTGTCGAGCAGTTCGAACTGGATCGCGGGGACGTGCGACTGAGCGGGGACGTGATCGGTACCGGTCCGACCATCTTGTTGCTCCACGCAGGTGGTGAGCGACGGTCGGTGTGGACCCCGATCACCGTTCGCCTTGCGGCGGCCGGATATCGGTGCGTGACGTTCGACCTGCGCGGTCACGGCAACAGCCAAGGAACGCGCGACGTGTTCTGGCCGATCGTCGATGATGCCGTCGCGATGATCAACTCCATCGGGCAACGGTGTGTTGTCGTTGGGTCGTCGCTCGGCGGCATCGCCGCGATCGGGGCGATGTCGGTCGAGACCGTGCAGACAAGAATTCGTGGCCTGGTTCTCGTCGATGTCGTTCCGGACCCGTCGCCGTCGTTCGCTCGGCGTTTCCTGGAACGAGAAGGAGTACTCGCCCGTGCGACCGGACTGGTCGACGACGTCCTCGCCCACGGCACGGACCTCGCAGGCGTCCTCGCTCAGTTCCGGCAACCGATCCTGCTCGTTCGCGCGAGTGACTCCGCAGTCACCGACCACGACGTTGACCGACTTCGCCGTCGCGTACCGCAGACCGAGGTGGTCAATGTCGATTCCGGGCACCTCATCGCACGCGACGCACCCTTTGCGCTGGCCTGCGTCCTCACCTCAGTTCTCGACGAATGGCACAACGCCGACACCACAGCTCACCTCAACAGTTCGGTCAGGAGCAGCAATGTCGAACAGTAGACCGTTCCTCTTCGTCGACTCCAGCTTCTCTCGGCCGCGGCCCGACCAGCTCGCAGCGCTTCGAGGCGCACCGACAAGTCAGGTCTGCGACGCTCTTGCGGATCCTCTCGTAACAACCACGATCGCTGTCCACCCAATCGATGTCGGACGTCGCCCATCGACAAGCGTTGTCGGCCCGGCCCTCGTCGCCGACAACACTCCCGGAGACGTGCTCGCCACACTGGCCGCGACCCACGTGGTGCAACAAGGTGACGTCGTTGTCGCCGCTTCTCGCGCTCACGCAAGCTGTGCGGCCGGAGGTGAACTCATCGCCTCAGTGATTCGCGACGCCGGCGGCGCAGCCCTCATCACCGACGGCCCAATGCGAGACCGCCAAGGTGTGATGGACACCGGGCTTCCCGTCTGGTGTCGCGGCTTCAACCCCAATCCCCCAATGTCCAACGGACCAGCGCGCGTCGGAGGATCGGCCGTCCTCCTCGGACGGACAGTTCGATCTGGCGACGTCATCGTTGCCGACGCGGACGGCGTCCTCTCCATTCCCCTGAACCGTCTCGACGACGTCATCTCGCAGCTCGAAAGCATCCGTGACTCGGAGCGCGCCATGGCGGCTTCGATTCAACGCGGGCCCGCCGGTCTCCTCGACCTCGACAACATGATCCGTGCCGGCGAAGCCCGAATCAGCAGTCGACAAGCGGACCGCACGGAGCCGCCAACCGCGACCGTCACCGCAATCGGGCGCGTCCACTCACCGCGAGTCGCCCCCGAGGACGACGACTGAGGCGAGGTCGTGTACTTGTTCGACCGTGTCGAGGCGACCAAGATCAACCTCGGGGCACGGCGCCCACGGAAACGCAGCGACTGGCCACTCGTCGGCATTTTCGCCCAGCCCGCCAAGGCCCGACCCAACCGACTCGGCGTCACCACCTGTGAACTCGTCGATGTCACCGACCTCACGATCACCGTCAAAGGTCTCGACGCCATCGACGCCACGCCCGTCCTCGACATCAAGCCCCACGTCGTCGAGTTCCAAGCTCGAAGCGATGTGCATCAACCGACCTGGATCAGCCAGCTCATGGCGACTACCGGCACGTCTCACGACTGAGTGAGCATCGATGTGCGCTTCAGCTCAGCAGTGGGTGGCCAGGATTGCCTGCACCGCGCGTGCCGCCACGTGTGCGCCCCGTTCGACGCTCACCTCGAGTACGTCGACGAACTCGAACAACGCTGTTGACGAGGTGAGCAGCAGCGTGGCATCGATGATCTCGGCTCGTGCGTTCTCGGCAAGGCCCGGGCACAGCGCGTCGATCACCGCGGCGGTCGCGGAGCGATGTCGCGGGGTGCGCGCTCTGCGAAGCGCTGTGCCGCTGGCACCGAGGTGCTGGGCACGCAACAGTGCTTCTTCTGCCATCAGATTGGTCCATGCCGCGCACAGCCATGGCTCGATCTCGTCCAGTGATGTCGGTGGTGACAGTTCGACCACCTGGTCGGCGACGGACGCCAACGCCTCGACGAGATCGGCCCTGCTCGGAAAATGGCGGTACAGCGTCCGCAGTGACACACCCGAACGCTCGGCCACAGCGGGCATCGTGAACGAGACGTCACCCGATTCGCGAACGAGCTCCACAGCCGCGGCCACGACTCGCTCCCTCAGTCGGCGCCGGTTGTCCTCGCGCAGGGAAGAGGGCACGAACGACGCGTCAGCAACTTCACTCACGCCAAGAGTCTGCCACGCCGCCGCGGGCCGCAGTGGCATGGGAATGCCATCTTGACATGAGCATGCCATCTCGCGAAGATGAACTCATGCCCAGCCTCGACGTCCGCCGCTCCATCTCCATCGCTGCACCCGCCGACATCGTTCGACGCCAGTTCGCCGATGTCGCTCACCATGCCGAGACGAACCTCCATCGGGGCGTCCGCTTCGAAGTGCTCAACGAAGACGGCGCGCGGTGCCACTATCGACAAGTCACGCGGGTCGGCCCGGTACGAATCACCCAAGAGCTCGAACTCGAACGACTCGACGAGGGTCCGCTGATCAACACGGTCATCTCTGGCCAGTTCGCCGGTGGCACCATCACCTTCGACGTCCAGCCCGATGGAGCAGACCGCTCGACGGTCGAAGCCCGTCTCGATGCCGAAGTCCGCGGACTCGACGCCGTGGTGGCACCCTTGCTCCGCCGCAGCGTGCGGCGCGCGTTCGCGCGGGGGCTCGAAGAGGATCGCAACGACCTCGAATCGGGATCGTATGAGGGGTACACCAATTCCGATATCGCTCCTGGCGCCGTTCTCTAGCTTGCAGCCATGCGTTGTGCAACGATCGGACTCGCCACCGGAATGGTCACTGGCTTCTTCCTCGTCGCGCTCGGCGCCGTCTTCGTGCTCGTCGGCTGGTCGGCGAAGGCAGACACCGAGCCACCCGAGAACGGGGTCGCCACGACAGCAGAGATCGTTGGTTCCGTCGAAGAGACGGTGTTGATCGACGGCATCGCCAAACCAGTCTTCTCGCCTGTGTACGAGTATGTCGACACCGCCGGTCGGACCCATCGCGTGACCGATGGAACCGCTTCGACCGGCCGACCGCCGACCGTCGGGTCGATCGTCGAGATCAGCTACCTCCCAGGTGACCCGGAATCGGTGCGCCGTACCGACATCGACCGGCGCTGGCTGCAGTGGTTCGTCCGGGGCGGAGCCATCATCGCCGTGATCGGGATGGTCACGGCGCTGCTCTCGCTGATCGTCGTACTGTCCGCGATGGCCAGGAGCCGGCAACGCGACGCAGTTCGTCAGGGCCAGATCGCCGCGTGCTGCGCGAACCACAATGATCAGAATGATCGACTCGACCTCGCTGCCGTCGACACGGAGACCGGTGCATGGCTTGCGAAGTCATGATCAACGAGTGGGACCCGGACAGCCTTCGCATCGCACTTTCGGCCGGCGCCCGAAATCGCGGCTTCAGCACCGAGGCGACCAGGCTGATCGTCGAGGCGTCTCCGCCGAGATCGACGAACCGACCCCGATCAACCCGATTTCTCTCGACGTGTTCGACTTCGACGAGCGGGCGGCTGACAGCCTCCTCCTGAAAGGCGGTACCTCATGAGTGATTCGCTTCCCGGTCCCCGCGGGATCGCCAATCTTCGATGGACGATTCGATTGGCTCGCGATGTCTACGGCACCTTGCCGAAGCTGCTGGACGAGTACGGAGAAGTGTGCGCCCTCGGCATCGGACGGTTCCGGGCGATCAACGTCTTCGGGCCGACCGGAACCCGCGAAGTGTTCGCACAGGGTGCCGGCACGGTGTCGTGGCATGACGCGATGGAGCCCCTGATCCCCGTTGACGGCGAGACGGCGATCGTGGTCTCGGACGGCGCCGACCATGCGCGACGGCGCGCGGTCGTGCAGCCTGCGTTCGGGCGACGCAAGCTCGACGACACGATCGAAATGATGTCGAGTGAAGCGCGGTCGACATTTGCCTCCTGGACACCGGGGACCGACCACGAGGCATCCAGCGAGTTGCGGGTCTGTATCCGCCGGATCGTGATGAGCGCCCTGTTCGGTGACGACATGGGGAACCGGGCCGACGAGTTCGGCGACCGGTTGGAGGACGCGTTCCACTACATCAACCGCCCACCGTGGAAACGCTTCGATCACGAATGGCCAGGCACCCCGTATCGGGCAGCGATGAAGTCACGACGCGCAGCAGACAAGATCGTCTACGACGAGATCGAACGACGGCGCACCATGGTCGACCTCGCGGACCGCGTCGATCTGCTGTCGTCATTGCTGGTCGCCCGCGACGACGAACAGTTGACCGACGTCGAACTCCGCGACCAAATCGTCAGCCTGATCGCCGCCGGATACGACACAACAACCGCTGCCGCCTCGTGGATGGTGCACTTCCTTGCAACGAACCCGACCGTGTGGACCGAGCTGCAGCGCGAAGTACACGAGATCGCGAACAGTTCGAACGACTCGGAGACCAACTGCACGATGATCGACGGCGACATGCTCGCTCGGATGCCGTGGCTCAACGGGGTGACCAGCGAGACACTACGCCTGGGCTCACCCGGCTACATCGCCGGCCGACGAATCGAGGCCGAGTTCGACGTGCTCGGACACACCCTGCCACCCGGCCCGTTCGTGTTCTACTGCCCATACGTGACGCATCGGATGGCCTCGCTGTGGCCCGACCCACTCGAGTTCCGTCCCGGCCGCTGGATCGAAGGACACGAGCATCACCACCACGTCGCGCAGGGTGCGTGGATCCCGTTCGGCGGCGGTGCCCGACGGTGCCTGGGGCTTGCCTTTGCCACAACCGAACTGAAGGTGCTCGCACTCGAACTGGCACGAGCCGTACCCGGGCCGTTGGTCCCCGAACGCACCGAGATCGCCCCCACAGGCTTCGCCAGCATGCGCCCCACAGACGGCGTCCACATCCACGTGAAATGAACCCACCCACCCCGACCGAACCGCCTACGCCAGCGGATATCGCCGCCCCTCCGCCTCCGACGGGAGCGTCTGAAAGACCCGCCCGGAACCTCAATGGTTCCGGGCCTTCTCGTTGGTGGCGGGGCAGGATTTGAACCTGCGACCTTCGGGCTATGAGGCCGAAACCCGAAGATCACTCAACCCCAGGTTGAGACACATCTTGCCTGCTCAGCCGAGGTTTTCTCCTCCCCACTATTCCCCTCTACTCCCCTCCATCTACCGAGGTGCTGGTACATGGTTGGTACATGGCCAGCGCCTCGAGCTCGACCACGGTGCGGGACCTTGATCCGACCGATCGACTGGGTGTCCTCAGAATCGTACGGTGTCAGCATGGGCAGCCGGCTCAACGCCCTCGACGTCGTCGATCAACTGATGCTGCTCCCCCGGACCGCAACTGGGACCGCGATTCACCTCGCAGCCAAAGCCACCGCGGCCGACGACTTCGCCGATCACACCGGACAGATCGTTGAACGTCCCGAGGCGCCAACCTGTCACCAATGCCTGGCCGTGATCGACAAGGCATTTCCCACACCTGTACCCGACAGCCGAGTCGGAGTGCTGGCCGACCTCGCCGCGACCGCGGTCAACGACCATGGAACCGCGGAGATCGTTGGTGTCCCCGGCGACCAGATGAACGCACTCCGACGCGCAGTTCGCGCTGAGCTGCGACGACGCTTCGGGTTCTCCACGCGCACGTTCACCCAAGACGGGCTCCTCGTGGTCAGCAGCCCCGAGACCCGTCGTCACCGGTGATCACGCCGTCGGTGTGGGCTGAATACGAGCGTGTTGCATGGCGAGTCCGATCTGGGCTGGAGAGAATCCGGTGGTAAACGAGTGGTCGATGTGACCGGGGATCTGCCTCAGGCAGCGGTCAGCATCGACGCCACGACCGCGTCGAGGTCGGCTTGTCCGGGCTGGGGGACCGCATCGGCTGCGGGGACTCCTCGCAGCAGCTCGATCGCTCGATCGATGTGGGCACCCTCATACACGGGACCGTGGGTTTGGGCCCAGGTTGTGATGCCGAGGTTCGCGATCCGGTTCACCTCGGTCTGGTACTTGGTGTCGTCGACCATGGAGATCCAGGGGCTGATCCAGCCGTGCCCGGCGACGAAGCTGGCGGCGAGTTCATCGGCGGGCATCTCGTCGGCGTGCACGACGGCCTCGGGTCCGAGCGCTGCGCCGAGGTCTCCGGCCCAGAACAATCCGGTGCTGGTGTCGAACACGGCGCGTGTGGTGGGGCTGTCGAAGATCGGCGGACGGTGGAAGGTGAGCGTCCGGTCACCGATGTCGAGCGATTCACCGCTCGCGACCCAGCGCATGCGACGTGGGTCGAGGTCGATCGTGCCGACGAGTCGCTCGGTCATCCACCACGACGTCACGACGGTCGCATTGCGGAGTTGCTCGACGGCGGTGGCGAGGTTGCCGGTGTGGTCGGGGTCCTCGTGGGTGACCACGATCCACCGGACGTCGTCGGGCTCGACGACCGAACTCACGGCGGCGAGCCAACCGTCGCGGTCGGCGGCAACGCCGGTGTCGAACACGACGGGTTCGCGGCTGGCGAGCACCATCGAATTCATGTGGATACCGACGGGTGCTCCTGGATGCTTCCAGAAGCTTTGGATGAGGTGCGCTTCAGGGGTGATCTGGACGGGACGGATGAACTGGTTCATGGCAGGTGCTCCTTGTTGAGGTTGAACACCTGTAGAGACGGTGGCTCTGACGGCCAGGTCTCAATCTGCGTCCTTCGCCGGACATCGGCGTCAGATCACTGCTGGGGAGGGCAACCGCACCCATCGACGCGGAGCTGGAAGTCGACCAGTTCGCCACGGGTATCGGTGGTGACGTCACAGCACTGCTTGACCAGCGTCGAGAACTGTCGGCGACCACGCTGCACGCGTGACTTCATCCCCGACAGCGAGATCCCTTCGAGCCGGGCGGCGTCGGTCTGGGTGAGGCCGTCGAAGTCGGTGAGCTCGAGCGCACGCCGGTAGTCGGCGGGGAGTGCATCGACGAGCGGCCGGATGCACGAAGCGAGCTCTGACAGCGTGGCCTCTTGATCGTCAAGCCAGTTGTCGGCGCTCGGCTCGGCAACCGGTTCGATGTCGGCGGCGGGCGCTTCGCGTCGCCGGCCCGAACGGCGGTAGTGGTCGGTAATCGCGTTGCGGGTGATGCGGAACACCCACGCTGTGACTCGGTCGTGGTCGTCCAGGGAACCGAGATTCTGGTGAATGCGCAGCATCACGTCAGCAACGATGTCGTCAGCCTGGTGGGGATCGTTGATCCGACGGCGCACGAACCGCTCGATCGACGCGCCGACCTCGCCCCAAATCGTGACGAGGTCGAGTGCACCGTCGGTGTCGTGGGTCAGTGTCATCGTCGTCTCCATGGTCATGCAGACGCTCGCCGACGGGTGGCGGACGCAACAATCCCGAGGAAAGCATCTCACGGGCGAACGGTGCGTCTCAACCTGTATCCATCCACGCTCTGAAGGAGACATTTCCATGACCCCCACCAACCTTCCCGTCGCCGTGATCGGAGCTGGTCCCGTCGGCCTCGCCGCTGCGGCTCACCTCCACGAACGCTGTATCCCGTTCGTCGTGTTCGAAGTCGGCGACGATGCCGCCACGAGCATCCGCGAGTGGTCGCACGTCCAACTCTTCTCACCATGGAGCCACAACATCGACCCGGCCGCCCGCCGATTGCTCGAGGCCGACGGCTGGATCGCGCCGAACGACCAGGAGCATCCGACCGGCGGCGAACTGATCCAGCGCTACCTGCAGCCGTTGGCGTCGATGCCAGCGATCGGTAGCGCGCTGCGAACAAACCGGCTCGTGGTCGGCATCACACGCGCCGGAACCGACAAGGTCACCACGTCAGCACGCGGCGAGGCCCCATTCCTGATCAGCACGGAGAGCCCGTTCGGTCCGGAACGTACGCTCGCCCGGGCGGTGATCGACGCGACAGGAACGTGGTTCACGCCGAACCCCGTCGGAGCCGACGGGCGCCCCGCGATCGGTGAACATCACGCGGCTGACCTGATCGAAGCCGGCATCCCCGACGTCCTGGGTCGTGATCGCCGACGCTACGCCAAACGCCGCGTCGCGGTCGTCGGTTCCGGCCACTCCGCTCAGAACGCAGTCCTTGATCTGGCCGTGCTGACCGAACGTGCTCCCGGCACCGAGGTCACCTGGATCGTGCGGCGTGCGGATCCAGGACAAATGTTCGGTGGCACGGCCAACGACCAACTCCCCGAGCGGGGCAAGCTGGGCGCCGACGCTCAGCACGTCGTCGATCACGGCACCGTGCAGCTCGTCACTGGGTTCCGGACCGAGCGCATCGCCAGCGGCCCTGATGGGGTCACGCTGATCGCCGTCGACGGTCGCAAGGTTGGCCCGTTCGATCGGATCGTCAACGCGACCGGGTTCCGCCCCGACCTCGAGATGCTGTCCGAATTGCGTGTCGACGTCGATCCGGTGTTGCAGAGCGCCCGGTCCCTGGCACCGATGATCGACCCCAACGTGCACTCGTGCGGGTCGGTCCCTCCACACGGAGCAGCGGAACTCGCCCACCCCGAACCAAACTTCTACATCGTCGGCGCAAAGAGCTACGGACGAGCCCCGACGTTTCTGCTCGCAACCGGGTACGAACAGGTTCGCTCCGTCGTGGCGAAGCTCGCCGGCGACCAGGCAGCGGCCGAGGACGTCCAGCTGATCCTGCCCGAGACCGGCGTCTGCTCGCTCGACCGCATGCGTGCTGGCTCGGCCACTGTCGAGCGGGATCTGGCAGCGGTCTCGAATGCGGCCAACGCCTGCTGCAACTGACGCCACTGGGGCCACCTCCGCCGGGTGGGGGTCGCCAGCGCTTCGCCGGGCGACCCTCACGCTGGCGATCGCGCAGCTGGTGTCGTGGGGCGTGCTCTTCTACGGGTTCGCCGTTGCCGCACCCGTCATC
>NZ_JBAVYV010000432.1:0-5454 GCF_049588435.1 Ilumatobacter sp.
GAATGGATGAGGGGCCGGGAGTTGAATGTCAGAAACAATGGTCATGGATGTCCTCGGGTCAGGAAACTCAGATGGCTAGTTGCGGCGTTCGAGTACGGAGCAGTAGTTCGCGACGCCCGATCCGCCCATGTTGAACACGCAGCCGAGTTCAGCGTCCGCCTTCTGCAGATCGCCGGCCGTGCCGGTCAGCTGCATGGCCGTCATCACATGCATCGACACGCCCGTTGCACCGACCGGGTGCCCCTTGGCCTTCAGCCCGCCGGACAGGTTGATCGGGAGATCGCCGTCGGGATACACGGTGCCGTCGTCGAGGACGGACGCACCCTGACCCTTCGGCGCGAGTCCCATCGCCTCGTAGACGAGCAGTTCGGCGATGGTGAAGCAGTCGTGGATCTCGGCGAAGTCGAGGTCGTTCACCGAGATGCCCGCCTGAGCGAAGGCCGAGGCAAAAGCGCGGCCCGGCCCCTCGAAATCGGTGAGCTTGCGTCGCGACATCGGCAGCACGTCTTGGACGTGGGCGGTCGCGCCGAAGCGAATCGCTCGGTCGAACGTCTTCGCCACGTCGTCGGACGCGATGACAATTGCAGCGGCACCGTCGGAGATCAGCGAGCAGTCGGTGACGCGAAGCGGTGCGGCCACCATCGGGTTCTTCTCCGACACGGTGTTGCAGAAGTCGAAGCCGACGTCCTTGCGCATGTGTGCCAGCGGGTTCTTCGCACCGTTGGCATGGTTCTTCGCAGCGATGGCGGCGAGCGTCGACGAATGGTCGCCGAACTCGGCGAAGTAGGCCTGCGCGAACTGGGCGAAGATCTGCGGGAAGGACTGACCGGCTTCTTCCTTCTGATACGACGCACCGCCGAGTGCAGCCGCGACGTCGGCGGTGCTGTTGTTCGTCATCTTCTCGGCACCCACGACGAGCGCGATCTCGGCCTCACCCGCCTTGATGGCGTTGATCGCGCTGTAGATCGCGGCTGACCCCGACGCACACGCGTTCTCGACTCGGGTGGCCGGCTTCCACCGCAGTCCTTCGCTGGCCTCGAGAGCGAGTGACGCAGGGAACCCGTCGGGAACCAGTCCGCTGTTGAAGTGGCCGAGCCACGTGGCGTCGACGTCGTTGGCAGAGATGCCGGCGTCGGCGATGGCGCCGCGGGAGACCTCGATGATCATCTCTTCGAGGGTGTCGTCGCGTCGGCCGAAGGGGAGGTGCGACCAGCCGATGATGCTCGGGTTCACGGCGTTGTGCTCCCGTATTCCTCTTCGACCCAACCGAGCACTTTTCGCCGGAACAACAGGCCGGCCTTGTCGCCGCCGATGACGAGCTCCTGGTAGTCGTGCTTGTCCTCGTCCAACAGCTTCTGCATGTGCGCAACGGCCCAGGCGTCCTCGCTGAACACCTTGTCGAAGGTGGCCGTCATCAGCTCGCTGACCTCGGGGACGTTCGGTGAATAGTCGTCGGTGACCGACCACCAGTAGTGGTGCGTCGTGGCAGTCTCCGGCGTGAGGTAGTGCATGATGTACCGGTTGAAGATCTCGAGATCCCCTGATTCCGGGGCGGAGTCGGGGTCGCCGACCTTGATCGGGGCGTCGCCTTTGAACACGCCGGGCGAAATCGCCACGCCGCCGTCCCACTGCTCGACGGGGCGATCACCGATTCGCGCCTGCACATCTGGCGGCAAGAACTTGCTGGCCTCGGCCGGGTCGCGCTGCACGCGGTAGCAGCTGACGCCTTCGGGCGTCTCCTCGGTGAAGGTGGGGAGTTCGAGGAACCCGTCGTCGAACCCGGCGCTGTCGTGGTGGAGATATGCGAAGTGGGTCAGGTCGTTCAGGTTCTCCTGCATGAGCAGGTAGCTGCCTTCGAGATGGTGCTGCCCATGCAGTGTGAGCATCTCGGCGTTGGCGAGGAACGGGAGATCGGGAAGCCGGTCCATGTCGGGTGCGTCCTCGTCGCCCATCCAGATGAACACGAGCGGACCCAGTTCGACCACCGGGTACATGCGCAGCTTGCGCTCGGGGCACTTCTTCTGGCTGGGCACGCGCACCATGAGGCCCTCGGTGTTGTACCGAATGCCGTGGTAGCCGCAGACCAGTTCGTCACCGTCAAGCTTGCTCTCGCTCGGCGGATATGCCCTGTGGAGACACCGGTTCTGTGAGGCGATGAGTTTCCCGTCGGTCGTTCGATAGAACACGATCGACCGCTCGAGCAGCGTTCTCGCTTTCGGATCGCGACCGAACTCCTCGCAGGTTCCTGCGACGTACCAGTGGTTGTAGAGCAGCGGAAGTCGGATGTAGTCCTCGACATGTTTGATGCTGTTGCCGTAGTTGGTCATCGCGTGTCTTTCGATGTGGTTGGCGTCGGGGCGGGGTGGTTCAGCTGAATTTCGCCGGGAACGACGCGAAGCCGGCGAGCATGTTGCTGGGGAACGGCGTGGGGTCGCCCACTTCGATGGTGGTGACCTTGCGGACCATGGCGTCGAGGAGGCATTCCATTTCCATGTTGGCGAGGTGAGCACCTGCACAGCGATGGACGCCGGTTCCGAAGGCGACGTGGTCCTTGGCCTCGCGCTCGATGTCGAAGGCGGTCGGGTTCGGGTAGTGGCGTTCATCGTGATTGGCCGACCCGTACAGGATGATCACGCGGTCGCCGGCGGGAATGGACACATCGCCGGCTTCGTAGTCGGTGTCGGCCAGCCGGGTGAACGCACGGACCGGTGAGCCGATGCGGAGCGCTTCGTGCACGGTCGGGAGGATCAGCGACGGGTCGTTCTTGACCTTGTCGAACTGTTCGGGGTTGCAGCCGAGTTGATGGAGCATGTGGCCGGTGCCGAGGATGGTGGTGTCGAGACTGGGAACGACGTAGTCGAACGCGAGCATGCGCGCCTCGTCGACGTTGATCAGACCATCGTCGACAGCTTGGTAGAGGCCCGCCGCCCAACCCTCCGGTGCGAGCGAGTCTCGGTCGAGGCCGGTGATGTACTGAATGCCCTCGATGAGGTCTGGCATGGCCATCTGGCCTCGCTGGTTCATCGGTCCGAGCGCATTGAAGCCTGCAGCTGCCCAGTGGAGCATGCGTTCGCGCCCCTCCTCGGGCAACCCGACGAAGAAGGACACGGCGCTGACGGGCAGGTGGTGTGCGAAGTCGGTCATGCCGTCGAAGCTGTCAACGGTGAGCAACCGGTCGACGAGCTCGTCGGAGAGTTCCTGCATCCGACCGCGAATGTCGCGCAGCGCACTGGGCATCATCGGCTTCATCACCGCCGTGCGCAGGCGCTTGTGGTCGTCGCCGTCGCTCACGAGTGAGTTCTGGCTGCCAGTGTCGTTGAGCGCCGGGTTCACAGCGACGCCTCTGCCGGAGAGCAGCGTGGAGTCGTCGCGCAGCGCGGCCCGAACGTCGTCGAAACGCGAGATCGCCCACATGTCGTACTGCTCCAGCCAGACGACAGGGCCCGCATCGCGGATCTGCGCGTACAACGGATACGGGTCGGCGATGGCCTCGTCGGAGAAGAGGTCGATGTCGATGCTCGGCGCCCGGGTGGTCATGGTGTTCGTCTCCTCACTTGGATGTCGCATCAGGATCTCGGCCACACCACGGGGTAGGTCGTGCTGTCGAGTGGGTCTCCGTCTCGGAGGTTCGGGTCGACGGGAAACTCCGCGGGCGCGCTCGGGCGGTGCAGGACGGAGGCGTCGTCTCCAGCGAAACGGAGTGAGACTGCTCGCCGCGTGCTGCTGAGCGACGTGTTGCCGCGGGAGCCGTGGACGGTTCGGTAGTCGTGGACGATCACGTCACCGGGTTCCACGTCGAAGTAGACGATGTCATAGTCGTCTTCGTGTCCTTCGATGTCGGGCAAGGTCGGCAGCCCGTGGTCGCCCATGGGCGCCTGTCCCACGAACACGTTGGGCGAATGCAGGTCCCAACGGTGCGACCCGCGCACGTAACCCATGCCGCCGTTCGCTGTCGCGACGGGTTCGGCCGCGGTCCAGAACGACGCCACCTGCTCGCCGTCGACGTGGAAATAGCCCCAGTCCTGGTGGAAGGCGGTTCGGGTGTTCGCCCCCGGCTGTTTGATGAACATCTGGTCGAACAGGAAGTTCACCTTGTCCGCACCGAACAACTGAGCGGCCATCTCGCCGAGCGGACTCTCGAAGGCGAGATGTTGGACGGCCGGAAAGTCGAGGACGGCATTGTTGACGAGGATGAACTGACCTTCGGTGTCGCCAGACGCGTCACCGTCGCGGAGCACCTTCGACCCCATCGACTCGAGCATCTCGCCGAGCTGCGACATCGCGTGCAGGTGCGAGGCCCCCAGGGTGGGCTCGGCCGACGCAACGTCTGACGATTCGGTGTAGCGCCGTTCTGCGTCATTGACGGCCTCCTTCACCACGGCGACCCAGTCATCACTCAACGCGTCGCGAAGACAGACCACGCCATCGCGTCGATAGGTCTCGATCTCCTCCGATGTCAGCGCACGTGCACGTTCACTCATTCATACCCCTTCGATTTGGGTGGGTGGCACCCCTGCCACTCCTTCGACTTGACGTCGGTCACATTGTCTTACAATACTGCGTCGTTGGCAAGCCCGGATAGCCGGGGCGCGGGGAATGACGCTGGGGAGCAATATGAGCACCGATGACCTGATCCATCCGAGCGGCGAACGCTGGGCAGATGAATACGAAGCAGCACGCTTGCGAACGACAGCGCTGCTCGACGGCATCTCCGCCGACGACGAGCTGCGCACCGTTCCGACCTGCCCGGAGTGGCGCGTGCGCGATCTGTTGAGCCACGTGAACGGACTCGCCGAGGAGTTGTCGGCGGGGAACCGGCCGACGGGCGACCCAGCGGCCTGGGCGGAGACGCTGATCGCCGATCGTGCCGACATCAGCGTCGCGGATCAGCTCGAGCAGTTCTCCAGGAACGGTCCTGCGTTCGAAGCGCTGCTGCGCAACGTGCCGCAACTCGGCCAACTCGTCATCGATCTCGTGTCGCACGAGCACGACTTCGCAGGCGCCTTGGGCACGCATTCGGACCGATCCTCGTCAGGCATCGAGTTGGTGATGTGGACCAAGACGAGCTTCGTCGAGAAAGACCTCTCGACGCACGGACTCGGAGCGATCCGGGTGATCGGCGGTGACCATGTCTTCGAGTACGGAACCGGCGACGTCGAACTCGAAGTGCGCGGCGACCTGTGGGAGATGTTCCGCCTGACCGGCGGACGACGCTCGATGGGGCAACTCCTCGCCAGCGATCACGACGGTGACATCGAACGATACGCACCGGGCCTGGTGCACAACCCCCTCGCCGAGACCGACATCATCGAGTGATCGAGGAAACGACCATGATAGGAACAACATCGATGACACACGACGACTGCATCCGAGCCGCCCGCGAGCTCGCCCCACTGCTCCGCGAGCGGGCTCGAGAGGCCGAGATCGCACGTCGGCCGCTCGACGACGTGATCG
>NZ_JBAVYV010000433.1:0-2944 GCF_049588435.1 Ilumatobacter sp.
CCGGCTCCGGCCGAGACGCCGCCGTGCGCTCCATCCAGCAGACCGGCATCGAAGTGGTGTCGATCAAGGATGTCACCCCTGTTCCCCACAATGGTTGCCGGCCGCCCAAGCGCCGGCGCGGCTGAGAGAGGACGCTGAGTCATGGCTCGCTACACCGGACCAAAGCTGCGCGTTTCGCGCCGTCTGTCGACCAACATCTTCGAGAACGAGAAGGGCCGCAAGGTCCTCGAACGTCGTCCGTTCCCGCCGGGTGCGCACGGCCGGACGCGTCGTCGCAACTCGGGCTCCGAGTACCTCGCGCAGCTGCAGGAGAAGCAGAAGGCGAAGTACATCTACGGAGTGCTCGAGCGTCAGTTCAAGAAGACGTACAACGAGGCCGTCCGCCTCGACGGGCCGTCGGGTGAGAACCTGCTGCGCCTGCTCGAGCAGCGTCTCGACAACATCGTCTATCGCGCCGGCTGGGCCTCGACCCGGCCTCAGGCTCGTCAGTTCGTGAACCACGGCCTGATCAGCGTGAACGGCAAGCGTCTCGACATCGCGAGCTACACCGCACGCAAGGGCGACATCGTGTCGCTCTCGCCGAAGGCCGCGAAGATGATCGTGATCCAGCACAACATCGACACCCTCGACCGGTCGCTCGTCGGCTGGCTCGAGCAGGGCGACGGCGGCAAGCAGGTCACCGTGCGCAGCCTCCCCGAGCGCGATCACATCGACATCCCGGTGCGCGAGTCGCTCATCGTCGAGCTCTACTCCAAGTAACGCTCATCTGCGGCCGTCGGCCGCCGTTCATCCACGCACTCGTTTCACGTTCTCGAACACCCCGGAAAGGTCCTGGCACAAATGCTCGTCATGCAGCGCCCCACCATCGAAGCTCTCGGTGAGGAGTCGAACAACCGCCAGAAGTTCGCGGTCGGACCCCTCGAGCCCGGCTTCGGCCACACGCTCGGCAACTCGCTCCGTCGCACTCTTCTCTCCTCGATCCCGGGTGCGGCGATCACGACCGTCCGTTTCGACGAGTCACTCCACGAGTTCGACACGATCCTCGGAGTCACCGAGGACGTCACCGACATCATCTTGAACCTCAAGGACATCGTCGTCACGTCGCACTCCGACGAAGCGGTCACCGTTCGCCTCGACGTGCGCGGTGCCGCCGAGGTCACGGCTGCTGACATCGAGTGCCCGGCCGACGTCGAGGTGCTCAATGGCGACCTCCACATCGCCACGCTCAACAGCAAGGGCCGACTCGCGATCGACCTGACGATCGAGCAGGGTCGTGGCTACCTCACGAGCAAGCGTGAAGACGACAACCGCACGATCGGCATGATCCCGATCGACGCGATCTTCAGCCCGATCCGCCGCGTGTCGTTCGACGTCGAGCCGACCCGCGTCGAGCAGTCGACCAACTACGACCGCCTGGTCATCGAGATCGACACCGATGGTTCGATCACGCCGAGCGAGGCGCTCGCCTCCGCCGGTGCCACGCTGCAGGCGCTGACCGAACTGGTCGCCACGATGTCCGAGGAGCCCCAGGGTCTCGAGCTCGGCGAAGTCGTCGACGTCGCGGTCAGCTCCCCGGATCTCGACCTCCCGATCGAGGATCTCGACCTGTCCGAGCGTCCGAACAACTGCCTCAAGCGGGCCCAGGTCAACACGGTGGGCGAGCTGCTCACCAAGACCGAGGACGACCTGCTCAACATCACCAACTTCGGCCAGAAGAGCCTCGACGAAGTGAAGGCCAAGCTCGACGAGCGCGGCCTGACGCTGCGCGGCTGAGGCTGAGAGAAAGACACGAATCATGCCCACCCCACGCCGCTCCCGCCGTTTCGGTTCGTCGGCTTCGCACCAGAAGCTGATGATGGCCAACCTCGCCGCGTCGCTGTTCGCCGCCGAAGGCATCTCGACTTCCGAGGCCAAGGCCAAGCACCTCCGCCCGATCGCCGAGAAGCTGATCACGAAGGCCAAGAAGGCTCAGGAAGAAGGCCCGATGCAGGTGCACCGGATCCGTCAGATCCAGAGCCAGCTCGGTGACCGCGAGATGACCTACAAGCTCGTCCACGACATCGCTCCGCGTTACATGGAGCGCAACGGTGGATACACGCGCATCTTGAAGCTCGGCACGCGCCACGGCGACAACGCCGAGATGGCGCGTATCGAACTCGTCTGATCTGATCTGATCGGTACATCCGTGACCGGGCCCCCGGAGTTGGATTCGTCCAGCGCCGGGGGCTCCGTCGCGTCTCGGCGCAATGTCGCGCTCCTGGTCGCGTATGACGGGTCCGACTTCCACGGATTCGCCGAGTCGAACGACGTGGTGACCGTGATGGGAACGTTGCGGGCGACGCTCGAGCAGATCCTGCAGACCGACCTCGACCTCACGGCGGCCGGCCGGACCGACGCCGGGGTCCACGGATGGGGTCAGGTCGTCACCGGACTGTTGCCGGCGTCAGCCGACCTGGAGCGTGTCCAACGCTCGGTCAACCGGATGTGCGCGCCGGCGATCGCGATCCGATCCGCCGAGTGGGCGGAACCGGATTTCGACGCCAGGTTCTCGGCGACGTCACGGGCATATCGCTACGACGTGTGGAACGATCCGCAGCCCAACCCGTTGCTGGCCCGGACGTCGTGGCACGTTTTGGAACCGCTCGATCTGGCGGCGATGAACACCGCGGCTGCCGATCTTGTCGGGCAGCACGACTTCGCGAGCTTCTGTCGACGCCCGAAGGTGGCCGAGGGGCAACCGGAGAAGTCGCTGGTGCGGATCCTGCAGCAGGCGGAATGGCACCGCGTGCAGGCCGCCGACCAGCCCGCTTCACTGGTGCGCTTCGAGACCGCGGCGACGAGCTTCTGTCACCAGATGGTGCGCAGCATCGTCGGCACGCTCGTCGACGTCGGCCGCGGTCGACGGGCGACCGATTCGATTCCCGCCACGCTCGCCGCGCTCGAC
>NZ_JBAVYV010000434.1:0-6640 GCF_049588435.1 Ilumatobacter sp.
TGTCGGAGCCGAACATGGCCGAGGCGGCGGCGCTGGCCCGTGCCGCCGCGCCCGCCTCCGACATCCGGGTCTCCACCCATCGGTGTGACGTGTCCGACGAAGCCGCGATGCTCGTCTTCCGCGACGAGGTGCTCGCCGCCCACGACAGCGATCACGTCGACCTGCTGTTCAACAACGCCGGCCTGAGCGGCGGAGGATCGATCTTCACCGACACCCGTGAATCGTGGGACCGCTGCTTCGACGTCTGCTTCGGCGGCGTGCGCTGGGGAACGCTCGCGTTCCTCGATGCGTTGGTCGCATCCGAGGCGGGACACATCGTCAACACATCGAGCGTCAACGGGTTCTGGGCATCGATCGGCGGTGAACGGCCGCACACCGCCTACTCGGCCGCCAAGTTCGCCGTGAAGGGGTTCACCGAGGCTTTGATCACCGACCTCGCAGTCAACGCACCGCACGTGAAGGCCTCGGTCGTGATGCCGGGCCACATCGGCACGTCGATCGTCCAGAACTCGGTCGACTTCGGATCCCGAGACCTGTCCGACGAAGAGCGTGAACTCGCCAAGATCGCCGACCAGATGTTCCACGACATGGCCCCGATGACCGCTGCCGAGGCGGCGACCGTGATCCTCGACGGTGTCCGGGCCGACCGCTGGCGAATTCTCGTCGGTACCGATGCCCACCAGCTCGACGCCGCCGTGCGCGCGAATCCCGAGAACGCCTACGACCCCGGGTTCGGCGAGATGCTTTTCAGCGAACTGCGCGACGCCGCCGACACGCTCACCACCGACTGACGTTCAGAGTCCGCCCCAGCGTGGCGGTCGCTTCTCGGCGAACGCCCTGCGCGCTTCGACGATGTCGCCGTTGGCGCTGCACATGATCTGGGTCCGGTTCTCGATGTCGAGTGCGTGCCGAAGTGACGGCGCGTCGAGCGTCTGCCACATCGTCTCCTTGGTCATCCACGTTCCGAACGGCGCGTTCGCAGCGATCAGCCGGGCGGTCTCGAGCGCACGTTCGACCGGGTCGTCGTCGAGCGCGCTCAGCAGCCCGATCCGGTCCGCCTCGTCGGCGCCGAAGATGCGCGCGGTGAGGAGGAGTTCGGCCGACCGCGATGCGCCGACGAGACGCGGCAGGAAGTAGCTGGTCCCCATGTCGCAGTTCGACACGCCGATCTTGAGGAACACGGCACCGAACGAGGCCGCCGGCGACGCGGTCCGGATGTCGCATGCGAGAGCCAACGCGAAGCCACCGCCGACACACGGACCATTCACCGCAGCGATCCACGGCTTGCGGGAACGATGGATCCGCTCGTGCAGCGTCGCGAGATGGTCCTGCCACATGAACCCGGCGACCGTGGGCCGCACCTGCTCGGCACCGGGCGCCGTGCCCGCCGACTCCAGGTCGAGTCCGGCGCAGAACCCGCGACCGGCACCCGTCAGAATCACCACTCGCAATTCGGGATCGCCGTCGACGGCGGACACCACCCGTTCCAGTTCGTCGATCATCGTCGACGTGATCGCGTTGAGCCGCTCGGGCCGGTTCAGGGTCACGAGACCGATGCCGTCATCGACCGTCGACACGGAGATCGCCGTGAGTTCGCCGAGCGTCTCGATCCAGCTCATGACGTGGACCGCCCGGTCGACGCCGACGCGGCGACGTCGAGTCCCGGAAGCGTGCCGGAGTCGCGCCAGTCCGCCAGGATCTGGAAGTACTCGATCGATCCGCCGCCGTACGTCGAATTCTGTGCTGCCCGCTTCTCGGGTTGACCCTCGTTGTTGTAGTAGCCCGGCGTGCAGGACTCGAGGAAGGGCAGCGAGGCACGCGACTTCTCGATGACCGTCCGCACCCACGCCTGCTCGGCCTCGGGAGTCACCTCCACCGTGGTCGCCTCGTTCGACAGTGCGTGTTCGACGATGTGGGCGATGTGCGTTGCCTGCTCACCGAGCAGATGCGGGAAACTGACGGTGAAGCCGGCCTGACCGGGACTCATGATGAACAGGTTGGGGAATCCGTGGCTGTGGATGCCGTGCAGCGTCTCCATCCCGTCGGCCCACTTGTCGGTCAGCGTCTCGCCGGTTCGTCCGGTCACCTCGTACCCGGCTCGCCGCGAGTAGTCGGTTCCGACCTCGAACCCCGTGGCGAACACGATGCAGTCCAGTTCGTACTCGACCCCGTTGGCCACGATCCCGCGAGCGGTCACCCGCTCGAGACCCTGCCCGTCGGTGTCGACCAACGTCACGTTCGCCCGATTGAACGCCTGGAGGTAGTCGTCGTGGAAGCACGGGCGCTTGCAGAACTGGCGGTACCAGGGCTTCAGGGCCTCGGCGGTCGCCGGATCGTCGACGATCTCCTGGGCGCGGCTGCGGATCTCCTCCATCTTCTCGAAGTCGGCGAGCTCCATCGCCTGTCCGATCCCGTCGGGGGAGAGGTCCGCCTCGTTTCCGGCCTGTTGGATCCGGACGAGCAGCTTGCCGATGATGTCCGTCCATCCGTCGTCGACGAGGTCGACCGGCTGCGGCTGGCCGGAAACGAGCGCGTTGAAGTTCTGCATCCGCTCGGTGTGCCAGCCGGGTTCGAGCGACGCCGCCCAGTCCGGGTCGGTGGGTCGATTGTTGCGGACGTCGATCGAGGACGGCGTGCGTTGGAAGACGTACAGCTCGTCGGCGCCCTCACCGAGGTGGGGGACGCACTGGACGGCGGTCGCCCCGGTTCCGATGATCCCGATGCGCTTGCCCGCAAGGCCGGTGAGTCCACCGTCGGGTCCCCCGCCGGTGTACGCGTAGTCCCAGCGGCTGGTGTGGAAGGTGTGGCCCTCGAAGTCGTTGATCCCCGGGATCCCGGGTAATTTCGGGCGATGCAGCGGTCCGTTCGCCATGGCGACGAACCTGGCCCGCATCTCGTCGCCCTGGTTCGTCGAGATGATCCATCGATCCTCGTCGACGTCCCAGCGCACCGCGGTGACCTCGGTCTGGAAGCAGGCGTTGTCGTACAGGTCGTAGTGGGCGCCGATCGCGCGGCTGTGGGCCAGGATCTCGGCCGCATGGACGTACTTCTCGCTCGGGACGTAGTCGAGCTCCTCGAGCAGCGGCAGGTACACGTACGACTCGACGTCGCACATCGCTCCCGGGTACCGATTCCAATACCAGGTGCCACCGAAGTCGCCGCCCTTCTCGATGATCCGAATGCTCTCGACGCCCGCTTCGCGCAGGCGTGCTCCCGCGAGCAGGCCGCCGAACCCTCCGCCGATCACGATCACGTCGGTGTCGTCGGTGAGTGGGGATCGCCGAATCGGTTCGTCGATGTACGGGTCGTCGACGAAGTTCGAGAACTCTCCGGTCACCTCGAGGTACTGCTCGTTGCCGTCGGTGCGGACCCGCTTGTCGCGCTCGAGTCGGTACTTGTCGCGTAGTGCGTCGGGATCGAAGGTCAGCTCGCCGGTCGTCATCACCCGAAGGTACCGATGGAGCAACGTTCGATCCGAACCGGTCCGCCGCCGTTCAGCCCCAGTGGATCCAGTATCCGTGCGGGTGGCACACCCCGAGTGGCTCGACCTGGCGTCGACCGCTCCGCCACGTCACGACGGTGAGCGCGGTCGTGTGCTCGCCGGCGAGATCGGCGTCGTGGGGCAGCTCCGGGGTCAGCGCCGGCGACTCGGCGAACACCCAGGTGAGGTCACCGGTCCGGCCGAATTCGTCGAGTTGGTCCTGGAAGTCGCGCCGTTGCGACGGGTCGAGGTAGTTGAGCACCCACGAAGTGGTGACGATCGGGTGACCGCTCGGGCGAAGTTCGTCGACTGTCGGTCGGACGAGCTCGACGGCGTCGCCGCGGATCATCCGGGGCGGGTGGTGGCGGGCGACCTCGAGCGCTGCAGCCAAGCGGTCGAAGCGGTCGGTCTGATCCGGCCAGCAGCAGGCCTGGAGCCAACGTGCGTCATCGGGATCGGTCGGGTCGAGTGGGTCGAGGTCGATGCCGCATGAGTCGGCGACCGTCGGAATCGAATGCGGGATCGGATACGTGACCGTGGCCTCGGAGCGCGTGTCGCACGCGATCAATGGTGTGCCGCTGCCGATCAGCTCACCGTCGTCGTACCGATACGAATAGTGGGGGAGCAGAGTCGTCAGACCGGCGCTCGAACCGACGTCGATGTGTACGACCGGTCCGACCTCGTCGGCCACCCGCCCGAACGACGGGAGGAACAGCGCACATCGGCCGACCTCGTTCGTCTGGACGCGCCGACTCCCGAGGGTCTCGAGGATCAGCGGCGAACGTTCGTCGACGAACCCGGCGAGGACCGTTGCCAGATCTGCGTCGAGGGGATCGCGCGCCTCGGTGGTCAGGTTGGGGTACCACGCCGCGATGGGGTGCTCCCGGTCCCGCAGCACGGCGTCGTGGATCGCCGCCAACAGCAGGACGGGTAGCTGTTGGAGCGCCGGGGCGTGCCCGAGCATCGAACTGAGCGCTCGGTCGTCGGCGATCGCGGTGCACAGGGCCGCGTTGAGCGGTGCTCGTGGCATCGACGTGCGCGCGTGCTCGCGGAACCGTCGGACCAGTTCGGAATCGTTCCATGGGTCGCGCACGGCTCCGACACTACGGTGAGGTGGATATGACGCTCGTCGATGGAGACCTGATCGCAGATCTCGAGGCTCGTGGCCTGATTCACGACTCGACCGACCGGGAGCACCTGCGCGCGCAGGTGGCCGCTGGCCCGATCGGCATCTACTACGGATGCGATCCGACAGCGGACAGCCTGCACGTCGGAAACCTGATCGGTCTGGTGATGCTGCGACGCTTCCAGGACGCCGGACACAAGGCGGTCGCCCTCGCCGGTGGCGCGACCGGCATGATCGGGGATCCGAGCGGCAAGTCGGAGGAACGCAACCTGCTCGACGACGATGCGCTCAACCACAACGTGGACTGCATCAAGGAGCAACTCGGCCGGATCGTCGACCTCGACGATCCGCAGCGGGGCACCCTGGTCGACAACCGTGACTGGACCCAGCCGATCACGATCCTCGAGTTCCTGCGCGATGTCGGCAAGCACGTCACGGTCAATCAGATGCTCGCTCGGGAGAGCGTGAAGACGCGGCTCAATTCCGAGCACGGCATCAGCTTCACCGAGTTCAGCTACATGCTGCTGCAGGCCAACGACTACCTGCACCTGTACGACACCGAGGGCTGCGTCATCCAGATCGGCGGTTCGGACCAGTGGGGCAACATCGTGTCGGGCGTCGACTTCATCCGCCGCAAGCGGCAGGCCGCGGTCCACGGATTCTCGTGGCCACTCCTCACCGCTGCGGATGGGAGCAAACTCGGCAAGACCAGCGGAGCGCGCGTCTGGCTCGATTCCGCCAAGACGAGCGCCTACGCGTTCCGGCAGCACTGGATGCAGACACCGGACGACATCGTGCGCACCCAACTCCTGATGTTCTCGCTCCGACCGGTTGCCGAGATCGAGGAGCTCGTGGAGCGTCACGCCGCCGAGCCGCACCGACGCATCGGCCAGCGGGCGCTCGCCGACGACATGGTGACGCTCGTGCACGGTGCTGACGCGGCTGTCGCGGCGAACGAGGCCGCCGATGTGCTCTTCGCGAGCGATCCGACCGGCGCCTCTGCCGCCGCGTTCGAGATCTTGTCCCGTGAGATCCCACATACGCGGATGAACGCCCGCGAACTCGAAGATTCCATCAACGTCCTGGTGGCGACAGATCTCGCCAAATCCAATGGTGACGCCCGTCGCACCATGGACCAGAACAGCTACTCGGCGAACGGGACACGGTTGACCGCGAAAGACCAGCTCAGCGACCAGAAACTGCTCCACGGGAAGTACCTATTGCTGCGCCGGGGAAAGAAGGTGCACCACCTCGTCGAGATTATTTCCTGAGCGAGGTTGCCGGACTGGTTCGGCTGCGTTAGCTTAGCTACTCGCTTCACGGAGGCAGTAGCCACCGGAAAAGCGAAGGAATCAACGCCTCGCAGGGACAAAATCCCAGCGTAGAGCGCATTCCGAGCTTCGGCTCCTTGAAAACGGAAGAGAAGACAGAACGCCAGTGCGGGCAGTCCAGTCGGTACCCCTCGGGGTGCTGCGAGAGACTGTCTGTCAATTTCGCTGTCGGCATCCCGCCGGCAGCAACACGGATACCGGCCGTTCGTCAGATGGATCGAGTTCGCTCGGTCCCGACCACGAATGGCCACATACAGCTGGACGCTTCACACACACGGACATTCCATCCGGTGAAGTGCTCATCTGACACTCGTCGCTGAGCAATCGGCCACGTTTTTGTTGGAGAGTTTGATCCTGGCTCAGGACGAACGCTGGCGGCACGCTTAACACATGCAAGTCGAACGAGGTCCATGGAGCTTGCTCCGGAAGACCTAGTGGCGAACGGGTGCGTAACACGTGAGAAACCTGCCCTGAACTTGGGAATAACAGTCGGAAACGTCTGCTAATACCGAATACCTTCGTAACGTCGCATGGCGAATCGAAGAAAGCTTTATGCGGTTTGGGAGGGTCTCGCGGCCTATCAGCTAGTTGGTGAGGTAACGGCTCACCAAGGCATCGACGGGTAGCTGGTCTGAGAGGATGATCAGCCACACTGGGACTGAGACACGGCCCAGACTCCTACGGGAGGCAGCAGTGGGGAAT
>NZ_JBAVYV010000435.1:0-1792 GCF_049588435.1 Ilumatobacter sp.
GCGGCTCGATGAACGTGTAGGTGGGAAGGTTGCCAGCCTCGCAGTCGACGAAGAACTGCTCGGTCGACATGAAGTTGGTCGCGAACTTCGGGCGCAGGCGCGCCGCATGAATGATCCCGGTCAGCGATGCATGACATGGCGGATCGCAGTACACCCGCCACGAGAGACCCGCCGCGTCCAGGCGATCGAAGAGGGTTTCGGCGGTGTTGTTGGCCGGGAACTTGCTCGCCGGGAAGTTCGTCACGAACCCCGACGACGTGCCCGCATGGAAGAACGACCGGTTCGGGAACGTGCAACTCGGGACGTCGCAGAACCAATGGTCGAACGTTGCAAATCCTCGTGCCACTCCTGACAGAACGGGGAGTTGCTCGGGGCTATAGCCGGACATGATCCCAGCGACCTCGTCACGCGACGGCGGGCGGCCGTTCTCGAACATGAGCATGCTCGCGTAGTCGGTCACGAACCCGTCCATCGACGGCTTACGGCCCGCCGACGGCGTGTTGTAGGTCGAAGCCGGATCGTTGCGGCCACGGTTCGCTTCGTCGAGCAGATCGAACAGCTGGGTGTTGATGTGGTGGAACTCCTCGCCCGGGTCGGGCGACGGCGTATTCATGTCGGACGCAACCGTGTACGGGATCGCGCCGCCGGCGATGTCGAGCCACTCAGGAACCGGGTTCGACAGGTCCTTGCCGATCACACCCTCGAACGAGGGCACCTCCCCAGGCTCATACAACCGTCCCAGGAGGTTGTCGAACGAGCGGTTCTCGAACATGACCACCACGACGTGGTCGAGCGCTTGTTCTGGGCCTGGATTCGTCACGTTGTTCGACCTCTCAGAGAGTTTCCGGAACCGTACATGTTCGTGCGTCAGTTGTCGGCGGCCACGAACGCGTCGTCCAGCGCGCCTTCGGTGTCGTACACGCCGTCGACGACCTGGGTACTCTGCGCATTCGCCAAGAGCGCACCGACATCGGTACCAGCGGGGTTGACGGCGACCACGATGACGCCGTACTCGCCAGAGGCGAGGAGTTCGCCCATCTTGTGGACGTCGTCTTTGGGGATGTTGTGCCAGAAGTGACCCACAAGGCCGCCGGCGCCGGCGTAGACGGCGGTGTTCGTGACGAGCGGGCCGAGGAACACCAGGCCGAGCGGTGCGAACACGACCGTCGCTGCGGCACCGAGGATGCCACCGCCCCATGCGAGGTGTTTGGCCGTGCTGTCGTGGCGATCGATGTCAAGCTTGCCGTCCTTTCCCTTCGTGACGACGGCAACTGCGAGATGATCGAGCTGCCCACCCGACTTCACAGAGCGAATTGCTTCGTAGTCGCTATCGGCAGCAGCTTTGGTGGCGTAGGTGGCAACGGCGACGGTGGTTGGCTTGTTCGACATGTTCGACTCCTGGTGACTTCGACGATCGGACTGCTTCGACCGTAGGGGTCGACTGCGGTGTGCCACATCACGCAATCTGGGTGAATGGCCATGGGTCAGCGGCCGGTCTTGACCACCGCTCCGGGACGAGCGCTAGGGTGGGGGTAACGTGAATCGGGAGACGGAGGGAGATGTCAGGACCCTCCCCGGGCTACTCGGCGCCAAGCTGAGTCCACCTCCGCTCCCCGCGAGTCACATCGAGCGCCCGGATCTCGTCGCCAAGGTCCGCGATTCCGGATCATGCCGCATCGTGTCGATCGCGGCGCCTGCCGGCTATGGAAAGACAACGCTCTTGGCGGAGTGGGCGATCCTCGAGGTGCGACCGGTGGGATGGGTCTCGCTCGCCCGCGCGGACAACGATCCG
>NZ_JBAVYV010000436.1:0-1820 GCF_049588435.1 Ilumatobacter sp.
GATCCGAGTCGGCTCAACCTCGCAGCACCGGTCGTCGACGGCGAGCGGGTCTACGTGCCCGAACGGGGCGAGGAGTTGCCGTTGCCCGTGTCTCCGGTCGCCGACGCGTCGGGAGCGGGTTCCACGCCGGTGGGGCCGGTCGACGTCAATCGCGCCTCGGCGGACGAGTTGCAGCGCCTGCCAGGGGTCGGCCCGGCGACCGCGGCGGCGATCATCACCGATCGCGATCTCAACGGTCCGTTCGCAGCGTTCGAGGATCTCGAACGTGTGCCCGGGATCGGTCCGGCGAAGCTCGCCGCCCTCACCGGACTGGTCGTCACGTGAAGCGGGTCACGGAGGACGGGGCTACGTCCAGTCGACGACGCCGCTCCCGATCCGGATCGTCGCCACGATCAGCGCGATCGCGATGCCGCCCCAGATGCCGAGGAGCATCGCCGAGAAGTGTCGCCAGTAGTCGACCCAGGTCGCCATCGGATTGCGCGTGGCTCGACGCGATGCGACGAACCCCACGATCAGCCACATCACCGCCGACGCGAGGGCCGCGACGGGGTAGAGGTTGCGCTCCCCGAACGGCGCACCGACCACGAGGAGGAGTGGAGCGGCGAGGTACCCACCGATCAACCCGAACGCGCCGCTCCACGAGGCGTCGGAGAATCGGAGCGCGAGAAACGCGAGCGCCCCGAGCGCTCCGGGGATCATGAGCGCCGCGAAGGGACCGCGGGAACGAATTCGATCGTGGAACCAGCGAGGTCCTTCGATGACCGTGTATTCGGTGCTCATGTCTCTCGACGGCACGCGGGTGGAGGGAGCTGAAACCGGCACGCGAGATGAACGATACGCCAACGGCGAGGGACTTCGGGGTCATCCCGCGCGGACGGAGACCGTGTGGGCCCCTGGCACCCGGTGGGTGGTCGCTGCTACCGGCGTGGTGGTCCTCGCCGTGTGGACGCGAGATCCGGTCGTGGTGGCCGTGGGGAGTGTCGTGGTCGGGGGGACCATGCGCTCGTGGGCGCTCGGTCTGATGCTCCTGCTGCTCGCTGTGGCGGGTGTGGTGCGCAGCGATCAGGCGTGGGCGTCGTTGACACCCGATGAGGTCGGCGACTACGCAGGGTGGGCGCGTGTCGTCGACGATCCGCAACCGTATTCCGGTGCCACGCGGGTGATCCTCGAGGTCGAGGGACAGCGCTTCGAGTTCTGGTCGCGCGGGCGCGCTCAGCAGCAGCGTGTCCGTGAGTGGCGGGGCGGTGAGTGGGTCGCCGTGAGCGGTGAGCGGACGGGCCTCGACCCCCAGCGTGCGCACCGGGTGGCCTGGCAGCACGTCGTCGGTGCGTTCGATCTGGAGTGGGCGAGCGACGTGGATGCGGGCGACGCCATCGCGCGCGCCTCGAACCGGGTGCGATCGTCGATCGAACGAGCATCCGAACGCCTCCCGGCGGCCGACGGTGCGCTCTTCCGGGGCTTGGTCGTCGGAGATGATCGGGATCAACCGCCCGAGATGATCGAACGATTCCGGGCGAGCGGGCTGTCCCATCTGACCGCGGTGTCGGGGCAGAACGTGAGCTTCCTCCTCGCCGCTGCGGGGCCGCTGCTCTGCCGCCTCCGACCGTGGATGCGGTGGGCGGTGACGGTCGGGCTGATCGCCTGGTTCATGGCGCTCACCCGCTACGAACCGTCGATCGTCCGGGCGGGCGCGATGGCCGCTCTGTCGGCCACCGCATTCGTGCTCGGTCGGGAGCGCCCACCGGTGCGCATCCTCGCCGTCGCGGTGACCGGGCTCGTGCTGATCGATCCGCTGCTGGTGTGGTCGGTCGGCTTCTGGC
>NZ_JBAVYV010000437.1:0-23789 GCF_049588435.1 Ilumatobacter sp.
CGCCCGTGTTCGGCGATCAGGTCAGATTCGTCCTGCTCGACGGAAAGGAGATCGGCCCGAACACGCTGCTGCGGTGGTACGTGCTCCACGTGTTGTTCCTGCCGTTCGTGATCGTCATCTTCATGGCGATCCACTTCTGGCGGGTCCGCAAGGACGGCGGCATCTCGGGGCCACTCTGATTCGGCCCGCCGTCCGGGATGGTGTGCGTCTGGCAGACTGCCCGCGTGTACGACTACGTGATCGTCGGCGGTGGCAGCGCCGGATGCGCCCTCGCCAACCGCCTGAGCACCGACCCATCGACGCGAGTCCTGGTGATCGAAGCCGGCCGTCGAGACTGGAAATGGGATGTGTTCATCCACATGCCCGCCGCCCTGGCGTATCCGATCGGGAGTCGGTTCTACGACTGGAAGTACGAGTCGGAGCCGGAGCCGTTCATGGACGGTCGCAGGGTGTATCACGCCCGCGGCAAGGTGCTGGGCGGTTCGTCGAGCATCAACGGGATGATCTTCCAGCGGGGAAACCCGATGGACTACGACAAATGGGGTGCCCTCCCGGGACTCGAACACTGGGACTGGGCGCACTGCCTGCCGTACTTCAAGCGGATGGAGACGTGCCTCGCCGGGGCCGACGAGTGGCGCAACGACGACGGGCCGCTGAAGCTCGAACGCGGTCCAGCCGCGACCCCGCTCTTCGATGCCTGGCTGCGCGCGGGCGTCGAGGCCGGCTTCAACCGCACCGATGATGTCAACGGATTCCGCCAGGAGGGGTTCTCGGCGTTCGACAGAAACGTCGTGCGCGGTCGACGGCTGAGCGCGGCACGCGCCTACCTGCACCCCGTCCTCGATCGACCGAACCTCGATCTGATGACGCGCACCCACGTCAACCGCGTGCTGTTCGAGGGAACTCGCGCGGTCGGCGTGGAGATCCAGAAGGTCCGCCGGACCGAGCGGATCACCGCCGGAGAAGTCGTCCTCTGCGGTGGGGCGTTCAACAGCCCGCAGCTGCTGCAACTGTCGGGCGTGGGCGACCCGGATCATCTCGGGTCGCTCGGGATCGACGTGGTCGCCGAGGTTCCCGGCGTCGGCGAGAACCTGCAGGATCATCTGGAGGTGTACATCCAGTACGAGTCGAAGGAGCCCGTCTCGATCCAACCGCACCTCGCGCACTGGAAGAAGCCGTGGATCGGACTGCAGTGGCTGTTCCGGAAGGGCCCGGGGACGTCCAATCACTTCGAAGCGGGAGCGTTTGTGCGGAGCAATCCGAGCGAGGCCTACCCGAATCTGATGTTCCACTTCCTGCCGATCGCGATCCGTTACGACGGCTCGTCACCGTCTCGACCCGATGGAAGCGATGCGAAGATCGAGCACGGCTACCAGGTGCACGTCGGCCCGATGTACTCCGATGCTCGTGGGACCGTGAAGATCACCTCCACGAACCCGCGCGAACACCCGGCGGTGCAGTTCAACTACCTGTCGACCGAGCAGGACCGGCGCGAGTGGATCGAGGCGGTGCGGACCGCTCGCAAGATCCTCGCGCAGCCGGCCTTCGAACCGTTCAACGCGGGCGAGATCTCACCCGGGACCGCAGTGGAGACCGACGACGAGATCATGGCGTGGGTCGCCCGCGACTCCGAGACTGCGCTACACCCGTCGTGCACGACCAAGATCGGGGCGCGGAACGATCCGCTGGCCGTACTCGATCCGGAGTCGATGAAGGTGTGGGGGTCCGACGGTCTGCGGGTGGTCGACGCCGGGTGTATGCCCAACGTGAGCAACGGCAACACCTACGCACCGACGATGATGATCGCCGAGAAGGCTGCGGATCTCATCCTCGGGAACACGCCGCTGCCCCCCGACCACACCGAGGTCTACCGCGACACCGACGCGTCCGGTGGCCGCCGATCAGCGAATGCCTGAGATGACCGGGCCGAACCTGAACGACGTCGAAACCGGTCCCGCGCCTGACCCCCCGAATCGCTGACGTATCAACTGGGGTCTGACCCCAGTCGATCCGTCAGAGGGTGTGGACCACGAATGCTGCGACCGAGCCAGCGAGGAGGCGTCCATCCGCGGCGGCGGCGGCGAGGTCCTCCGGTTTCGCCCGACGAGCGTCGACTCCGTCGGTGAGATAGACGTCGACCCGGTTGTCGCGCGCCAGCGCTGCGAACTCCGCTCCGTCGTGCGTGCCTGACGCTTCGCTCGACTGGACTTCGCCGCCGATGTAGAGCGTGAACATGAAGTCGTCGAGGACGAGCGACACCGAGCCGTCGACCGCATTCAGCTCGCCGGTCCGAAAGCCGCGCGCCGGGGGGAACCAGCGGCGCAACTTCTTGACGCTGATCGGAGCGTCCGACTCGATGCTCCCGATCGGAAGGATGATCTCCGCACGTCGATCATCGCCGTCGTCGGTGACGATCGACGTGCGGTGCTGCTCTCGCCGCTTGGACGAACGAGCCAGAGCGAATCAGCCCTGCGACTTCTGGCGGATGATGTTGAGCGCAGATCCAGCCTGGAACCATTCGACCTGCTCGGGGCTGAACGTGTGGTTGCACTCGAAGTCGAGCGTCGTCCCGTCGGGCTTGGTGATCCGGCACGTGACCGTTTCACCGGGTACGGGTGGTAGGTCGATGACGCTGATGCGGTCGTCCTCACCGATCGCGTCGTAGGTTGCCGGGTCGACGAAAGTCAGCGGGACCATGCCCTGCTTCTTCAGGTTCGTCTCGTGGATCCGGGCGAAGCTGCGTGCGATCGCAACCAGACCCATCCGGAAACGGGGTTCCATCGCCGCGTGCTCACGGCTCGACCCCTCGCCCATGTTCTCGTCACCGATCACGACCCACGGCTGGTCGGCCTCGTGGTACGCCTTGGCGAGGTCGGGGAAGGTCTGGACCGCGCCGGTCAGCTGGCTCTTGCCATAGCCGACCTCGTAGTCGCTGCCGTCGGACTTCGAGAATGCGTTGACCGCACCGAGGTACAGGTTGCCCGAGATGTTCTCGAGGTGACCGCGGTACTTGAGCCACGGTCCGGCCATCGAGATGTGGTCGGTGGTGAACTTCCCCTGTGCCTTGACGAGCACCGGCAGGTCGTTGAACCGCTCCAACGGGACCGGCTCGAAGGGCTCGAGCAGCTGCAATCGGTCGCTGGAGGGGCTGACGGCGATCGCCACGTCGTGGCCGTCGGCCGGCGGAGCGGTGAACGCGTCCTCACCCGGGTCGTAGCCGGCGTCGGGCAGCACCTGTCCGACCGGCGCATCGAGGCTGACCTCGCTGCCATCGGGGGCGGTGATCGTGTCGGTGGTCGGGTCGAAGTCGATCCGACCCGCCAGCGCGATCGCCATCACCGTGTCGGGTGAGGTGACGAACGCGAGCGTGTTCGCGGAACCGTCGTTGCGCTTCGGGAAGTTGCGGTTGTACGACGTGACGATCGTGTTCGTCTGGTTCAAGATGGTCTCGGGCCGGCTCCACTGACCGATGCACGGGCCGCACGCGTTGGCCAGGACGGTCGCACCGATCGCCTCGAGATCGGCGAGCAATCCGTCGCGCTCGATCGTCGCCCGGGTCTGCTCCGACCCCGGCGTGATCATCAGCGGGACCTTCGCGGTGAGTCCTCGCGCCGCCGCCTGACGGGCGATCGATGCTGCGCGGGTGATGTCCTCGTACGACGAGTTCGTGCACGACCCGATCAGGGCGGCGGACGGCTCGAGCGGCCATCCGTTCTCGCGCGCGGCGTCGCCGAGGCCGGCGCCGACCTTGTGTGCCAGGTCGGGCGTGTGCGGCCCGTTGATCAGCGGCTTGAGCTGGTCGAGGTCGATCTCGATCAACTGGTCGTAGAGCGCTCCATCGTCGGGACGGAGGTCCTCGGCGACACCGTCGGCGGCGTCGGCGATCGCCTCACGCCCGGTCGACTTGAGGTAGGCGGCCATGTTGGCGTCGTAGCCGAACACCGACGTGGTGGCTCCGATCTCGGCCCCCATGTTGCAGATCGTGCCCTTCCCGGTCGCCGAGATCGTCTCGGCACCCGGGCCGTGGTACTCGACGATCGCACCGGTGCCGCCCTTGACGGTGAGCTGGCGTGCCACCTCGAGGATGACGTCCTTGGGGGAACTCCAGTCCGACAGCGCGCCGGTGAGCTTCACGCCGATCACCTTGGGCCACTTGACGTTCCACGGGAACCCGGTCATCACATCGACGGCGTCCGCTCCGCCGACACCGATCGCGACCATGCCGAGCCCACCAGCGTTGGGGGTGTGGCTGTCGGTGCCGATCATCATCCCGCCGGGGAAGGCGTAGTTCTCGAGGACGACCTGGTGGATGATGCCCGAGCCAGGACCCCAGAATCCGATGTTGTAGTTGGCGCTGACCGACTTGAGGAAGTCGTAGACCTCCTCGTTGGTGTCGACAGCGACTCCGAGGTCAATCTTGGCACCGACCTTTGCCTGGATGAGGTGGTCGCAGTGGACCGTCGACGGGACGGCGACCTCGGGCAGACCCGCGGTCATGAACTGGAGCAGCGCCATCTGAGCGGTCGCGTCCTGCATCGCGACACGATCCGGGTGGAAGTCGGCGTAGCTGTCGCCCCGGACGAGTTCCTGGTTCTCGGGATCGCTGAGGTGGTTGACGAGGATCTTCTCGGTGAGCGTCAGCGGGCGTCCAAGCCGTGAGCGGGCGATGTCGACGTTGCCCGGAAGCGCGGCGTAGACCTGTTCGACGAGCTCGATGGGGGTGTTGGGAGAGACGGTGGCCATGCCTCAACCATAGCAGACAAGTTAGATACAAGTAAGGTGGACGTCAGGAGGTCATCCATGTCATCCACACGGAGTTCTGCAGCGGGCGCATCGGCGCGCTGGGTTGCGATCGACCATGTCCAGGTCGCGATCCCGATCGGCGGTGAGGACGAGGCGCGCCGGTTCTACGCCGGACTGCTGGGCCTGAGCGAGGTCCCCAAGCCCGCCGTGATGGCGGCGCGTGGGGGAGCGTGGTTCGAGTCGGGTGTGGTGCGCGTGCACGTCGGCGCCGAGGACGCGTTCGTCCCGGCGCGCAAGGCCCACCCTGGTCTGACGATGAACGGCCTGGCCGAGTTCATTGGGTCCTCCGGCCTCGACGCGACCTGGAACACCGAGATCCCCGACATCGTGCGATGCCACGTGTTCGACCCGTTCGGGAATCGGATCGAGCTGATCGATGCCGGCAACGACGTCGTGGAAGCTGCCGATGTCGCAGATCGTGCTCGGCTGGATGCCGGCGAGGAATCCGCATGAGGCACATCCGGTACCAGGAGATCGCCGATGAGTTGCGGTCCCGTTTCGCCGATGCGCCCGTCGGGTCCGTGTTGCCGTCGGAGTCGGAGATGTCTGCCGAGTTCGGGGCATCACGGGTCACGATTCGACGCGCGCTCGAATTGGTGCGCGAGCAGGGTTTGATCGACGCGCGACAGGGTTTCGGCTGGTATGTGGCCGGTGAGCCCGTGCAGCAGTCGCTGCAGTCGCTCGGCACGATCGAGTCGCAGGTCGAGGGCGTGGGCAAGCTGTCGGAACGCAAGATCGAGGAGTTCGCGTTCGAGCCGGCACCGGCGCGCGTCCGCAAGATCCTCGACGTCGATCAGGTGCTCCGGGTCAAGCGGGTCAACCTCGCGGACGGTGAGCCGTTCGCGGTGGTCACCGTGTGGTGTCCGGCCGATCTCGGTGCGTCGTTGTCTCGTCGCGACGTCGAACGGCGACCGTTCTACGAGTTGCTCGACGTGGAGTTGCGAGGTGCGACGCAGACGATCGGAGCCGACATCGCGGCAGCGGCCGATGCCGCGTTGCTCGGGGTCCCCGTCGGTGCGCCGTTGCTGCGTTGCCAGCGCGTGACCACCGATCACGCCGGGCGCGCGCTGCTGCTCAGCGAGCATGTATTCGCGGCGCATCGCACCGAGTTCGTGGTCGACCTCCCTCACTCCGAGCCGAGCATGACCCCGAGCGGTCTCCGGCTCGTCGACTGAGAATCCTCGGGGCCGAGGTGGAAGCGCCGCTATCCGCGAGGCGAGCGATGCGCCCCGTCGATCGGTGCCAGCGCACGGTCCGACGGCGAGGTCGACATCCGCACCAGCTCGATCGCGGCGAAACCGATCCGGCGGAACGCGGAAGGGCGCCGCCCTACCTGGCGGGCCGGCGTGACGCGATCCGGAGGCTTCGTCGGTTGCTCGAGGACCCGGTCGCGCGACCATGCCTGGCCGATGTTCGGTGTCGTCTCGACGAAGGGGTTGTGTGCCCGGGTGCAGGCGAGCGGCATCTCGGTGGCGGAGGTCGGTGCGCCGGCGGTGGACACGGTGCTGATGGAGCTGACGGTGGGGGACTCGGTGGCGGACTCGGTGGGGGGTTCGGTGGGGGACTCGGGGGTGAATGTGGTGTTCATGAGGTCCAGTCTTCGCCTTCCGAGTCCATGACGCAAGCGACATGCTCTTGTGATTTGCATGTCGGTCTGTCATGCTCGATCTCATGGCCGCCACATTGCAACTCGATGTCGAATCGCTCCGCACGCTCCTGGCGGCGCTCGACTACGGAGGGATGACCCGCGCCGCCGAGCGTCTGAACATGAGTCAGTCGTCGGTGAGCTGGAAGATCAAGCGGCTCGAGGAGCGGGTGGGGCGACCGCTGTTGATCCGTGACGGGCACACGCTGCGGCCGACCCGGGACGGTCGGGCGCTGATCCCCGACGCACGGTCGCTCGTCGAGATCCACGACCGGGCCGCCTCACGTCTGAACAGCTCCGAACTGACCGGAACGGTGAAGCTCGGATCGAACGAGGAGGTCGACGCGGTGCAGATGGCGTCGCTGCTCGGGCGATTCAAGTGGTCGCACCCGAACGCGTCGATCGAGTTCGTGATCGACTACACCCGGAACCTGGCCCGCAGCATCGACCGTGGCCAGCTCGACGTGGCGATCATGCAGGTGTCGGACGCGAACCTGCGGTCGACCGACACGGTGCTCTGGAGCGACCGGTTGCACTGGGTGAGCAGCCACGCGATGACGGAGGACCGGCTGGCACCGGTTCCGTTGATCACCTTCGGCGAGCAGTGCTTCTACCGGTCGTTGAGCGAACCGGACCTCGTCGCGGCGCGGATCGACCATCTCGTCGCGTTCTCGGCTTCGACGACCCGCGGCGTTCGCGCTGCGTTGGCGGCGGGGCTCGGCGTCGCCGTTCTCGGCTCCCGATACCTCGATGACGACATCATCGAATGGCCCCGATCGAGCGAGCTGCCGGAGCTGCCGCTCGTCCACCAGATCGCACGGACCGTGCCGGGGGAGGCTCCCGCCGTGGCGACGGCGCTGGTCGATGCGATCGCCGGGGAACTTCTCGATGCATCCTTCGCCGACGCCGAACCGATCGTTGCCTGAGCCATCGCGTTGCCGGATGCGATGACCCGGCGTTCTACGCTCCTGGCATGCAGATGTGGGAGACATTTCGCTCCGTTGCCCAGTTCGACACGTTCGAACTCGACTCGACGAAGCGCCGATTGAAGAAGGTTGCATCGGTCGATGACCTCAGGCGGATGGCGAAACGCCGGTTGCCGGCGGGCGTGTTCGACTACATCGACGGGGGAGCGGAGGACGAGCGCACGCTGGACACGAACTCCTCGGATTTCGGACGGCTCGAGTTCCGGCCGCGGATCCTGCGCGACGTGTCCGACCTCGACACCTCGACCTCGATCTTCGGTGTGCCGGCTTCGATGCCGGTGATCCTGTCGCCGACAGGATTCACGCGGATCGCCCACTCCGAAGGCGAACTGGCGGTGACGCGCGCCGCCGGCCGTGCCGGGATCCCCTGGTCGTTGTCCACGATGGGAACGCGGTCGATCGAAGAGTGTGCAGAGGCAAACCCGGACGGCGAGAAGTGGTTCCAGATCTACACATGGAAGGACCGCGGCCTGGTCGAGGAGTTGGTCGGGCGGGCACGCGATGCCGGCTACGGCGCCGTCTGGCTCACCGTCGACACCGCGGTTCTCGGACGTCGCGAACGCGATGTCCGGCGCGGGATGACCTTGCCGCCCAAGCTCGGACCGAAGACCCTCATCGATGGTGCGATCCACCCGGCGTGGACGTGGGACTTCCTCAACGGCGGCCCGATCACGTTCGCGAACATCGTCGGTCGTCACGACGAGGACGGCTCGACGGCGATCACGCTCGCCGATCACGTCGCCCGTCAATTCGACCAAGCGCTGTCATGGGACGACATCGAGTGGCTTCGATCCATCTGGGACGGTCCGATCGTGTTGAAGGGGATCCAGACGGTCGCCGACGCGAAGCAAGCGGCCGCACTGGGTGTCGAGGGTTTGGCCCTGTCGAATCACGGCGGTCGTCAACTCGATGATGCACCGACGCCGGTGTCGCTGATCGAGCCGGTACGCGACGAGATCGGCGATCAGGCGACGATCATCTGTGATGGCGGTATCCGTCGGGGGAGCGACATCGTGAAGGCGATCGCTCTCGGTGCGGACGCTGTGTCGCTCGGACGACCGTACTTCCTGGCACTCGGCGCCGGGGGCGAGGCGGGAGTCGACTGGCTGCTCGACTTCCTCCGGTCCGGAATGGAGCGGACGATGGCGCTCACCGGTTGCCGTTCACTCGCCGAGATCGACCGCGACCTCGTCGCCTGGAAGCGCTGACCGTCGCGGCGCGAGATGCCAGTTCACGACTCGGTCACCACTCGTCCCAGTGGAGAACGGTGTCGAGTGGGAGCCGGTCGGCGAGCTTGAAGTCGGTCCCGACGGTGTAGGCGATGGGGAAGAGACCGGCCTGGGTGACCTCGTCGTGCGGGATGCCGAGCAACTCGGCCGCCTCGGCGTCGCCGCCATCCATCAGGTGGATCGTCGTCCACGCCGAGCCGAGTGAACGTTCGCGGAGCGCGAGCATGAAGCTCCACACCGCGGGCAGGATCGACCCCCACGCGGATGCTGCCTGGAACGTCGGCGCCTTGTCCAGCGAACCGGTGATGCACGGGATCATCAGGATCGGCACCCGGTGGAAGTTCTCGACGAGGTGCATCGCCGATGACGTGACCCGGTCCTTCTGGTCGTGGCGCGGATCGCCCGGCTGGTACTGGTTCGATGCGGCGACGCCCGCGTACTTCTGGAAGTTCCGCGCGTAGATGTCGGCGAGTGCCTGCTTCTTGGCCGGATCCTCGACGAATACGAACTGCCACCCTTGCGAGTTCGACCCCGTCGGAGCCTGCAATGCGATCTCGAGGCACTCCTCGACGACCGAGCGATCGACCGGGCGATCGAGGTCCAGGCGTTTGCGGACCGAGCGGGTGGTGGTCAGGACGTCGTCAGCAGAAAGATCGAGATGCATCGACCGAGCATGTCAGCCCGGCCGACCGCTCGCTCAGCTGGAGGCGGTGACGGCCACGATCACGATCACGAGCAGGTTGAGTACGACGGCGACGATGCCGAGGATGCGACCGGCATTGGCGGAACCGCGGTTCGTGTACGCACCGGGGTTCGCATCGATCTCCTTGACCGTGTTGTTCCCCATGATGAACGCGACCACACCCAGGATGATGCCGCAGATGAACAGCGACACGATGCCGAGCACGAGGACCAGCGTGCCCTTCGGATGCGGTCGGGGAGGTCCACCTGCGCTCGAGGAGCTCGGGTCTGCAGGCGGCGGGGGCGGTGGTGTCATGCTCATGGGCAGTTTGTAGCACGGAGCGGGTGTCGGAGTGGGTGATCTGGCATGCTCGGGGGATGTCCGACCGTGTCACCATCTCGATCACCGACGGCGTCGCCGACGTCCGCCTGAACCGCGCCGACAAGCGCAACGCCCTCGACAACGCGATGTTTCGCGGAATCGCCGACGCCGGCGAACGCTTGAAGACCGAGCCCGGGGTACGCGCCGTCGTGCTCTCGGGCGACGGAGCGTCGTTCTGTGCGGGGCTCGACTTCTCCTCGATGCAGGCCCTCGCCGACTCCGGAAGCGACGACGTCGAGAAAGCGGCGAGCCAGAACGACGGCAATCCCGGTGAGATGGCCGACGGCCGGATCACCCACCTCGGACAGCAGGTCTGCTGGGTCTGGCAGGAGATCCCGGTTCCGGTGATCGCCGCCGTCCACGGCCACGCGCTGGGTGGTGGCATCCAGATCGCGCTCGGTGCCGATATCCGCATCGTGCACCCCGACACGAAGATGTCGGTCCGCGAGATCCACTGGGGACTGGTGCCCGACATGACCGGCACGTTCATGCTCTCGACACTGGTGCGGCCCGACGTGGCACGCGAGCTCACCTACACCGCCCGCGTCTTCGACGGGCGTGAAGCGCATGCGCTCGGCCTCGCGACAAAGCTGAGTGAGACGCCCCTCGAGGATGCGATGGCGCTGGCTCGCGAGATCGCGGGTCGCAGCCCCGGTGCCGTCCGCGGAGCGAAGGAGCTGTTCAACCGCCTCGACCACGACGGTGCGGCGGACGCGTTCGCCGAGGAGCGACGGGTGATCGGTGCACAGATCGGATCGCCGAACCAGGTGGAGGCCGTGATGTCGGGCTTCGAAAATCGTCCTCCGGTCTTCGTCGACTGACGCCAGACTGGCGAGATGCTGATCGATCAGATCCGAGCCGACCTCACCGCAGCGATGAAGGCGCGTGACACGCTGCGTCAGCGCACGCTCCGGTCAGCGATCGCTGCCGTCCAGGAAGCGCAGGTGGCGGGAGATGCTGCCACGACGCTCGACGACGACGGCGTCCAGGCGGTGCTCAAGTCGCAGGTCAAGCGACGAATCGATGCGGCGGAAGCGTTCGAGGCCGGTGGTGCGACCGACCGTGCCGCCGATGAACGCGCCGAGATCGGCGTGCTCGAGGCCTACCTCCCGGCCGCACTGACGTCCGACGAGCTCGAGGCGATCGTGTCGGACGTGTTCGCGACGCACGGTTTCGCGTCGAAGGCCGACATGGGCACGGCGATGAAGGCGGTCAACACCGAGGTCGCCGGACGCGCGGACGGCCGCGCGGTCGCCGATCTGGTCAAGTCCCGATTGGCCTGACCCGACCCCACTGCCCCGGCCACGCATCCACCTCCGGTGAGATGCGAGCGCGACAGCGTGTCTCACATCTCACCGGAGCGGGGTCCGATCACCCTGTGGTGAGAGTCGGGGCGGAGGGTTTGTCTCACATCTCACCGGCGGGGTGGGGATGGGGGGACGGTCAGGCAGAGGTCGCGGAGGCGATCACTTGAGAACGAGGTTCACTCCGCCGGTGGTCAGCCCCTAGAATACGATTTCCCCGCCCGGACCAGGTCCGGGCATGCCTCAGCGCCGAGGCATCGCCGTTCGGTCAGCGTCGACCCTGCGCAGCGTTCGCAACGAATCCTTCTGGGCCCGCGCCCGGACGAACCCATCGAGGATGTTCCAGATGATCCAGGCTCCCGGACCGATCGGTCTGTACGACCCCCGCAACGAACACGATTCGTGCGGTGTCTCCTTCGTCGCGAACCTGAAGGGTGTTCGCTCGAACGAACTGGTCGTGACCGGGCTGACGGCATTGACGAATCTCGAGCACCGGGGTGCCACCGGCGCCGAGCCCGACACCGGCGACGGTGCCGGAATCCTGCTGCAGGTCTCCGACGTCCTCTACCGCGACGTGGTCGACTTCGAACTTCCGGCCGCCGGCGCCTACGCGACCGGCATCGCATTTCTCCCGGCGGACACGATCGCGTGCGAGAAGGCACAGGCTGCGATCGACGCGACGATCGACGATGTCGGACTCCAGGTGCTGGGCTGGCGCGATCTGCCGGTCGATCCGGAGTGTCTCGGTGCCACCGCGCGCAAGGCGATGCCCACGTTCAAGCAGTTGTTCGTCTCGGATCCGGGCGGTGCGACCGGCATCGATCTCGACCGCAAGGCATTCGTGGCGCGAAAGCGGTCGCGGCGCGAGCTCGTGGACGAGCTCGACACGTACTTCGCGTCCCTGTCCTCGCGGACGATCGTCTACAAGGGAATGCTGACGACGCCGCAGCTCAGCCAGTTCTTCGGTGACCTCACCGACCCGCGGATCGAATCGGCGCTCTTGCTCGTCCACTCGCGTTTCTCGACGAACACCTTCCCGTCCTGGCCGCTGGCTCACCCGTACCGCTTCGTCGCCCACAACGGCGAGATCAACACGGTTCAGGGCAACCAGAACTGGATGCGCGCTCGCGAAGCGATGCTCGAGAGTCCGCACCTTCCCGGGATCGACCGGGCGTTCCCGATCTGCACGCCGGGTTCATCGGACACCGCTCGATTCGACGAGGTGCTCGAACTGCTGCACCTCGGTGGATACCCGCTGCACCACGCGGTGATGATGATGATCCCGTCGGCGTGGGAGAACGACACGACGATGTCGAAGGAACTGCGCGACTTCTTCCGCTTCCACGCGTCGATGATGGAACCGTGGGACGGACCGGCGAGCGTCACGTTCACCGACGGCAAGGTGATCGGAGCGGTGCTCGACCGCAACGGTCTCCGGCCGAGCCGCTACTGGGTCACCGACGACGACCTCGTCGTGATGGCGTCGGAGGTCGGTGTGATCGACGTCGAACCGTCGAAGGTCATCGCCAAGGGTCGGCTGCAGCCCGGCAAGATGTTTCTGATCGACACCGACGAGGGTCGCATCGTCGGTGACGACGAGATCAAGGCGTCGCTCGCCGCAGAGCACCCGTACGGCGAATGGCTCGACGCCGGAATGGTCGACCTCGACAAGCTGCCCGAACGCGAACACGTCGTGTTCAGCCACGACAGCGTCCTGCGGCGCCAGCAGATGTTCGGCTACACCCACGAGGAACTGAAGATCCTGCTCGCCCCGATGGCCACACGGGCGATGGAGGCGTTGGGTTCGATGGGCACCGACACCCCGTTGGCCGTGCTCTCGGAGCGCCCGCGACTCCTGTTCGACTACTTCAAGCAACTGTTCGCGCAGGTCACCAACCCACCGCTCGATGCAATCCGTGAGGAAGTCGTCACCTCGGTCGGCTCCAGCGTCGGACCCGAGGCGAACCTCCTCGACCCCGGCCCGGAATCGTGCAAGCAGCTGGCCCTACCGAACCCGATCATCGACAACGACGAACTCGCGAAGATCATCCACATCGACGACGACGGCGACCATCCCGACCTGCGGGCCAAGGTGCTGTCCGGGCTCTATCGGGTCGACGGCGGTGGCGCCGGTCTGGCCGAAGCGATCGAGCGGGTCTGCAGCCAGGCCTCGACCGCGATCGAGGAGGGCGTGCGGATCATCGTGCTGT
Source organism: Ilumatobacter sp. (assembly GCF_049588435.1). Taxonomy (GTDB): domain Bacteria; phylum Actinomycetota; class Acidimicrobiia; order Acidimicrobiales; family Ilumatobacteraceae; genus Ilumatobacter_A. The sequence goes on from NZ_JBAVYV010000437.1 coordinate 13,241, forward strand.
CCGACCGCAACGCGGACACCGTCGACGCCCCGATCCCGTCATTGCTCTTGACCGCAGCCGTCCACCACCATCTGGTGCGCACCAAGCAGCGCACGATGGCCGGTCTGGTCGTCGAAGCAGGCGACGCCCGCGAGGTGCATCACATGGCCCTGCTGATCGGCTACGGCGCCGGCGCGATCAACCCGTACCTGGCGTTCGAGTCGATCGAGGACCTGATCGCCGAGGGTATGCACGGGATGGGTGAGCTCGATTCGAACCAGGCGATCCGCAACTACATCAAGGCCGCCAACAAGGGCGTCCTCAAGGTGATGTCGAAGATGGGCGTCTCGACCGTCGCTTCCTACACCGGCGCACAGATCTTCGAGGCGATCGGACTCGGCGACGAACTGATCGACAAGTACTTCACCGGGACGATCTCGAAGCTCGGGGGGATCGGCCTCGAGGAGATCGCCCGCGAGGTCGCCGACCGGCACAGCGCGGCGAACCCGAAGCGGCCCGAGGAGCGCGCGCACCGCAAGCTCGAACTCGGCGGTGAGTACCAGTGGCGCCGCGAGGGCGAGCCGCACCTGTTCAACCCCGAGACGGTCTACAAGCTGCAGCACTCGACGCGGAGCGGACGCTACGACATCTTCAAGGAGTACACGGCGACCGTCGACGACCAGTCGAAGAAGCTGATGACGCTGCGCGGGCTGTTCGACTTCGTCGTCGACCGGGAACCTGTTCCGATCGACGAGGTCGAATCGGTCGGCGAGATCGTCAAGCGTTTCTCGACCGGCGCGATGAGCTACGGGTCGATCTCGATGGAAGCGCACGAGACGCTCGCGATCGCGATGAACCAGATCGGCGCCAAATCGAACACCGGTGAGGGCGGCGAGGACGCCGAGCGTCTGTACGACCCGGAGCGACGTTCGTCGATCAAGCAGGTGGCGTCCGGACGCTTCGGGGTCACGTCGGAGTACCTCACGAACTCCGACGACATTCAGATCAAGATGGCGCAAGGTGCCAAGCCCGGCGAGGGCGGACAGCTGCCGGGGCACAAGGTGTACCCGTGGATCGCGACCACGCGCCACAGCACCCCGGGAGTCGGGCTGATCAGCCCGCCGCCGCACCACGACATCTACTCGATCGAGGATCTCAAGCAACTGATCCACGACCTCAAGAACGCCAACCCGTCGGCGCGGGTCCACGTCAAACTGGTCGCCGAGACCGGGGTCGGAACCGTTGCCGCCGGAGTCTCCAAGGCGAAGGCCGACGTCGTGTTGATCTCGGGCCACGACGGTGGCACCGGTGCCAGCCCCCTCACCTCGCTGAAGCACGCGGGCGGGCCGTGGGAACTCGGTCTCGCCGAGACGCAGCAGACCCTGCTGCTCAACGGACTGCGCGACCGCATCGTCGTCCAGGCCGACGGTCAGATGAAGACCGGTCGCGACGTGGTCGTCGCCGCTCTCCTCGGAGCAGAGGAGTACGGCTTCGCGACCGCTCCGCTCGTCGTGTCCGGTTGCATCATGATGCGTGTCTGTCATCTCGACACCTGCCCCGTCGGAATCGCGACCCAGAATCCGGTGCTGCGCGAGCGCTTCTCCGGCAAGGCCCAGTTCGTCGTCAACTTCATGCAGTTCATCGCCGAAGAGGTGCGTGAGATCATGGCGATGCTCGGCTTCCGGACGATGGACGAGATGATCGGCCATGTCGAATGTCTCGACACACATCAGGCGATCGATCACTGGAAGGCCTCGGGCCTGGACATCAGCCCGATCCTGATGAGCCCGGAGAACCCGTATGGCCAGACCATGATCCAATCGGTCGGCCAGGATCACGAACTCGACGTCGCCCTCGACCAGCAACTGATCGAACGGGCTCGCGGCGCGATCGCGGACGCTCAGCCGGTCGAGATCGAACTCCCGATCCGCAACATCAACCGCACGACCGGCACGCTGCTCGGACACGAGGTCACGAAACAGTGGAAGGGCGAGGGCTTGCCCGATGGCACGATCGACATCACGTTCACCGGCTCGGCCGGTCAGAGCTTCGGTGCTTTCGTCCCGTCGGGAATCCAGATGCGCCTCATCGGCGACACGAACGACTACCTCGGCAAGGGCCTGTCGGGCGGTCGGCTGATCGTCCAGCCCCACCCGGATGCGCCGTTCGCCGCCGAGGACCAGGTGATCGCCGGAAACGTGATCGCCTACGGCGCGACCGGCGGAGAGATCTTCCTGCGCGGCAACGTGGGTGAGCGATTCTGTGTCCGTAACTCGGGTGCGCTCGCGGTGAGCGAAGGTGTCGGTGACCACGGTTGTGAGTACATGACCGGCGGTCGCGTCGTCGTGCTCGGCCCGACGGGTCGCAACTTCGGTGCGGGAATGTCCGGTGGGATCGCATACGTCTACGACCCCGACGGCACCTTCGCCGAGAAGGTCAACTACGAGATGGTCGACATCGAGCCGCTGAACGAGGAGGATCGCTCCGGCCTGCACGAGATCGTGCTGCGCCACCGCGACCTCACGGGTTCGCCCGTTGCAGCCTCGATCCTCAACTCGTGGGCCGTCGACGTGTCGAAGTTCCGCAAGGTGATGCCAACCGACTACAAGCGGGTGCTCGACGTGATCGCCCGCTCCGAGGCCGACGGCCTCGACGAGGAACAAACCGTGGAGAAGATCATGGAAGCAGCGAGGGTCTGACGATGGGCAAGCCGACAGGATTCCTGGAGTTCGGACGCGAGACGCCGGAGCACCGTCCGGTACCGGTCCGATTGAAGGACTGGAAAGAGGTCTACGAGGACTTCCCCGAGGAACGCCTCAACCATCAGGCGGCGCGGTGCATGGACTGCGGGATTCCGTTCTGCAACAACGGCTGCCCCCTCGGCAACCTGATCCCGGACTGGAACGACCTCGTCTATCGCGGCCAGTGGCAGGCTGCCATCGAACGCCTCCACGCCACGAACAACTTCCCGGAGTTCACCGGTCGCCTGTGTCCCGCCCCGTGCGAATCGTCATGCGTCCTCGGGATCAACCAGGACCCGGTGGCGATCAAGCGGATCGAGGTCGAGATCATCGACCGCGCGTTCGAGGAGGGGTGGGTCACCCCGCACGTGCCGTCCGTGCGAACCGGCAAGAAGATCGCTGTGATCGGTTCGGGTCCGGCCGGTCTCGCAGCGGCGCAGCAACTCACCCGCGCCGGCCACGACGTGGTCGTGCTGGAGCGGGCCGACCGGATCGGCGGGCTGCTCCGTTACGGGATTCCCGAATTCAAGATGGAGAAGCGGCACATCGACCGGCGGCTCGAGCAGATGGAGGCCGAAGGAACCGAGTTCCGGACCAATGCCGCCGTCGGATCGACCGTCGACATGGAGGTGCTGCGCGCATCGCACGACGCGGTCGTCCTCGCCTGCGGCGCCACCCAGTGGCGTGACCTGCCGATCCCCGGGCGGGAGCTCAACGGCATCCATCAGGCGATGGAGTACCTGCCTCCGTCGAACCGGGTGCAGCAGGGTGACATCGAGACGTCGCCGATCGACGTGCATGGCAAGCACGTCGTGATCATCGGCGGCGGAGACACCGGAGCCGACTGTCTCGGCACCGCCCACCGCCAGGGAGCGGCGTCGGTCACCCAGCTGGAGATCATGCCGATGCCGGCCGCAACCCGCGACGGTGCGAAGAATCCGTGGCCTCAGTTCGCGATGGTCTACAAGGTCACCTCCGCGCATGAAGAGGGCGGAGAGCGCATCTACAGCGTGAACACCGAGGAGTTCACCGACGACGGCAACGGCAACGTGAAGGCGTTGACGCTGCACGAGGTCGAGATGATCGACGGCCGGTTCACCAAGATCGAGGGAACCGACCGGGAGATCCCGGCCGACTTCGTCTTCCTGGCCCTCGGTTTCGTCGGCCCCGAGAAGGGTTCGTGGCTCGACGAGATGGAGCTCGACTACGACCCGCGCGGCAACGTCGCCCGTGACGATCGGTACATGACCAACCGTCCGGGTGTCTTCGTGGCAGGCGACATGGGTCGGGGCCAGAGCCTGATCGTGTGGGCGATCGCCGAAGGCCGAGCAGCGGCCGCGGGAGTGGACGAATACCTGATGGGGGAGACCCGACTGCCGGTTCCGATCCCTCCGACCGCCCGCCCGCTGATGTGACGAACACCGCCCCGGAACATGAGCGCTGACACCGGCGCCATGGCGGAACGTCATACACTGGCCGAATGAAGATGAGGACAACATCGCGCGTGGCCGCAGCCGTCGGACCGGCCGTGGTCGCCGCAATGCTGCTCGGTGCCTGCGGCGGTGACGATTCGTCGGCGGCATCGAAGCCCACGATCACACTCGCCGATGGCGTCACCAGCTACGCGACCATCGCACCCGCGACCACCAGCACGCTGGCCCCCGAAGAGGCGGCAGCCTCCGGGCCGACCACCGACTACGAGGTGCAGGCGGGCGACTACGGGATCAAGGTCGCCGACGACTTCGGGATCTCGCTGGCCGAGCTGGAGGCCGCCAACGGCTGGTCGAGCGCGAGCAGCGAATTCCCCGGTCCGGGTGCGATCATCAAGATCCCTGCGAGCGCGGAGGCGCCCGCCGACGACGCCGAGACCGCCGACAGCGCCGCACCTGCCGAGGACGAAACCGCCGCAGCCGGCGAGACGATCCCGGATCCCGGGAGCAACTGCGAGGCCGGCAGCTACACGATCGAAGAGGGCGACACGAGCCGCCAGAAGGTGGCCGAGAAGTTCGATGTCACGGTCGAGGCGATGGACGAGGCGAACCAGGGAACGAACGGCTACGAGGCCTTCTATCCCGGGCTGAAGATCGTCATCCCCGCCAAAGACGACTGCTGACCCCTCGCCCCACCGCCGAGTGATGATGCGTCTCCTCGGACCGTCGTAGCGAGCTGCGCCGGTTCTTCGCGACGAGTCCGGCGACCACGGTGGAACAATGTCGACGAGATGCGGAACCGATCGGTCCGCTCGTGCGTTTGTGGGTGTGAGTGTGGTCGCCGAAGGTACATCGATGACGCCGGACGACGATGTGGCGGATGTGGCAGATGTCGCGGAACGACACCACGTCACCGTCGAGAGCTTCGACGACTTTTTCGCGTCGCACCACGACCGCATCGTGCGTGCGCTCAGCCTCGCACTCGGTGACGATCATCTCGGTCGGGATGCGGCCGCCGAAGGGTTCGCCCGGGCCCTGCAGCGTTGGAATCGTGTCGGACGGTACGACAATCCGACCGGTTGGATCTATCGCGTCGGGTTGAACTGGGCTCGCTCGCGGCGTCGCAAGACCGTCCGCGAGATCTCCGAATCCGCGCTGGCGAGCGAGCTCGCCGATGCGCCCGACCGGGCAGCGGAGTCGGCCGACCGTGATCTCCGCATCGTGCCGGCCCTGCGTCGGTTGTCGCCCGATCACCGGGCGGTCGTGGTGGCGAAGTACTACCTCGACTGGTCCGAGCAGCGGATCGCCGCGGCTCTCGGGATTCGTCCCGGGACGGTCAAGAGCCGACTGAGCAGGGCACTCGAACGACTCGCGGACGATCTGCGTACCGCCTGAGGACAGGAGTTGACATGGAATCCGACGACAACCGTGGCGAAGAGCCCGATCACGAAGCCGACATCCCGAGCGACGCCATCAACCCGGCCGCAGACGACCGGGCGGCCGTCGAACCGGCGGCCGACGAACCGAGCGCGTCTGCGGATCACACCGCGCCCGATCCGTTGGTCGCGGAGATCGGAGCCGCCGCGGATCGTGTCGACGTCGGCGACCCGACGGCGATGCTCGCAACGGTGCAGACGACGGCAACGCAGCGCCGGCGTCGCCGGACCGCCGTGTCCGGTCTCGCCGCAGCGGGTGTCCTCGTCGTCTCGGGCGTCGTCATCGCGAACCTCGCGACCGGGGGATCCGACGACGACCGGATCGTCAGCGCGCCAGGATCCGATCCGGTGCCCACAGAACCGGCGGACTCCACGCCCACGGAGACACCGCCGACGGTGACCGACCCCGCCACGACCGATGCGCCCGCCGTCGCCGTCGCCGACGATCTGTCCGATGGCGATCAGGAATCGAGTGCCGTGACCGCCGTCCCGGGTCAACCGACACCGGTGAGGTTGGTGCCGTCGGCGGCGACCCTCGTCGACGATCCGATGCTCACGGGGGCTGCTGGCCTCGGCCAACACGAACTGTTCCGCTGGAAGGACGGGTTCCTGTCGATCCGCACTTCGTTCGAGCCCCAGCCATTGCCGAGCGCGCTGCCCGACGAGGTGGTGGCGGCGTTCCCGCCCGAGGTCGTCGACCTGTTCCCAGACGGTCTGCCGCCCACGATCGACGAGGCGATCGAGATCCTGCAAGAGGCAGGGATGCTCGACGTCGTGACCGAGATCCTGTCCAACAACAGTGCCGTGTACGACGCCGTCTACTCGGCGCAGCCCACCGCGCCGGTCCGCACCATCCGTTTCAGTCCCGACGGCGTCGAATGGCGGGAGATCGACGCTGCGTTCCCGGAGGGTGTCGAGTTCTGGAACGAGGCGACGAGCACGGGTGATCGATTCGTCTTCTCCTCGATCACCACCGTCGAGCCGGCCGCACCGGCGGACGACACGATCGCAGACGTTGTGCCGCCGGTCCCCGAGACGATCGAGATCCACTCCTCGACCGACCTGATCAACTGGTCGGTGCAGACCATCCCGGTTCCCGAGCGACCCGCCGATGTCGACCCGACGCTGCCCTACTCCGTGTACAGCCACGGCCTGGCCGCCATCGATGACGGATACATCATCTCGATCGACGCCTCGATCGAGTTCGACCCGGTCCGCTACCTCGACCCGGAGCTCCAGGAACGAATCAACACCGGGGGAGGAATGTCGGTCAGCGAAGGTGATGCCGGCGTCACGATCGGCCTGTACGGCGAGGACTCCGACGGTCGCGAGCCGGACGAGACGTTGACCTTCACGTGGGAAGAACTCGGGATCGACGGGCCACCATCGCTCGACTCGACGAACATGCAGCACCGGTATGCCGGGACCTGGGACGGAGCGCTGACGGAGTCGACGGATACGGCAGGTGGTTGGTTCGACGTCGCTGCGATCGGCGACGTGTTCGTCGAGTTCGGCCCCGAGGCCCGTCAATCGCCCGACGGAATCGAGTGGTCGCCGATCGACCTGCCCGACGCCGAGTTCGTCGACGCGATCATCGAAACCCCCGATGGTGTGGTCGTCCGAACGACCGACGGACGGGGCGCCCCGATGCTGTATGCCGGCGACCTCGACGCCGGAGGCTGGTCGACCGTGGCGGTGCCGGAGTTGCCCGACGGTGCACAGCCGCAAGGGTTGTCGCAGAGTGCGTTCCTGTTCGCCGACTACGGCGAAGGCAGCTCCGACGACCCGTACGTCGACTCCGTCGGCAGCACGGAGAGCGCCGAGGTCGACGGCTATCGGTACGAGCTCGAGTCGACGTCGTCGGGGGACAAATTCTCGGCCACGTATCAGTTGACCGAGATCGCCACCGGAAACGTCGTGGTCACCGAGACGTCCGACGGCGGAGGTGCGGGCGAACCATTCGAGTACCTGGACTACCAGAGCGACTTCGGTGACGGGTTCCGGATCCTCGATCCGGCGACGGGCGAGCCGATCGTGACCATTTCCTACGACGACGTGACCCGGCAGATCATCGCAGCGGACGGGTCGGTGATCGACATGGCCGAGATGGAGATGCCCGAGCCGTTCGAGGGGGAGATGCGGCCGGAGTTCTGGGTGTTGGCATTCGTCGACGACGGGTGGATGCTGCAACAGGTCTCGAGCGGCGAGAACTCGGCCGAGAACGTGGATGAGTATCCGAGTTCGGTCGCCGTGGCCGACGACGTCGCGCTGGTGGCCTGGTCGGACGGGAAGGTCACCCGAGTGACCGCGAGTTGACGGTCATCGGGTGCCTGACACCGGATGACCGTCAGAGTTGGTCGAAGACGAAGTTGATCTGTTTCACGGTCTCCATCGGCGCGCTCGACGCCGCAGAGTAGCGGTGCCCGGGGAACAGGATCGTGTCGTCGGGGACCTGGGCGAGGCGACGCAGGCTGTCGGCCATCTCGGCGGGATTGGATCCCGGCAGGTCGGTGCGTCCACAACCTTCGAGGAAGAGGGTGTCGCCGGCGACGAGTCGGCCATCGACGAGGAAGCACTGGCTCCCCGGGGTGTGGCCCGGGGTGTGCAGGAGGCGGATGTCGATCGAGCCGACCGTGAGCACGTCGCCGGAACCGTGCGTGACGAGGTGTTCCTCGCCGACGCCGGTCGTGCGGGTCACCCACTCGCACTCGTCGGCCTGGATGTGGATCGGGCAGTCGATCCGCTCGAGCAGCGACGAGACGCCCTCGATCGTGTGTCCCATCATCGAGCCGCCGACGTGGTCCGGATGGTAGTGGGTCGCGAGGACCCCGGTGACGGTCATGTCGTCGGCTTCGACCGCGTCGACGATGTCGCCGACGGCATAGGCGGGGTCGACCAGTACGCACTCGCCGGTCGACCGGTCGCCGATCGCGTACACGAAGTTGACCATCTGTTCGGCCAGGGGGTCGCCTGCGGCGAAGTCCCGACCGGACAACATCTGACGGAAGTACAAACGATCGTCGCTCATCCGTCCCAGTGTGGCAAAGCGCCCTACGCTTCGTGGCATGGTCGCGCAGACGTCACGAATTCGATACGGGGTGATCGGCACGGGGATGATGGGTGTCGAGCACATCCACAACGTCATGGCCGTCGACGGAGCGGTCGTCACGGCGGTCTGTGACCCGCACGCCGAGTCGCTCGAGTGGGCCCGCATCGCCGTGGGTCTCAGCGCCGACCTCGCCACGTTCGACGACCACAACGACCTGCTCGACTCCGGGCTCGTCGATGCCGTCGTGATCGCCGCGCCGAACCACACGCATCACGAGATCCTCCTCGACGCGATCGCCCGACCGGTCCACATCCTGACCGAGAAGCCGTTGTGCACCACACTCGAAGCGTGTCGTGAGGTCGTCGAGGCCGCCGAGGCATCCGAACACGACCGCGTGATCTGGATGGGCCTCGAGTACCGGTACATGCCGCCCACGCAGCGACTGCTGAGCGAACTCGAGGCCGGAACGGTCGGCGACGTGAAGATGGTCGCCATTCGTGAGCACCGTTTCCCGTTCCTTCCCAAGGTCGACAACTGGAACAGGTTCAGTCGGAACACCGGTGGCACGCTGGTCGAGAAGACGTGCCACTTCTTCGACCTGATGATGCAGATCACCGGTGCCGATCCGGTCCGGGTGTTCGCATCCGGCGGCCAGTCGGTCAACCATCTCGACGAGAGCTACGACGGGGAGACCCCGGACATCCTCGACAACGCGTTCGTCGTCGTCGACTTCGACGACGGGTCGCGCGGCCTGCTCGACCTGTGCATGTTCGCGGAGGCCAGCGTGAACGAACAGGAGATCGTGGTCACCGGCGATGTCGCCAAGATGGAGGCACTGGTGACCGAATCCCTCCTCCGCGTCGGGAAGCGGTCCGACGGACAGCACGTCGTCGACACGTACGAGATCCACCACGAGGGGATCAAACACGTCGGACTGCACCATGGGTCGAGCTACCTCGAGCACGTCGATTTCGCGAATGCGATCCGCATGCAGGAGCCCGCCAAGGTGACGTTGATGGACGGGCTGCGGTCGGCAGCGATCGGCTTCGCAGCGCATCGCTCGATCGAGACGGGTGTGCCGGTGATGATGGCGGAACTCCCCGAGCTCGAAGGTCTGGACTGGTGACCCGACTCGAACGCCTCGACCATCTGGTCGAGGACCAGGCGATCATCTTCGGAGGGGACCGCGTCGCGCATGTCAGCGCAGATCTCGCGTCTGCATTTCGTTCCGGTGACCACCTCGTGGTGGTGCAGCAGACCGGCGACCTCCTGCACGTTCCCGCCGCCGAACATGCGCTGGTCGACCGTGCCGTGTCGCAGACACTGGAGGGGTTCGGTGCGTTGGCTCATTGCAGCGACACGCAGATCAGCGACTTCTTCGCAGCCTTCGCCCGCCTGCTCGCCGACGACGGGGTCTTCGCGTCGATCGCCAACGCGAATGCGTCCGATGTCGAATCGGCACGATCGCGCGGGCGATCGACCACCCGGCTCGAACTCACGGACTCGATGCGACGTTCGATGATCTCGGGGCTGCAGGGTTGGCGGGACACCGCCTCCGGTCGCGACACCGTCGTCGACACGGTCGACCACGACGGCTGGTCGCTCGAGGCGCGGAGCGCCCCGCTCGGTGTTGTCGCCTTCGTCTTCGAGGGTCGTCCGAACGTGTTCGCCGACGCCTGTGGTGTCCTGCGCAGCGGCAACTCGGTCGTGTTCCGGATCGGGTCGGATGCACTCGGGACGGCCCGCGCGATCGTCGAGCACGCGCTCGACCCGGCACTGCGCGAGGCAGGTCTCCCACCCGGGGCGGTTCGTCTGATCGACTCGGCAGCGCACAGCGCAGGCCACGCGCTGTTCAGCGACCGGCGACTCGCGCTCGCCGTGGCTCGCGGGTCGGGTCGCGCCGTCGCTCAGCTG
>NZ_JBAVYV010000438.1:0-2271 GCF_049588435.1 Ilumatobacter sp.
GGCCTGTTGTTGTTGCTCGAGCGCCGCCTGTTCGGCGGCCTCCGCCGCGAGCTTCGCGGCGAGCTGTGCTTCGAGCGCCTTGCGGACCGCTTCGTCCTCGAGCCGCTGCGCCTCGACCACTTGCAGACGCTCCACCTCGGCCAGCGCCACCTCCTCGAGCCGGACGTACTCCGCACGCTCAGCCTCGAGTTCAGCTTGACGTTCGGTGACCTCGTCCTGCGTCTCGGCCAGATCGGTGGCGGCCGCGTCGTACTCGTCGAGGCTGTCCGCTCCCGTGTTGGTCAAGATGTCGGTGAACACCTGAGCCTGCACCTGGTCTTGAGGTCCGGAGACGTCGGTCAGGAGCGGAATCCCGATCGTCCCGCTCTTGACGAAGCGATCGAGTGCCAGCACTTCGACCTCGCCACGCAGTTCGTCGACGGTTTCCTGCAGCTGAGCTTCTTCCTCCTCGAGGTCGGCGAGGTCGCCCTCGAGGCCATCGATCGTCGATTCGGCCTCGAAGAAGGCATCGGCAGCGGCGTTCGCCCGATCGCGGGCTTCCTGGATCTCGCGCGCCGCCTTCTCCGCCGGGCCTTCGCTCTGCGCTGAGGCCGCACTCGGCAGGAGGCTGGATGCCATGACGGCAACGAGCGCCCCCGCGACGCCGCGCCGCCACCGCACATTGAGCCGTGGCGCGCCTGGTTCGTCCGATCTGCGCATCGGAGGGACTCTATCGGTCGTTGCAATTGTGTTACGTTCGAGCCTCAACAGTTTCTCGATGCCGTCCGGTCCTGATTCGCTGCCCCAGGTGTCTCACCCTCCGTCACTGCGCGTTCAGAACATCGTGTTGCGACGCGACGGCGTCACGATCCTCGACGACGTTTCATTGCGCGTCGAGGCCGACGAGCGCTGGGTGATCCTCGGCGCCAACGGGTGTGGCAAGACGTCGCTGATGCGGGTGATGGCGATGTACGACCACCCGAGCAGCGGAACGGTCGAGGTCTTGGGGGAACGACTCGGTCGGACCGACGTGCGCGAGCTGCGGCGGCGCATCGGGTACATGTCGGCGGCGCTCGGTGACCAACTCCGTCAGGATCTGGTCGGGCACGACATCGTCCGCACGGCCCGTCACGCTGCCCTCGAACCGTGGTGGCACCGCTACGAACCCGAGGACGATCGCCGCGCCGATGAATGTCTCGCCGAACTCGGTGTCGGCCATCTCCGGTCCCGGAGGTTCGGAACCATGTCGTCGGGCGAACGCCAGCGCGTGCTGCTCGCGAGAACGCTCATGAACGATCCCGCCGTGATCCTGTTGGACGAGCCGTCCGCGCGCCTGGATCTCGGCGGTCGCGAGCAACTCGTCCGGACTCTGTCGGAACTCGCGAGCAACCCGTCGGCTCCTCCGATCGCGATCGTCACCCATCACGTCGACGAGATCCCGAGCGGGATCACACATGCGGCGCTCATGAAGGCGGGGACGATCGTCCAGCGAGGACCGATCGACGACGTACTGAGCGGTGAATCACTGAGCGCCTGCTTCGACACGCCGCTGCGCCTCGAACGTCGCGCCGACGGGCGCTACGCGGCCTGGGGTGTCTGAGCCGTCATCGACCACCTGCATCGACCTGCATCGATGCTCATCGACCCTCAGGTGACCAACTCGAGCAGCGCGCTGCTCCCGCGTCGGACCTGGTCGTCGAGCACCCGCTCGAGGACCGCTCCCGCCCACAGTGCTCCGGCGTATGTGAGGGTCATCCGCAGCGTCGTCACGACCGGATCCTCCGCGCAGTCGGTGAGTTCGGCGCGCAGGACCCAGGGCGAATGCTCGCGCCCATCGTCCTCGCTCCGTTCGAACACGGCGAGCTCGTCGACCCGATACTCGCTCCGGCGCATCCGCAGCCGTTTCGACCGAGCGAACGGTCCGACCTTCGCACGAAGCTCGACGGACCAGATCGGATCGTCGCCGGGCAGCCCGTCCAGTCGCTCGACGTCGTGGATCAATGGCATCCACGCCGGGTAGGCGTCGAGATCACCCACGTGGCAGAACAGCGTGGAGCGGTCCACCGGGGCCGCGAGTTCGCGCACGACCTCCATCGCGATCAGTGCGGTCGATCGTCGCCACGGAACGCCCGCGACAACAGCGGACTGCGAGCGGCGAGCAGGCCATCGAGATCATCGGCGGCGTCGAAGGACGGCGCCCACCGCTCGACATCGCCGTCCGCGGCTGCGACCACGGAGGCGTCGATCGGTCGGGATTCGGGTGCCGGTGCGGGCTCAGGCGCGGGTGCGGGC
>NZ_JBAVYV010000439.1:0-11642 GCF_049588435.1 Ilumatobacter sp.
GTCGGGAAGATCAGCAGGCCGATGTCCATGTACGCACGGTAGTCACCGGAGTTCGCGGGAAGTTCACCGCATGTCTGGAAGCGCTCGTGGGTACACCGGGTTGCATATGGACATGACGTCGACGATCACCTCGCCCGTTCGGTCGGACCGTTTCGATCCGGCGTCGCTGGCTGTTCGCTTCGCAGAAGTCCGCGCGCGAACCGAACGGTTGGCCGCGCCGCTGTCGCCCGAGGACCAGATGGTGCAGTCGATGGACGATGTCAGCCCGACGAAGTGGCATCGCGCGCACACGACGTGGTTCTTCGCCGAATTCGTGCTCGGTCTCGACGGCACCAGTGCGCGTCCACACGATCGCCAGGAGTACCGCTTCCTCTACAACAGCTACTACGAGGCCGTCGGCGCCCGTCATCCACGACCGAACCGCGGTCTCGTCACCCGCCCGTCGTGCTCCGAGGTCGCCGACTACCGTGCGGCGGTCGAGGCGGAGGTCGCGGAGCGGCTCACGAGCGGTGCGCTGTCCGATGAGCAACTCGCGATCCTCGAACTCGGAACGCATCACGAAGAGCAGCATCAGGAACTGTTGCTGATCGACATCAAGCACGTCCTGTCGATGAATCCGGCGATCGGTCCGGCCTACGTCGATCGTCCGGTCATCGATTGCGACGACCCCGGGCGCGCGCGCTTCGTCGACGTTCCCGGTGGCGTGGTCGGGATCGGGGTCGAGGACGCCGGATCGTCCCGTGCGGACTCGTTCTCGTTCGACAACGAGGGCCCGGCTCACGAGGTGCGGTTGTACGACTTCGCGCTGGCCGATCGCGTCGTGACCGCCGGCGAATGGCGGGAGTTCATGGACGATGGCGGATACGAACGACCCGATCTGTGGAGGTCCGACGGTTGGTATCGGGCACAGGACGAGGGGTGGTGTGCGCCGCTGTACTGGCGGCCCGATCCCGACTCACCCGGCGATTGGTGGATCCACTCCTTGACCGGTCTCCGAGCCGTCGACCCCCACGAACCCGTCTGCCACGTCTCGCACTACGAGGCCGACGCCTACGCCACGTGGGCCGGAGCGCGACTCCCGACCGAGTTCGAATGGGAGCATGCCGCTCGCGTGACGGGTGCGGGCCCGGAGACTGCCGGCTTCCTCGACGAACGCAACGACAGCTTCACGTTCCACCCGACATCGCCGATGCCCGAGGCTTGGGCAGACGGCGGCATCCGTCAGATGTTCGGTGACGTGTGGGAATGGACATCGTCCGCCTACCAGCCGTACCCGGGATACCGCCCGGCCGATGGCGCCATCGGTGAGTACAACGGCAAGTTCATGTCGGGCCAACAGATCCTGCGTGGCGGCGGCGCTCTCACCCCGCCCGGCCACGCCCGAACCACGTACCGCAACTTCTTCCACCCCCACACCCGCTGGCACCTCGGTGGTGTCCGCCTCGCACAGGACTGATCAGACCACATGGATTCGCACCTCCGCTCCGACACGACCGAGACCTCCCACTTCCTCGACCCCGCCGCACTCGAACTCCGCGACGCGCTCACCCGTCTCCCGCGCACGCTGCCTCCGCGCTGGCTCTACGACGACCGTGGGAGTGAACTGTTCTCTCAGATCACCTCGGTTCCGGAGTACTACCAGACCGAAGCCGAGCGCTCGATCCTCGCCGACCACTCCGCGGTGATCGCGGAGTCGACCGAGGCGACGACCGTCATCGAACTCGGGTCGGGCACGAGCGACAAGACCCGCACCCTCCTCGACGCGTTCGTCGCCCACGGGCTGATCCAGCGTTTCGTTCCCCTCGACGTCAGCGAAGCGACGTTGCTCGACGCGGCCGAGATGCTCGTCGAGCGTCATCCCGAGATCGAGGTGGAGCCCGTCGTCGGTGACTTCACGCGTCACCTCCATCTGCTGTCGGCCGTCCCGACGGCAGGTGAGCGGTTGGTGCTGTTCCTCGGTGGGACGATCGGCAACTTCTACGTCGAGGAACGGCGCGCCTTCCTGGGCGCTCTCGCCGACGTCCTCGCCCCGGGTGACTGGGTGATGGTCGGGATCGATCTGGTCAAGCCGATCGACCGGCTGATCGCGGCCTACGACGATGAGCAGGGCGTCACCGAGGCCTTCATCCGGAACGCGCTCACGAACATCAACCGCACCTACGACGGAGACCTCGACGTCGGCAACTTCGGGTACGTGCCGTTCTGGGACGGCCGTCAGCAGCGGCTCGACATGCGGCTGCGAGCGTGTGATCCGATGACCGCCCGACTCGACGGGCTCGACCTCGATCTCGAACTCGCGGCCGGCGAGGAGATCCGCGTCGAGATCTCCTCCAAGTTCACACCCGAGCGGACGGTCGAGGAACTCGCGGAGGTCGGCTTCGACGCGGAGTCCCAGGTGTTCAGGGACGACGCCGGTGACTACGCGGTGATCCTCGCCCGTCGCAGCTGACCGTCATCGGGTGCCTGACACACGATGACGGCGGGGTGTCACTCGGAGAAGATGTCGTCGAGGAGACCGTCGAGGAAGTCGCCGTCCGGCAGGACGAACTCACACTCCTCGAGCGTCGCGTCCGAATCGTCTCCGGCCTCGTCGTCGGTGCTCGAATCGGTGTCATCGCCCTCGGAGTCGTCCGAGTGATCGTCGTGATCGAAGTCCGGCAGTTCGAACGGGAGGCCGGTCTCGATGGCGTTGACGTCGCCGTCCGTGGTGATCTCGATCTCGCCGTCGGTCTGGGTGATCGTGATCGATCCGTCGCCGTCGCCGAAGTCGAACATCGAGAGGAAGTCGTCGGCCTCGGGATCGAGCACGGTCACCGAGCGGCCGAGGAGCTCATCGAATCCCATGTCCCAGTCGGCATCGGCCGGCAACTCGCCCTCGTCGAGGAAGTCGGGAATCTCGATCGAGAAGCACCGCTCGAACTGGTCGAACATCCCGCCGAGATCACCGAGCCCGCCGAGATGGCCGAGGTCCGGCAGCTCGTCGGGATCGGCGTCATCGTCCTCTGTTCCCGAATCGTCGGGGGTGGACTCGTCCGGCGTGGTGTCGTCGGTCGACGGCTCGGTGTCGACGGGAGTTGAATCGTCGCTCGCGTCGTCGTCGCCGGCCTGGACGAGCTGGGATCCGACCACGACGCCGCCGACACCGAGTGCCGTCGCAGCGACGGCGGCCAGAACGAGCCGTCGACGCGATCCCGGTTGCGGAGCGGTCGGCTCCGGTCGGACGTCATCGGGGGAGGGCGGGGGGAAGTGGTCCATGTCGATCCTTCGGCATCAGCGGAAACGGGCGATGTCACCACTCTGCCGAGGCGACCTGAAGCCAACCTGAGAACGACCCCTGATCGCCGACCCGAATCTTGCGGTGAGATGTGAGACGCCCTGGTGGTCTCACATCTCACCGGAAGAGGCTGGTCGCGGCGTCAACGGTGGTCAGACCGCGAAATCCACGGTGAAGCGCGCACCGCCGAGGGGTGACGTGTCGACTCGTACCGTTCCTCCGGAGCGTTCCGCGATTCCCCGGACCACTGCGAGTCCGAGCCCGGCGCCTCCCGCGTCGCGGGTTCGCGCGTCGTCGAGGCGGACGAATCGTTCGAAGATCCGCTCGCGGTCGGCCGGTGCCACACCGGGGCCGTCGTCGTCGACGATCAACTCGACGTGGGTCGCCGACGAACGGAGCGCGACGCTCACGGTGGACCGTGCGTGGCGGGCGGCGTTGTCGAGCAGGTGTGCGACGAGTCGCGTCAGCTCGTCCTGACGTCCCCGAACGCGTCCCGCCGAGACCTGGCTCGAATCCACCGGAACGCGTCGCGTCCGGTCGGCCTCACCGATCACGATGTCATCGAGGTCGATGTCGGTGACGGGTCCGATGACACCCTCGTCGTGGCGGGCGAGCGTGAGCAGGTCGTCGATGATCGTCGACAGGCGAGCGGATTCGTCCGCGACGACGACCGCGAGTCGACCGACGTCGGCGGTGTCGGGGTAGCGAAGCGCGACCTCGGCGTCGTTGCGCATCACCGCGACGGGGGAGCGCAGTTCGTGGGACGCATCCGAGATGAAGCGGCGCCGGGCGCGATCGTCGCCCTCGAGCCGATCGAGCATCTCGTTGACCGTGAGCGCGAGCGTCGAGATCTCGTCTCCCGACCGCGGAACCGGAACCCGTGCATCGAGCGAGCCCCCGCTGATCGTCGAGGCACGCTCGGTGATCGCTCCCACCGGTCGGAGAGCTCGGCTGATGAGCACCCACGCCACACCGGCGACGAGCATCGTGAGGAGTGGAACGGCGAGCCACAGCCCGCGCTGCACGCGGGCGACGCTGCGATCGACCGCGGCCGCGTCCGCGGCGACGAGCAAGGGTGTCCCGTCGACGTCCACGACCCCGGCGATCGTGCGCGCGTCGGGATCGGTCTCGATGAACGAGTCCCGGGTGACCGGCCGGAGGCCGACGTCGTCGGTGAGCAGGTCGTCGATCTCCTCGGACGAGATGACCGGGATGCCGTCGTCGATGACGGTGTCGAGGTCGTCGACGAGGCGGAACGAGCCGTCGGTGTCGACCTCCGCTCCGATCGTCGGACCGAGCTCGATCACGAACGGGCCGTCGGCCGCCTCGGTGAGCAGGTCCAGCCGATCGATGCCCTGCAGCAGCTCGATCTCTGCACGGGCGGCCGCTTCGAGTTCGTCGTCGTCGAGTCCGAATCCGGAGAAGAAGTCACCGAACATCTCACCGACGTCGACGAGCACATCGGCGTCGATGCCGAACAGCTCGCCGTCCGTGATCTCGATCAGGTCGTCCGGGTCGAACGCCGACGGCACCCCGAGCGTGAAAAGGAGCGATGACTTCTGGGCCTCGGCTGCGAGCAGGTCGTCCTCGAGGATCGGGCGCACTGCGGTGGGTGCGACCAGCGCGAGCACCGAGAACGCGACGAACGCGATGGTCGCCATTGTCCAGGTGAGACGGGCGCGCATCGAGATGCCGCGACGGGTTCGGCTCATCGATCGACCGCGAGTTGGTATCCGGCGCCGCGCACCGTGCGGATCGATTCCCGGCCCAGCTTCTTGCGCAGGTAGCCGATGTAGACCTCGACGATGTTCGGGTCGCCGTCGAAATCGAGCCCCCACACCGCGTCGAGCAACGCGGACTTCGACACCACGTCGGGGCTGCGCCGCACGAGGTACTCGGCGACGGCGAACTCCCGTGGCGTGAGCTCGACGGAGCCATCCGGTGTCGTCACGACCAGCCGCCCGAGATCGAGCGTCACGGTGCCCGCGCCGATCGTGTTGTCCGCGATGCCGGAGCGTCGCCGCAGCAGTGCCCGGAGACGAGCGACGAGCACCACGAACGAGAACGGTTTGCGGAGGTAGTCGTCGGCACCGGTGTCGAGTCCTTCTGCTTCGTCGTACTCACCGTCCTTGGCGGTGAGCATCAGGATCGGCGTGTTCACGCCGGCGGCGCGCAGCTCCCGGCAGACCTCGTAGCCGTTGCGACCGGGCAGCATGATGTCGAGGATGATCGCCGCGTAGTCGACCTCCTGCGCGCGCCACAGTGCATCGCGTCCGTCGTGGACGATGTCGGTGGCGAAGCCTTCGGCGGACAACCCGCGAGCGATCGACTCCGCGAGGCGGACTTCGTCGTCGACGACCAGGATGCGCACCAGGCCGATTCTGCCCGATTCGCCTGAGGACTGCCTGAGAGTCGCCGGTCCGCGCCCCTCGGGTGTCGCTCAGTCGCGGAAGTTCTGGAACTGCAGCGGGATCCCGATGTCTTCGCCCTTGAGGAGTGCGATGACTTCCTGGAGAGCGTCGCGCTTCTTCGCGTTGACCCGGATCGAGTCACCCTGCACCTGGCTGGTGACGCCCTTGGGGCCCTTCTCCTTGATCGTGCGGTTGATCAGCTTCGACTTCTCCTGCGAGATGCCGACGGCGATCGTCATCACCTGCCGGACCGTGTTCTGGCTGGCCTCCTGCACGTCGCCGTACTCGACGCCGCGCAGCGACACCCCGCGCTTCACCAGCTTCTCCTCGACCACGATCCGGAGAGCGTTCAGCCGGTCCTCGCTGGCGGTGTGCATCGTGATCACCAGCTCGGTCAGCTCGATCGACGAGTTCGTGTTCTTGAAGTCGTATCGGTTGGCGATTTCGCGCTGGGCCTGATCGACCGCGTTGCGAACCTCCTGCTCATCGACTTCGGAGACGACGTCAAAACTTGCCATGCCCGAAACGGTAGCGGAGGTGGCGGCAACGGTTGCGTGGCGGGTTGCGCGATCGGCCCGCACCTGTACGCTTTCGTCGCCTCGTTCGACAGACCACTGCGAGTCTCGAGTCGAAAGTCTGTGGAGCGGGGACCAATAGGGTCGGTGTCCGAGTGGCCAAAGGAAGCAGATTGTAACTCTGCCGGCGTATGCCTTCGTAGGTTCAAATCCTACCCGGCCCACACTCACGACGAGCCCGTCAGCACTGCGCTGACGGGCTCGTTTCGTTTTTCCGTTGCCTGCGCTTCTCGTCGCGGATCGACGCGGTTCGCGCACAGGATCGCGACGAGAATCGAGGACGACGCGGGCGCCGGCAGCTCGCGTCGGTCCGCCGGCCGGCGATGGCTCAGCCGTTCGCAACTCGTTTGCGCAGCGCCGTGAAACACAGCGTCATGCTGATCGCGGCGACCACGCCGATGGCGAGCGCCGTCTGTGCGAGCTCGTCCCACTGCCAACCCTGCAGCGTCAACGAGCGGAGACCGTCGAGGATGTAGGTGACCGGGTTGAGCCCGGCGACGGTGTCGAGCCAGCCGGTGAGCTGCGACCGGGGGACGTACGACGACGTCATGAACAGGAACGGGAAGAACAGCAGGAAGCTGGACTGCACCGCCGCCGGATTTCCGGTCTTCAGCGCGATCGCATAGCCGAACCCGGAGAAGGCGAGGCTCCAGCAGGAGGCGATGAGCACGAACACCACGATGCCGAGCGGTCCCGACTCGAAACGCACGCCGAGCCCGAAGCCGAGCAGCACGATCGGCACGGTCAGCCCAGCGGCGACCGCCATGTCGGCGACCATGTGCCCGACCAGGATCGCGGTCCGGCGAATCGGGGTGAGCAGCAGCCGGTCCATGTAGCCGTTCTGGACGTCGAGGACGACCGCCGGGGCTCGTGACACGCCCGTGACCCCGAGGAGGATCGCGGTCGCCATCTGGAACGCGGTGTAGTCGATCCCCGCGACATTGCCCTCGGTCAGTGGTTTGAGTGTGGCGACGTTCACGATGAAGAAGAAGAACGCGATCAGGACCGGTGGGATGACCGCCTCGAGATCCTTCGGGACCGCCCGCAGCGCGCGCCCCGCGACCGACGCGATGTCGTGGAGCAGCGAGGATCGTCGGGCTCGGATGTCGCTGGCCTCGATGGTCATCGCCGGTGCGTTCCGGCTGAGTGTCTGGGTGTTCATCGCGTGGCCTCCGTGGTGGGTGCGGGTGATCGATCGGATTGTTCGGGGGATGGCTCGTTGTCGCGGATGCGATTGCCGGTGACCTCGAGGAAGACGTCGTCGAGTGTGGTGGTGCGCAGCGTGAGGTCGTGGATGTCGACGCCGGCCCGTCCGAGTGCGATCGCGACCGGCCCAACGGTCGCTGCACCGTTGGCGGTCGCGATCACCAACTCGTCGTGCACGTCGTCGACGCGACTCACCCCAGCGACGCCGGACAGTGCGTCGCGGGCGATCTCGACGTCGCCTCCCACGCGGGCGATGATCACGTCGTCACCCACGCTGCGCTTCAGCTGCTCCGGGGTACCTTCGGCGACGAGTCGTCCACCGTTGATGATCCCGACGCGATCGGCGAGCACATCGGCCTCCTCGAGGTACTGCGTCGTGAGGAAGATCGTCATGCCCAAGGTCTCGTTGAGGCGTCGCACCTCGTCCCACACCGACGCCCGGCTGACCGGGTCGAGTCCCGTGGTGGGTTCGTCGAGGAACAGCACGTCCGGGTTGTGGACGAGCGACGCGGCCAGATCGAGGCGTCGGCTCATCCCTCCCGAGTAGGTCTTGATCGGTCGGTGCAGAGCATCGCCGAGGTCGATCAACTCGGCCAACTGGCGGAGTCGTCCGTCGATCTCGCGTCGGGTGAGCCCGTAGAGCCGTCCCTGCAGCCGCAACAGTTCGTCGCCGGTCTGGAGCGGGTCCAGCGCTGCTTCCTGCAGCGCGGCACCGATGCGGAGTCGCACCTGGTCCGGGCGGCTCTCGACGTCGAAGCCGGCGACGGTCGCCGAGCCCGAGGTGGGCGCCAGCAGCGTGCACAGCATGCGCACCGTGGTCGATTTCCCGGCTCCGTTCGGGCCGAGGAATCCGTAGATCTCCCCGGAGGCGATGCTCAGGTCGAGGCCGTCGACGGCAGTGGTGCCGTCGAAGCTTCGCCCGAGTCCCCTCACGATGATGGCGCTGTCGCCGTGAGCGGCATCGAGTCCGGCATCGCTGTCGGTCGGGCGGTTGTCGGTTTCGGCGGGATGTTCAATGGTCGTCGTGTCCGTCATGGGTGCTCCTTCTGGTGCGGCTGGTCGTGATGTGTCTCGCTTCCCGAACATAAAACCCAATGCGGTCAGGATCTGGCCGCAATCAGAACTATTCTGATTTTCGTGGCCGATACGAGCGAACGGATGCTGCGACTCCTGACGTTGTTGCAGACCCACCGGGACTGGAGTGGGAACGACCTCGCCGACCGCCTCGAGGTGTCACCGCGCACCGTGCGCCGGGACATCGATCGATTGCGCGGCCTGGGTTACCCCGTCGAGGCGAGTCCGGGTGTGGACGGTGGCTATCGGCTCGCGCCCGGTGCCTCGCTCCCACCCCTCGTCCTCGACGACGACGAGGCGGTCGGACTGGTCGTCGCCCTGCGCGCCGCGGCCAATCTCGGCATCGCCGGTGTTGCCGAGGCGTCGGTCACGGCGTTGGCGAAGGTCGTGCAGGTGCTCCCACCACGTCTGCGTCGTCGCGCCGACGACCTCGCCGTGATGACCGTCGCTGCACAGTGGGGCGATCCGGAGGCCAACGTCGACACGCAGAGCCTCACGACCCTCGCGACGGCGGCGCGCAACGTGGAGCGCCTCGAATTTGCGTACCGCGACAAGCGCGGGGCGGACACCGCCCGGCGAGTCGAACCGATGCAACTGGTGACGCTCGGCCGTCGCTGGTATCTCGTCGCCTTCGACAATGGTCGCGGTGACTGGCGGACCTTCCGCGTCGATCGCATCGACAGCCCGGTGCTCACGGGTGAGCGGTTCGCGCCCCGACCGATTCCGATGGGCGATGCGGCGGCCTATGTCCGTTCATCGATCAGTGACTCGACGCCGCACACCGACTACGTCGTCGACGTCGACGCCCCCGCTTCGGATGTGCGTGAACGAGTCGGCCATTGGACCGACGTCGTCGAACTCGACCCCGACCACTGCCGCCTGACGATCCCGAGCCGTGCGCTCGAGTGGCCGACGATGGTCGTCGCATCGCTCGGTGCCGACTTCGAGGTGCGGTCGCCACCCGAGTTCTCCGCCCACCTCGCGACCGTCGCCATCCATCTCACGACCGCCACCTCGACGACCGGTCCCACAACCTGAGCCCCTCGACCGCCCACGGGTGCCGAACCGGTCGACGAACAGCTGACGTACATCCCCCGCACGGGTCCGAAGCCCTCGCGGCCGTCGTCTGACGCCATCGGGACGCGATCGTCGAACCGCGGGCGCCATCTCCGGACAGGTCGACTCGCAGTACGCTCGGCGCCGTGGCGGGTCGGTTCTTCGTACGGGAGTCCGGCGTGTTCGCGCAGCCGGCGGTGCCGACGATCCTCGATCAGCCGCTGTCGGGGCGCGGATGACGGCTCGCCTCGATGCCCTGATCCTGTGCGACTACGCGCAGATCCGCGAGGGACTGCTGTTCGTCCAATCGGGAGGACTCACACGGCTGGTGGCCGCTCGGCTTCCCGCACCGTTCCGGTGCCATGTTGCGGCCATGGTGTACATGCCGCCCAACGAAGCGGTCGAGGCCCACCGGATGGTGATGAAGATCAAGTCGGCCGACACGGCCACGCTCATCGCCACCGTCAAGGTCGACTTGTACGAAGTGGATCGTCCGACGGGGCTGCTCGCCGGAGAAGGTCGTCAGGTGCCCGTCGTCGTGCCGCTCGCGAAGATCCTGTTCCCGGCCGCCGGCCGCTACGACCTGCAGGTCGACATCGATGACGAGATCGCCGGCGATCTGGCGTTCCGTGTCGTCGAGCGGGCCTGAATCAGAGCATCAACTGCATCGTGGCGACGTCGAGCCACCGCCGGAACTTGCGACCGACCTCGCGCTCGATTCCGATCAGCTCGAATCCACACGCCCGATGGAGCGCGAGCGACGCCTCGCCGCTCGTCTCGATCCGTGCGATCATCGAGTGGAAGCCGCTGTCGCGCGCTTCCTCGATCAATCGGTCCATCAGCGTGCGGCCGATCCCGTGCCCCGCATACGCGCGTGCAACATAGATCGACGTCTCGACCGTCGGGCTGTAGGCGGGCCGTTCCTTGAACGGGGAGAGCGAGGCGAAGCCCACCACCCTCGACTCGTTCGGCGGCTCCGTGTCGCTGCCCTGGAGGCCGCCCACCTCGGACCCGGTGACGGCCACGATTGCCTTGAACGCACCCGCCCGAGCGGCGATCCAGGCTTCCTGGTCGGCGAGCGAGCGCGGCACCATGTCGAGCGTCGTGGTGAAGTTGTCGACCTCGTGGTTGTAGATCGCGCGCATCGCCTCGGCATCGTCGTGCTCGGCGGAACGAAGTGAGACCGTCACGCGCTGGGTGGTGGACCGGGGCATCCCCGACGACGCTATCGCTCGCGCCCGGCGCACTCGGCGAGCATTCGTGGCTGATCGACGCCTGCGGTTTCGGTGACGTCGGCGACGGCATCCGCTGGTCGGGGACCGTGCCGCGAAACGATCCATCGCGCGGTGGGAGTCCGAGAGGCGCCGATACACTCGTGGGCTGGCCGCAACGCTGATGCGGTCCCGAAGGTTGCCCCGGATCCGATCAATCGGAGCGGAACGGCCGTCGGAATCACATAGTCAGCAACGGCTCGATCGAGTGCACGATGCACTCGTTCGTGACGCCCTCTTAGCTCAGTCGGTAGAGCACAGCCATGGTAAGGCTGGTGTCGTGAGTTCGATTCTCACAGAGGGCTCGACCAAGTGGTCGGGGAGACCCGGCGACGAGCCAAGTCATCTAGCGATAGGTCATAGCCACACGGCGGCGTAGCTCAGTTGGTCAGAGCATCCGGCTCATAATCGGAAGGTCGTCGGTTCAAGTCCGACCGCCGCTACCAGTCATCCCAGTACCAGGAACCCTCAGGAGCGAGGAAAGCAATGAGCAAAGCAAAGTTCGAGCGGAACAAGCCGCACGTCAATGTCGGAACCATGGGCCACATCGACCATGGCAAGACCACGCTCACCGCGGCGATCTCCAAGACGCTGTCCGAGCGGGGATTGGCCGATTTCACCGACTTCGAGGGAATCGACAAGGCGCCGGAGGAGAAGGCGCGTGGGATCACGATCTCGATCTCGCACATCGAGTACGAGACCGAGAAGCGCCACTATGCGCACATCGACATGCCTGGTCATGCTGACTACATCAAGAACATGATCACCGGTGCGG
>NZ_JBAVYV010000440.1:0-8721 GCF_049588435.1 Ilumatobacter sp.
GCGCCAGGCGGCCGACGAGCTCGCGGCCGACCTCCCCGGTGCTGTCGTGGTCACCGGCGGCGATCGGATCTTCGCCGCCGGCGCCGACATCTCACAGTTCGGCGGACCGGACGAGGCGGCGGTCATCGGGCCGCTGTTCCACGACACGATCGGCGCGTTCGCAGCGCTGCCGCGCTTCGTGATCGCAGCCGTCGGTGGATACGCCCTCGGCGGTGGTTGTGAACTCGCCCTCGGCTGCGACTACCGGATCGCGTCCGAGAAGGCGGTGTTCGGCCAGCCCGAGATCCTGCTCGGGATCATCCCCGGCGGCGGTGGAACGCAGCGCCTGGCACGGGTCATCGGCGCGTCGAAAGCCAAGGAGATGTGCCTCACCGGGCGCCAGGTCAAGGCTGCGGAGGCACTGCGGATCGGACTTGCCGACGAGGTCGTCGCCCCCGACGAGTTGCACGATCGGGCGCTCGCCCTCGCGGCCGAAGTCGCGAAGGGTGCACTGCAGGCCCAGGCGATCACGAAGCGGCTGATCGACGACGGATTGTCCGGCTCGCTCGACGACGGGCTCACCATGGAGCGCACGGGATTCGTCGACGTGTTCCGCACCGAGGACTCCCAGATCGGTGTGAAGAGCTTCCTCGAGCACGGCCCCGGCAAGGCCAAATTTACCGGCGCGTGAACCGCTCCGCTGAGAGTCCGGGCGACCTGGTCGTCTCACATCTCACCGGTGAGCGCACCGGGTGTCACGTGAGGGGGCGGCGCAGCGACCAGGCGCCGCGGGCGAGCCACAGACCGATCGATGTCACCACGACGATCGCGCCGGCGACCGTCGAGTAGGCGACGGTCCGGCCGTAGGTCTCGTACACATAGCCGGTCACGACCGCCATCACTCCGGCCATCAGCGCCTGGGATGCACCGAGCATGCCCTGCGCACCGGCCTGGCGATCGTCGGGGACGACCATGCCTGCGGCGACTCCGGCCGCCGAGATCGTCAGCCCGTCGCTGACCGCGTGGACCATCGCCAATGCGAAGATCAAGCCGCCCGTCGGGAGCAGCCCGTATCCCAGGAGGAAGCCTGCGCCGGCGAACAGTCCGATCGCCGAGAGCTTGAACGGCCCGAACGTCTGGGCGAGTCGACCGCCTCGGGGCCCGAGGAAGAACAACGGGAGCGCGAACAGCGTGATCCCGAGGTTCGCGATCCACTCGGCGGTGCCGAGTTCGTCGTGGACGAGCGACCACAGCGCGTCGAACCCGCCGATCATGATGTAGCCGACGCCGGCGAGCACGGTTGCGCCGGCGAAGGGGCGATTCGCCAGGAGGTCGAACGCGAGTCGTTTGCGGGGGCGGTTCTCGGCGCTCGTCTCGTCGACGTGGACCCTGGCGACGAACGGCAGGAGGACCAGCGACGCGACACCGACCACGATGAACGGTGATGGGATCCCGAACGGGCCGACCAACACGGCCGAGATCGCAGGACCCATCGCGAAGCCGAAGACATCGGCAGACAGCAGACGACCCAGGTTGCTGCCGAGGTTGGTCGGGTCGGCGAGGATCACGATTCGGCGGATCGCCGGGCCGGCGGCGCCCACGCCCAGTCCGTTGATCACCCGGCCGAGGAGGATCGGGACGAGGCTGGTCCCGACCGCCATCAGCAGGAGCCCGAGAACGCTCACCAGGACGCCGAGCACGACGACCTTGCGGGCGTGTCCGCGGTCGGCGTAGGGGGCGAACAGAATCTGTGAGATGAAGCCGGACAGGAAGCCGATCCCGATGATCAATCCGATCGCGGTCTCGTCGATCCCGTACTCGGTCTTGTAGTCGTCGACGATCGTGAACAGGACGCCGTATCCGGCGGCGAGCGTTCCACTGAGGCCGCCGAACGCGAACAGGATCGTCAGCGGTGAGGGCCGGTCCGCCCGGTCGATCCGCAGCCGTTCGGGAGTCGAGTCGGCGGGCGCGGCGCGCGTCTCGTCGTCAGGACGCAACGTCATCGGCGCAGCGTAGGGCCTCGATCGGCTACGACAGTCGACGGTTTCGGCATGCAGCGTAGACGTCGACCACGGTCGTCGCGACCGCATCCCAGGCGTACTTCGTCTCGATCAGGCGACGGGCCTGGCGGGTCAGTTCGAGAGCGAGGTCACGATCCTGGAGCACCATCTCGATCGTCTCGGCGAGATCGTCGGGATTGCCCGGTTCGAACGTCAACCCGGCACCGGTGTCGACGATCAGTTCGGCGAGGCCACCGGTGCGTGCCACGATCAACGGAGCGCCCGCTGCAAGCGCTTCGAGTGCGACGAGTCCGAACGGTTCGTACAGGGACGGGATCACCACGCATCCGGCGCGGTGCACGAGTTGGCGAAGATCCGTCCCGCTCAAGAACCCGGGAAGTTCGATCAGGTCGCTCACTCCTTCGACGTCGATCTGCGTCTGGAGTTCGGGGAGGTAACTTCCCCGCCCGGCGATCACACACGAGACGCCCGGGACCTGAGCGCGCAGCCTCGTCATCGACCGGGCGAGGACCTGGAAGCCCTTCTCGTACTGCACGCGACCCCACGACACGATCAACGGTTCGCGTTCGGACGGCCGATCGTGTCCGCCCCACAGCGACGGGTTGATTCCGTTCGGGATGCGCACGACGTGCTCGGGAGCGAGTTCGAAGCCGGTGACCAACTGGTCGACCATGAACGAGGTGGAGGCGATCAGGCGATCGGCGCGGAACGCCAGCCACCACTCGATCGAGTTCACGTCCGTCGGCTCGCCGAGTGGCAGGTTCCCGCCGTGGCGGACCTTCTCGGTTCCGTGCATCGTCAGCACGAACGGCACGTCGTAGTGGCGCGACAGCGTGTCGGCGGCCCAGCCGACCTTCCAATCGTGTCCGTGCACCACGTCGGGCGTCCATCCGGCGAGTGGGGAGTGTGCGTCCAGTGCGAGCTGGGTGAGGGCATGACCGGCGGACGCGACGAGTGCGAGGTAGCGCTCGACGGGGATGTGCGGGAGGCCGACCTCGGCGCGCAGCACCCGGACCGGTCCGGTTCGTTCGGCCTCGTGGTCCGCGCGCCGGTCGGCGCTCGTCAGCACGAACACGTCGTGTCCCGCGTCCGCGAGCGCTTGGCTCAGGCCCTGGACGTGCGCCGCCGTTCCCCCTGAGTATCGAGGTGGAAATTCCCAGGTCAGCATGAGGACGCGCACGGACCGAACCGTAACCCCGGTTACCGTGTCGGTCGATGTCTCCGCGTGACCAGCTCATCGGTGAACTCGATCTCCACCTCTTCGCTGAGGGAACCCATCGTCGGTTGTGGGAGCTTCTCGGTCCTCGGGGAGCGGTGTCGGGGGTCCGGTTCTCGGTATGGGCGCCCAATGCGCGTGCCGTCGCGATCGTCGGCGATTGGAACGACTGGCAGCCCGAGCAGTTGGAGCGGGTCGATGTGAAGGGGCCGACGGCCGTCTGGTCGATGGTGTCGAATCGAGCCCGTTCGGGCGACTGCTACAAGTTCGAGATCACCACCGCTGAGGGGCGCACGATCCGCAAAGCCGACCCGATGGCGCGCCGGACCGAGCTGCCACCCAGCGATGCGAGCGTCGTACCGGACTTCGACGAGTACGAGTGGTCCGACGACGAGTGGATGGCGGAGCGCGGAACCGCGGTCCGCGGCGAGTCGCCGGTGCGGATGTACGAGGTCCACCTCGGGTCGTGGCGACGCTCGGTCGACGACTGGGATTCGCTGGCCGAGCAGGTGGGCGATCACGTCACCCGGCTGGGATTCACCCACGTCGAGTTGCTGCCGATCGCAGAGCACCCGTACGGCGGATCGTGGGGATACCAGGTGTCGGGCTACTACGCGCCGACCGCCCGTTTCGGCGATCCGGAGGGGTGTCGACGTTTCGTCGATGCACTCCACCAGCGTGGGATCGGCGTGATCCTCGACTGGGTTCCCGCGCACTTCCCCAAGGACGATTGGAGTCTTGGACGCTTCGACGGGACTCCGCTCTACGAACACCCCGACCCGCAGCGTGGAGAGCATCCCGACTGGGGCACGTACGTGTTCAACTTCGGTCGCAACGAGGTCCGCAACTTTCTCGTCGCGAACGCGCTCTACTGGCTCGACATGTTCCACATCGATGGTCTGCGCGTCGACGCGGTGGCGTCGATGCTGTACCTCGACTACTCGCGCGGACCCGGCCAGTGGAGCGCGAACGAACACGGCGGGCGTGAACACCTCGAGGCGATCCAGTTGTTGCAGGAGACCACGACGGTCGTCGGCGAGGAGTTCCCCGACGTGATGATGATCGCCGAGGAGTCGACGGCGTGGCCGGGTGTCACCCGTCCGGTGTCGGAGGGTGGGCTCGGTTTCAGCCACAAGTGGAACCTCGGATGGATGCACGACTCACTCGGCTACATGCAGTTGGATCCGGTCCATCGACGGCATCACCACCACGAGTTGACCTTCGCCCAGCTCTATGCGTACAACGAGCGCTTCGTCCTGCCGCTCAGCCATGACGAGGTCGTGCACGGCAAGGGCAGCCTGCTCGCCAAGATGGGTGGCGACGACTGGCAGAAGTTCGCCGGGCTCCGGGCGCTCCTCGCCTGGCAGTGGTCGCTCCCCGGGGCGCCGCTGTTGTTCATGGGCGCCGAGCTTGCGCCGTGGCAGGAGTGGAACGATGCAGCCGAGCTGCCGTGGCATCTCCTCGACCATCCATCGCATCGCGGGGTCCACGATCTGATCATCGAGCTGAATCGACGCTCCGATGCGTACCCGGCGCTCTGGCGTCGCGACACCGACCCCGCGGGGTTCCAGTGGCTCGACGCCGAGGATGCCGAGCACTCGATGTTCTCGTTCCTGCGGTGGGACGATCACGGTGCTGCCGCGGTGGCGTGCGTCGCCAACTTCACGCCGGTGCCGCGACCGGGCTACCGGGTCGGTCTGCCGTGGACCGGTGAATGGACCCCCGTGCTCGACACCGACGCCGCGACGTGGTGGGGGAGTGGCCATCGTTCCGTCGGTCCCGTGGTCGCCACGTCGCCCGAAGCGTGGCAGGGACAACCGACGTCGGCGTTGGTTGACATCGGCCCGATGTCGATGCTCTGGTTGGCCAGCCCGATCAGGCGTTGACGGCGACCGAGCGCAGCGTCGCAGCCGCTTCCTCGGGGGCGACGATGTTGATCAGGACACCGGTTCCACGTTCGAAGCCCGCCTGCGTGGTGAGCTGCGGCCAGATGTGCATGTGCCAGTGGTAATCGCCCGTGTGCTGATGCGGGGCGGTGTGCAGGCCGAGGTTGAACGCAACGTCGCCGAGCGCACGGTTCAGATGAGCGATCGAATCGCGGAGCGCGATCCCCACCGCTCGGAGTGATTCGTCGGACGCGTTCGGAAAGTGCGCGTGCTGTTCTCGCGGCACGATGAGCATCTCGTAGGGAACACCGCTCGCCCACGGACACATCACCACGACGTCATCGTTCGCGAGCACGATGCGCTGGCCCGCGGCGAGTTCGGCTTCGACCGTGGTGGCGAGGAGCGATCCGCCGGCGAAGCGTGCGAACGCACGCTCCTCGTCGAGAACCTCGCTGGGGACGAACGGGAGCCCGAGAATCTGACCGTGGGGATGGGCGATCGACGCACCCGCCTCGCGGCCGTGGTTGACGATCACCTGGGTGTACCGGACGAAGGGCAGTTCGGCATGTTGCGTAAGGCGTCGCTTGAGGACCGCCATGAGTTCGACCGCGTGGTCGTCGTCGAGTAGATGGAGACCACCCGTGTGCCCTCGTTCGTACACGAACACTTCGTGGATGCCACTCGCCTCGGCCTTGACGTGGACCGGCCCGAGGTTGTGCACGGCGAACGCGTCGTCGCCGTCGAATGCGGGGAAGCGGTTCGGGACCACCCGCATCGACCAGGTGCCGTCCTCCTCGGAGGTCTCGACGGCGGGTGGTGTCTCCTCTTCGTTCCCGGGGCAGAAGGGACACGGCCGGTCGAGTTGCAGGTCGCCGACCGGTGACCGCGTCGCGAAATCGCTCGGACGTTCAGCTCGGTCGGGAACGATCGTCACCCATCGCCCGTTGAGGGGGTTCAGCCGCATCTGACTCATCGGACCCCCAGGTTACGGCCCACGCGCACCGGTTGTGTGACACCGGTCCGGAACTCAGTGCGGCGAACGCTTGTCGCGCGCATCGTGACGCTCTGAGTCGTCACGTTCGTCGTGGCCGGACACGTCCTCGATGATCCCCGATGCCACCGATCCGAGCCGGGTGTCGCGCCTGGGCCGACCCGATTGCGCGGCGATCGCCTCGAGCATGTCGCGGCGATCGAGGCGATTCTGGTTCCACCGGTGCATGCCCCAGCCGATCAGCGATCCGACCGTGAACACGATCAGCCCTCCGATCGCGTCCAACCAGAAGTGGTTGCCGGTCACGATGATGCAGAACAGGGTCGCCAGCGGATACAGCAACACCGCGATCTTCGCCCATCGTCGACGCAGGAGCGGCCAGACCGCGAGCGCACACCACGTCGACCATCCGATGTGCAGGCTGGGCATGGCTGCGTATTGATTCGAGATCGCGGCCACCTCCTCGGAGTCGAACCTCCACGGGCCGCCGTAGACGCTGAGCGTGTCGACGAACCCGAAACCGTTGTCGCCGGTGAACGTCTTGTCCTTGCCGTCCCGGTACTCGCTGGGGATGCAGCCACCACCGAACTCGACGTTGTCGGCCGTCGGGCACGGTTGGTCGAGCAGACGCGGTGGCATCAGCGGGAAGAACGCGAAACCGAGGATCGCGAGCGCGGTCATCGCAGCGAGCGTGTTGCGCCATTGGGGGAACACGTCGGAGCGCTTGTAGAAGAGCAGAACGAAGACGCCGAGGGTGACGAAGAAGTGTGCGGTGCCGTAGTACACGTTCCAGAACTGGATGAACCACGTCTGGGACAGGAACAGCTCCTGGATCGACTCCTCGTGGAAGAGTCCGAGCAGTTTCTCGAGGCCGATCACACGCTCGGCGTTGAGGAACGCTGCTTCGGGGATGCCGTCGGCCGCGATCTGGTTCGATCCGAAACGGTTTCTGATCCACGAATAGGCGATGTAGAAGACGCCGACGATCGCCGCTTCCTTCCACCAGTACAGCCGGTGATCGCGTGGAGGAATCTCGACGCCGGCGATGTCCTGGTTCATCAACTCCGTGTCCTCACCGCACGACCGCGCTCACCGCTCGGCTCAGGCCGAGCAGCACTTGTCGAGGAACGATGCCCGATCGACCAGCGCTCGCGTGATCTTGCCAGCGGCGATGAGACCCCCGCTGTCCGACACCGTGACCGTGAAGGTGAGTCGTCGCCCGTCGATCTTGTCGAGGACCGCTTCGGCCGTGACCTTGGCACCGACCGGGGTGGGCTGGAGATGATCGACTCTGATCCGCATGCCGATCGAGGACACCCCAGCCGAGAGTTCATCGGCGAGCGCCACCATCGTCGCCTGCTCGCACAGCGCGATCAGGCGGGGTGTGCCGAGGACATCGACGTCGCCCGACCCGAGCGCGGACGCCGTGTCGAAGTCGCGTACGACAAGGCTCGCAGTTCCACGCATGCCCGTCTCGACTGTCACGGAGAACGACGCTAACGCGGCGACGCGGGCGTGCCACCGTCATGGGCTTGCGCCCCGATCACCCGCCGCCCCCCGCACCGATGTAGTCGCCGAGCACCGACGTCGTGCGATCGAGCGATGCCTGCAGCACGTCGCGCCTGGAATCGCTCAGGTTGTCACTCGACAGGTCCGCGAGCACGTCTCGGATCACCCAGCCGTTCTGCTTGTCGACCCACGTCGGGTACACCTCGGGTGGACCGACGGTGACCGTTCCGGCCTCGTCGATGTCGACATCGAACTCGACGATCGCCGCGTCCTGTGTGGAGGCCGGCCACTGGGATGCCGCCGGATGGTTCGACAGGACGTTCCCGAGTCCGTAGGCCACCCAGACGTCGTTCACCTTCTCGATCGGCTGCAGAACGTGAGCGTGATGGCCGATGACGAGGTCGATCTCGCCACTCGCCGTGATCTCGTCGGCGATCCTCAACTGTTCCTCGTCGGGAACGGCCACGCCCTCGGTTCCCCAGTGCATGCTGACCACGACCACGTCCGCCCCGAGATCGCGCGCCGACGCGGCATCCCGGATGATGCGGGCAGGGTCGGTCAGATTGGTGCGCCACGGCTCGCCATCCGGAAGCGGGAGCCCGTTCGTGCCGTACGTGTACGACAGGTGTCCGATCGAGATTCCGTTGACGTCGAACGGCGTCGGCAGGCTGTCGAGCTCGTCGTTGGCCATTCCGGACTGACCCATCCCGTTCTCGGCGAGCACCTCGATCGTGCGATCGATGCCGGCGACGCCGCGGTCGAGGGTGTGGTTGCTCGCGGTGGAACAGCGGTCGTATCCCGCCTGGGCCAACGCGCTGACGACCTCGGGAGGAACGCCGTACAGCGGGTCGGTCGAGAGCTCCTCGCCCTCGGGCACGATCGGGGTCTCGAGGTGGCACACCGCCAGATCGGCGCTCGCGACCTTCGGCTCGGTCGGGGCGAACATCGGGTAGAAGTCGTAGCCGACGCCGCCGGCGTTCTCGGACGCACCGCGCCACAGTGGGCTGTGGGGGAGCACGTCGCCGGTGAACGCCATCGTCATCGATCGCGGGGGTCCGGGAGCGGCTGTCGGCGCCGGAGCGCTCGTCGCCTCCGCCGGAGCGGTACCGGCATCCGCCC
>NZ_JBAVYV010000441.1:0-4720 GCF_049588435.1 Ilumatobacter sp.
GCCAGAACGCTGATCGCATACGCCCGACTGTTCTTCGGGACCTCCTCCGCCGCGACCACACCGATCACGAATGCGAGCGCGATGCCCATCGGCCGACCGATCGTCTGCGTCGCCACCAGCACCGCGAAACTGGGCGCGATCGCGCCGAGCGCCGTCAGCAACGGAGCCAGCCAGGCGACGATGACCAGCACCTTGCGGCGCCCGATCCGGTCCGCGATCACCGCCGCCGGAAGCGCGAACACGATTCCGGCGCGCACGATCGAACCGGCGTCGCCCTTGGCGGTTTCGCTGATCCCGAAATCGTCGGCTGCGAATCCGACGGTCTGGGTGAAGATCGTGTTGACGAACGCCGCCGACATCGATGCGGCGGCGAGCAAGCCGATCACCAACACCTGGATCGCGTCGAGCTGATCGGGCGGAGACCACCACCCCTGCGCACGGATGCGACGCGCGAGGACACCGCGCACGGCGGGCCCGAACAACCACCCGAACCAGGGGATCTTCAGGCGATACGACGTGCGCTCCACGATCTCGTCGTCGTGAGCTCCTGCAGCGGGCACCCGGACGCTGCGCCGATAAGCCGTGAACGGTCCGTGAGCCTGCTCGAACTCGATCCGCTCGCCGTCGTCGGACGTCGTGCGGGACGACTCGCGCTCGTCGAGCAGATCGGTGCGGGTGGACGAGATCCGTTCGAGGTGGTCATCGTCGTGAGGCCAACGTCGCGTGACAATGCGACCGCCCGGCTCCACGGTCGGAGCATACTGGTGAGCTGTGATCTCCTCCGGCACGCCCCCGACGCCAGAATCGTCATCTCCCGCTCCGTCGTCCTCGTCCGAGTGCATCGTCGTGCGTGGTTCGGGCCCGCTGTCGGGGCAGGTCGTCGTCCCGGGAGCGAAGAACTCGGTCCTCAAGCTGATGGCGACGACGATCCTGTGCGACGGTGCGTTCGAGTTGACCAACGTGCCCGACATCGTCGACGTCTCGATCATGGGTGACCTGCTCGCGGCGATCGGTGTCGAGATGTCCCGTCCCGCTCCGGGTGAGCTGGTGCTGTTCAACACCGGCGAGATCATCCCGGTCGCTCCCTACGAGCTGGTCGAACGAATCCGGGCATCGATCAACGTGCTCGGACCGCTGCTCACCCGCTGCGGCGAGGTCCGTCTGTCGATGCCGGGAGGCGACGACTTCGGCGCGCGCCCGATCGACATGCACATCGCCGGCCTCGAAGCGATGGGCGCCGAGTTCAAGTTCAGCCACGGCTATCTCGAGGCCCGTGCCGACCGGCTCCACGGTGCCGAGATCACGTTCGACTTCCCGAGCGTCGGAGCGACCGAGAACCTGATGACCGCGGCGGTGCTCGCCGATGGCATCACGGTCATCGACAACGCGGCGCGCGAACCGGAGATCACCGACCTCTGCGAGTTCCTCGTCGCGATGGGCGCTCGGATCGACGGCATCGGAACCTCGACGCTGACGATCACCGGGGTCGATCGGAGTGACCTCTCACCCGTCTCGCACCGCACCGTTCCCGACCGGATCCAGGCGGCGACCTACCTGGCGGCGTGTTCGGTCGCCGGAGGTGAACTCGATGTCGTCGGTGCCCGTGCGGATCACATGACGATGCTGCTCGACCGTTTCGGCGACATGGGGCTGCAGATCGATGCGGCCGACGACGGGGTTCACGTGGTCGCCGACGGCCGACCACGTTCGATCGATGTTGCGACGCTGCCGTATCCGGGGATCGCCACCGACTACAAGCCGTTGATCATCACGATGCTGTCGGTCGCCGACGGTGTGGGCATCGTCACCGAGAATCTGTACCCGGGGCGCTTCCGCTATGTCGAGGAGCTCCAACGACACGGTGCCGACGTTCGCACGAGCGGGCACCACGCGGTGATTCGTGGTGTTCCCCGGTTGTCCGGGGCACCGGTTCGTGCCCACGACATCAGGGCGGGCGCCGCCATGGTGGTCGCCGGCCTGGCCGCCGAGGGTGAAACGCGCATCAGCGGCGTGCATCACATCGACCGCGGGTACGACGATCTCGTCGGTCGTTTGAGCGCGGTCGGAGCCGTGATCGAACGCTGCTGAGCGGGTGCGGGTCAGCTCGGGTCGGAGTCGCCGGCCTCGTCGGCCGCTGCCGCGTCGACGCGTCGTTTGGCGACGACGAGCAGAAGGGCGATCGCCAGCATCGGACCACCGATCAGCAACGCCTCGTCCCAATTGCCCTGGTGGGCGAGCAGAGTGGTCACCGTCGCGAAACTCACGGCATCGATCGTACGGCATCACCGATTGAATGGGTGCCGAGATGCGCGACAAGATCCTGGCCACGATCGAGGTGATCCGCCCCGCGTTGCAAGCCGACGGTGGCGATATCGAGTTCCACGACGTGAACGAGCAGACCGGTGTCGTCGAGGTCCGCCTGAAGGGCGCGTGCGTCGGCTGCCCGTCGTCGAACCAGACGCTCAAGGTCGGCGTCGAACGGATCATGCGTGATCGGATCGACGGCGTGACGGCCGTGATCAACATCGCCGACGCAACCGCCTGCTCGTGAACCTCTGATTGGGTCGTTCGCCCGCCGATCGGAAAGACTCGACGCCGATGCCCCGCCACAGACTGCCCGCCCCCGAACTCTTTCAGGCCGCGTTGGAAGGCGACCGCAGCGCGCTCGCGAGGTTGCTGTCGCTGATCGAGCGCGGTGACGAAGAAGCGCGGGTGATCGGCCGACTCGCGTATCCGTTGTCGGGTGGCGGATACACCGTGGGTCTCACCGGTGCGCCCGGCGCCGGGAAGTCGACGTTGACCTCGGCGATCATCGGTCATCTGCGCTCGCTCGAACTCGAGATCGCGGTGTTGGCGATCGATCCGTCGTCACCTTTCACGGGGGGAGCGATCCTTGGCGATCGGGTCCGGATGCAGGATCACGCCACCGATCCGGGGGTGTTCATCCGGTCGATGGCGACCCGCGGTCATCTCGGAGGACTCGCGCTGGCCACACCCGAGGCCGTTCGTGCACTCGACGCGATCGGTCGCCGCTGGATCCTCGTCGAGACCGTCGGTGTCGGCCAGGTCGAGGTCGAGGTCGCGGGCAAGGCCGACACGACGGTCGTCGTGGTCAACCCCGGGTGGGGTGACAGTGTGCAGGCGAACAAGGCCGGGCTGATGGAGATCGCAGACGTGTTCGTGATCAACAAAGCCGACCGCAAAGGGGCCGACGAGACACGCCGCGACCTGATGCAGATGCTCGATCTGTCCGATCTTCCACACGACACGTGGCGACCGCCGATCCTCAACACGACCGGGACCACCGGCGAGGGCGTGCCCGAACTGTGGGAGACGGTCATCGAACACCGCGCGTTCGCAGAGTCGTCGGGCTTGCTCGCCGAGCGGCGCACGTTCCGCTTGCGCGAGGAGTTGCGCGAGATCATCGCTCAACGTCTTGGTCGTAAGGCCCGCTCGATCTGTACCGGCGAGCGGTGGGACGAGCTCACCGACGAGGTGGCGGAGCGGACCACCGACCCGTGGACGGCCGCCGACGAGATGCTCGCCGCCATCGACGCCTGACCCGGCTCAGCTGACGGCCGACGTGGCCGGGTCGGGTTCGGGTGGGATCAGTCCGGACGGACAGGAAGGAACACATGGACGCATTCCTGATCAGCTTCGGCATCATCTTCGTCGCCGAACTCGGCGACAAGAGCCAGCTGATGGCGATGACGTTCGCCACCCGCTATCGCGCCGTGACGATCCTGGCGGCGATCACCGTGGCGACCGCAATCGTCCATCTGTTCAGCGTCGCCGTCGGGGCCGCGATCGGCACCGCCCTCCCCACGGATGCGATCTCGATCGTGGCGGGCCTGGCGTTCTTCGGGTTCGCGGCGTGGACGATCCGCGGCGACGAACTCGATGATGACGAGGCCGGACGTGCTGCCCGCGGCGGTCGGTCGGTGTTCTTCACGGTGGGCTTGGCGTTCTTCCTCGCGGAGCTCGGCGACAAGACGATGCTCGCGACGATCACGCTCGCCACCGACCACGGTGTGTTCGGCACCTGGATCGGCTCCACGCTCGGCATGGTCGCGGCCGACGCGCTCGCGATCGTCGTCGGACAGCAGCTCGGTGCCCGGCTCCCCGAGCGGACGGTCAAGATCGGCGCGGCGGTCACATTCGTCGTGTTCGGCATCCTGCTGATCGTCGACGGCCTGAGCTGACGACCCGCGACGTCATCAACTCGCGCTCGCCTCATCGAGCAGGCGAACTTCGCTACGGTCGGTTCCATGGTGATCGTGTCCGGTTGGCTCCGCGTCGGTACCGACGCTCGTGACGAGTACCTCGCTTCCTGCGTCGATGTGATCGAGGCTGCTCGGGCCGCGCCGGGATGCATCGACTTCCATCTCGCAGCCGATCCACTCGACGCCGACCGGATCAACGTCTACGAGCAATGGGAGTCGGCCGAAGCGGTGGAGCGATTTCGAGGCTCGGGACCAGACGGTGGACAGCAGGATGCGATCGTCGGCGCCCACGTCGAACAGCACGAAGTCGCATCGTCGACGACTCTGACGTAGAGCCGCCCGGGTGGGTCGCCCGCGAACGGGTCTGGCAGGCTGGGCTGATGGCCTACGAACTGCTGACTCTCGAACGACGTGACGACGGGGTCGCCGTGGTCACCCTTGCCAACGGCAAGGTCAACCCCCTGTCCCGTGAGTTGCTCACCGAATTGCGCCAGGCG
>NZ_JBAVYV010000442.1:0-9716 GCF_049588435.1 Ilumatobacter sp.
CGTCTTGCACAGCGTGGTCTTGCCCATGCCGTTGCGTCCGACGATCGACACCGCCTCGGTGCTCATCGAGAACGTGAGATCCTCGAGGATCATCGAATGCCCATATCCGGCGCAGAGGCCTTCGACGTCGAGCAGGGTGTCGCCCATCAGCCCGCCTCTCCCAGGTAGATCGCGTGGACCAACGGATTCGAGCGGATCTCCTCGGGCGTGCCGACGGCGACGGTTTCTCCGTCCGCCATGACCACCACCCGGTCCGAGACCTTGAGTGCGACGTCCATGTCGTGTTCGATCAGCAGCAGCGTGGACTCACGAGGTAATGCTTCGAGGAGATCGATCAACCGCTCGCGTTCACCGCGGGACAGGCCCGAGGCCGGTTCGTCGAGCATGATCAGGTCGGGGTCGGTCACCAGCGCCACACCGATTTCGAGCTGGCGCTGCTGGCCGTGCGAGAGGTCACTGACCTTCTCGTCGAGTTGTTTGCCGAGCCACACCTGTGCTCCCGCCTCGCGGGCACGGGTTCGCATCTCGGCATCGAGTTTGTTGCGTCGGAGCGACAGATGTCGGCCGCGCTTTCCGGCTTGCGCCAGGTAGAGGTTGTCCTCGACGGTCAGGCCGCCGAACAACCGGGTCTTCTGATACGTGCGAGCAACGCCCAGCTGCGGACGCAGCCGCGATGGCAGCGCCGTGCAGTCGATGCCCTTGATGGTCACGCTCCCCTTGGTCGGCGTGATGTCACCCGCGATCGCGTTGAACAACGTGGTCTTGCCGGCGCCATTCGGGCCGAGCACGGCGAGGCGTTCGCCCTGGGCGACATCGAGGTCGATGCCCCCCAGAGCGAGCAGACCCCCGAACGCCACCGCGACCGACTCCAGTCGGAGGAGGGGAGGTGCCGACGGGTCGGCCGGCGTGGTGGCGTTCGGGGTCATGGTCTGTGCCTCAGGTTTCTCCGGAGCCGATCAGCTCTGGGGGACCCCATCGACGACGGGGATCTCGTTGCCCTGCCAGGGCAGTTCCTTTTCCTCGCACGGCGTGTTGTCACGCTCCGGCGGCGGGGTCTCGCTGGAGTACGTACCACCGAAGGTCTGGTCGACGCCCGGCACGATGTACTTCGACTCCTGCACGACTTCGCCGTCGTCGTTCACGACGAGCTGAGCGACGAACGTGTCGACGATCGCCTGGTTGTTCTCGTCCAGGGTCACCGATCCGTACGGCAGGTCGAGCTCGAGACCCGCAAGAGATTCCTGCAGCGCAGCTTGACCGTCGCTGATGTCGCCGCCGACCTCTTCGAGGGCTGCAACCAGTGCGACGCCGGCGGCGTAGTAGCCATAACCGAAGCCGAAGCCGGTCGCGACCGAAGCAGGACCGACTTCGCCGCCACCTGCGCCCGAGGCGAGCGATTCCCACGTCTCGTCTGCGCTCGCGAGGTAGGCCTCGATCTCCGGAGTCTGAATGTCACCGGGCAGCGAGGCGAACCCGCCGACCCAGGCGCCACCGATGTCGGTGCCGAGCGCTTCAGCGAGTGCGGGGCTGAAGAACAGGTTGCCTGCGTGCTGGTCACCGGTCAGGTCGCCCTTGGCGTTCAGGAACGCTTCGAGTGCGGCGTTGGTGCCGGTACCACCGACGACCCAGAAGTAGCCGTCGACCTCATCGGGATCCGGCAGCTGCTGGACGAACGACGAGTAGTCGGTCGTGCCGAGCGGTGGGAACACCTGCGTGACGACGTCGCCGCCGGCTGCGCAGAAGTCGGCGGTGAAGCCGGCTGCCGACGTCCAGCCGAAGCCGTAGTCGTCAGCGATGACGGCAGCGGTCTCCCAACCGGCCTCGTTGACCAGGATGTCACCGATGCCTGCGTTCCACTGGGCGCCGTCACCGGTGTAGCGGAAGAAGTTCGGAGCCTGCACGTGGAGCGTCGTCTCCTGAGCACCGGCGATTCCGTTGATGAAGGTCACCTCGGGGTTGTCCAACGCGTAGTTGGCCACCGCGGTTCCTTCGTCGCCCGACAGCGGGCCGATGACGACGTTGGCGCCGTTCTGCTCGACCAGCGTGCGGATTTCTTGGATCGCACGGTCAGGGGTGTCATCGCCGCAGCCGATGCCGACGAGTTCGATCGAGGTGCCGGCGACTTCGGCACCGTCGAACCCGTCGAGAGCTGTCGTGGTCGAGTTGACGGTCGCGCCAGCGCCCTCGACGAGTGCCAGCGTGGCGCCGGCCACGTTGTCCTCGTAGAAGCCACCGAACGGACCTTCGCACTCCGCGAGGATGCCGAGCTTGACGCCGTCGCCATCGGCGGCCCCGCTCGCGTCGCTCTCGGCTTCCTCGGCCGCTTCGGTGTCATCGGTTTCGGCTTCCTCGACTGCCTCCGTGACCTCGGTTTCGGCCTCCTCGACGGCTTCGGTCACATCGGTCTCGGCCTCCTCGGCCTCGGTCGACTCGGTGTCGCCATCGGCGCTGTCGTCGTCGCTCCCGCACGCGGTGGCGACCAGCGCAAGGCCGACCAGGGCACTGAACGCCCGCTTCGTGGTTGTGGCTCTCATGACATATTCCCCCATGTTGGTGTTGGTTGGTATTGCGAATCTGCGTGCCGATCGGGGTCAGCCGAGCGGTGTGTGCGACGTCGGTTGGTATCCGATGTCGATGAGGTGGTCGTCGTCGTCGGGTTTCTTGCCACGCAGTCGATCCCGAACTCGGGCGATCATTCCTGCCAACCCGTCGGGCGACGTGAGCATGATGATCAGGAGGATCAGACCGACGACGGTGTTGAACCGTTCCTCGGCGAGAATGCGATCGTGGATCACTCCACCGATGCTCCCGAGCCCCGGAATGTCCCGCAGGTAGATGTTCGCTCCGAGGAACACGAACGCCCCGAGCCACGCCCCTTCGAGGTGCACGATGCCACCGATGACGGCGATGATGAACAGGTCGAGCGTCGGGTTGATCCCGATCGAGGTGGGGTCGATCTGACCGTTCCACCAGATGTTGAGGACCCCGGCGATTCCGGCCACGAAGCCAGCGAGCGTGAAGGCGAGCGTGCGGTGGAGCTGCACGTTGAACCCGAGCGACTCCATCCGCACCGGGTCGTCGCGGACACCCTGGAGCGCCATCCCGAACGGGGTCCGAGCGATCAGCCGGAAGGCGACATACGCCAGCCCCGACAGGACCAGCGCCGCGTAGTACAGCCGCTTGGGCTCGCCGCTGAAGAAGTCGGGCGGGTCGATGCCGGTCATGCCGCCGAAGCCGGAGAAGGTGGTGACCTGGCCGAAGAAGTAGAACCCGATCACGGCGTACGTGAGCGTGAGCATCAGGAAGTAGATCCCGGTCGAGCGCGCCGACAGGGTCCCGAGAATCAGCGCGAGGAACGTCGCCACGGCGAGTGCGATCGGCGCCGCGAGCCAGGGCTCCCACCCGAACTTGAGCCCACGACCGCTCTCGGCCACGAGGTTGCCGATTGCGAAGCCGGCGACGCCGAAGATCAGCCACTGGGCGAGCGAGTCCATCCCGCCGTAGGCCGACAGGAAAACGATCGTCGATGCGGCGAGGCCGAGCATCAGAGTCCGCGTCATCACGAAGTCGATGAAGAAGTCACTGCCGATCAGCGGGAGCAGGACGAGCGCCACGAACGCGATCGCGACGGCGAGGGTACGGCTGTTGGTCGGCATCATTCCGTCCTTCCGAACAGACCGTTGGGTCGTACAGCGAGGACGACCGCCAAGATCACGAACGTGAAGATGATCGAATAGAACGTGTAATCCGACGGCAGGTACGCCGGCGAGAACGCGGTCACCATCCCGTAGAGCAGCGATCCGGCGACGGCCCCCTTGATGGAGCCAAGGCCGCCGATGATGACGACGATCAGGGAGTTCAACAGCCACTGCCCGTCGGTCCCGAGCGCGACTCCGGAGAACGAAGCGCCCATCACACCACCCATCCCGGCGAGGAACGAGCCCACGAAGAACGTGATCCCGAACACGAGCGTGATGTTGATGCCGAGCGCGCGCACCATCTCCTGGTCGTCGACGCCGGCGCGGATCACCATGCCCATCCGGGTGCGGTTCAGCCACACCCACAGTGCCACGGCGACGACGAGTGAGATCGCGAGCATGAACAGTCGGCTCGACGCGTACCGCTGACCGAAGATCTCGAAGAAGTGGACCACGTCGCCCGGCCACGTCATCGTCTTGGCCAGGCCGCCGTACTGAAACAGCATCTGGTCGGCGAGGATCACCGTGACCGCAATCGTGATGATCGCCTGACGCAGGTCCTGGCCTTGGTTCCACCGCAGGAAGAACTGCTGCATCACCACGCCGACCACGGCCGCGACGGTCGCTCCCACGAGCAGCGGTGCGAACCAGTCGAACATGCTCACCTCGGACGCGTCGATGTTGCGCGACTTGCCGATCATCTTCTGCTGGACCGAGATGGCGATGTATGCCGCGAGCAGGAAGAACGCTCCGTGGGCCATGTTGACCGTGCGCATCAGCCCGAAGATCAGAGTGAATCCACTGGCGACGACGAAGAGCAGACCGGCGAAGGTCAGCCCGTCGAGGAACGTGACGACGAACTCACCGGGCTCGGCGATCGCGGAGCCGGCCGAGGTTTGAGTCGTCCACGACCGATCGGCGAGGAACAACACCCAGATCACAGCGAATCCGATCAGTATCGACACGACGACGATCGGAACCCGTCGCATCAGTACGACTTGGCGCGGTGTCATGTCGAACAAGCCGAGCTTGACCTTGCTCGCGCCCGCCGGTGTGGTCTCTGTCACGTTCCCAATACCCCCACGAGCAAGATAAAGATGTTGGGGAGTCCGGCAACAGAGGCGGCAGACCCAATCCGACTAGCGCGTTGGAGGGGGGCCGAAAGAACTAGTCGCGCGACAACAACGCCGCTGCCGCCTCCGTGCGGGTCCGCACGCCGAGCTTCATCAAGATGCTGCTCACGTGGTTCTTGACCGTGAAGACGCTGAGGAACAGCGTGTCGGCGATCTGCGCGTTGGTCATCCCCGATGCCAACAGTTCCGCGATCTCGAGCTCTCGCGACGTCAGGCTCGAGAGGCTCGACGACGGCAGACCGCCGACGAGTGCGAGGGTGACCTCGGGGGAGAACGTCGCGGTTCCCTCCGCTGCACTCCGTACCGCCTGGGCGAGCGACGTGGCGTCGACCGACTTGATCAGATACCCCGTCGCTCCCGCCTCGATCGCCTCACGGACGCGCGCACCGTCCGAGAAGCTCGACAGGGCGAGGATGCCGAGCGTGGGGTGGGACGCCCGGAGCCGTCGGATCGCCTCGATCCCGCCGATCCCCGGCATCACCAGGTCCATCACGACCACGTCGGGTTCGAGCTCGGCGACGGCGGCGATCGCCGCTTCACCACTGTGCGCCTCGCCGACGAGGTCGAGATCCGCGAAGCTCGCCAGTACCGACGTCACACCCTCGCGCAGCAGGTCGTGGTCATCGACCACCAGCACCCGTCGCGTCATCAGCGGACCGCTCACTGCGTCACCGTCACCGTCACCGTCGTGCCATCGGAGTCGCTCTCGACCTCGAGCCTGGCGCCGATCGCGTCCGCCCGCTCGCGCATGATCTGCAACCCGAGATGTCCACTCGGCACGTTGTCCGCGTCGAATCCGTCCCCGTTGTCCGCCACCCTGAGGACGACCGGCGGACCGGTGGTCAGGCGGACGTCGAGTTCAGACGCGTTCGAGTGCTGCGCCATGTTGCTCAATGCCTGTTGCGCGATCCGGTACAGGGCGATGTTGACTGCCGGGTCGAGCTGCACCCGTTGCAGCTCGGCGGTGACCTCGATCCGGCGTCGCCCCTCCAGGGCGTTGAGCAGGTGCTCGATCAGATCGCGGAGCTGGACCTCGGCCAGCTCGGAGGGTCGCAGCTCGAGCAGCAACTCACGCATCTCCGACAGCGCGCCGCGCGTCAGCTGCCGCAGACGGTCGATCCGCTGGTGGAGATCGGAATCCTCCTCGACATCGCTCAAGAGCGACTCGGCGCTCAGCGCCGCGGTCCACAGCGACTGATTCACCGCGTCGTGCAGATCCCGCGCGAGCCGTTGGCGCTCCTC
Source organism: Ilumatobacter sp. (assembly GCF_049588435.1). GTDB lineage: Bacteria > Actinomycetota > Acidimicrobiia > Acidimicrobiales > Ilumatobacteraceae > Ilumatobacter_A. The sequence continues at coordinate 6,074 of NZ_JBAVYV010000442.1, forward strand.
GGCAGCCGCGAGCTCGGACACCCGTTGAGCGAGCCTGGCGTTGGACAGCACCGCACCGGCCAGGTCGGCCACGGCACCGAGCCGCTCCCCGTGGTCGGCGGTGTAGAAGCCGGGCGTCGCGCTCTCGACGATCAGGTAACCGACCAGTTGGTCGGCGACGCGCATCCGTGCGCCGAGCACACAGCCCGCCGGCCCGAGTGCCGTCCGTGGATCGTTGACGATGACCGGTCCGCGCTCGTCGATCAGTCGACGGATGACCGTCAAGTCCGCGAGCTCTGCCGAATCGACGTCGATCGCCTGGTCGAGGTAGCCGAACCCGGCCATGTGCCGAGTCAACTCCAGACTGCCGTCGTTCGACGCGAGCAGGATCCCTGCGAGATCGTTCGACACGAGCCGTTCGACTCCGCCGAGCGCCTGCTCGGTCACCGATTCCAGATCGAACGTCTGCGACATCGCGGCGGCGGTGTCGCGCAGTGTCTCCGCGTAGGTGCGCTGCTGTCGCTCCTGGGCCTGCGACCGGATGCGATCGTCGACCTCACGCCGCAGCGCCTCGTTGGCGCGTTCGATCTCGGCGGTGCGACGCTGCACGCGTGCATCGAGGTCGTCGAGTGTGCGCTTCAGCTCCTCCTGGGCGAGATGGACGTCCGTGACGTCCTTGAACGCACCGAGCAGCCCGATGATCTCGCCGTTGAGGTCGCGCAGCGGGACCTTGTTGGTCTCGATCCAGGTGACCACGCCGTCCGCCCGACGCAGGCGTTCGAGAATTCCGAACTTCGGCTCGCCACTCTCCATCACCGCACGGTCCCAGTCGATGAACCACTCGGAACTGAACTCACCATCGTCGGCCCACGGCATGTCGCGGTCGCTCTTGCCGAGGAGGAGCGCCGGCTCGAATCCGGCAAAGTCGGAGAACGCCTGATTGCAGCCGACGAATCGCGAGTCGAGGTCCTTCCAGAACACGGCATTCGTCATCGAGTCCATCAGGATCTTCAGCATCTGCTCGCTGGCTGCGAGTGCTTCCTCTCCCGAGAGCTCGCCCTGGAGCAGCGCCGCGTACATGTCGCGGACCTCGTTCGAGCGGTTGGACGCTCCGGGCGACGAGAACGCGGTCGGTTTGGTCATCGATCGTCGACCACGTAGTCGAGTTCGAGGAAGTCGGCGACGTTGGGGAGCCACGCCTCCGCGACGAACGCGACGTGGACGGGGTGATCGTTGTACGCGGCGTATTCGACGTCGGATTCGAAGTACATCGACAACCCGTGCGTGAAGTCGTTCTTGCTTCCGACCTGGCGGAGCACGGCGAACCGCTGCACGCCCGGAATCTCCCGGAGTTCGTCGACGCGCGTCCAGAACGCGTCGACCTGCGCATCCTCGGCAAACCTGAACGTGACCGTGTGCTGGATCATCTGTCCCCCTTCATCCGCAGCCGCACCCCCGCGGCGCTGGTGAGCAGTGTCACCGCTCGGCGCGGGAAGGTCAAGCGGACAGCATCGTGGCGACCGGTCAGCGTGTCTGGCCGTCGACGCCGACACCGTCGAGGACGGCGTCATCGTCGTTGTGGCTGTGCGTGAATCCGAGTTCGCGCTCGATCTGCACGGTCGACTCGGGCCGGAACGCGAGGATGTAGGCCCGGCGGAAGCCGTCGGTCGTGTTCCCGCCGGATCCGTGCATCACGCGTTCGTTGTGCACGGTCACGTCGCCTCGACGGATCGGCACGGTGACCGGCTCGTCGGTCGGCAGGAGATCGGTGCCCAGCGCGTGCGATTCGCCCCGGTCGCCGAACTGCGGCGCGTGCGGTCGCAATGTCGCTTCACCGACCGTCGACGGAACGAACCGCATGCACCCGTTCTCGACGGTCGAGTCGTCGACCGCCAGCCACAGCGTCGCCGTGCGGGTGTCGGGCGTGTCGGGCCAGTACGCCATGTCCTGGTGCCACGCGAACACGGCGTCGTCCTTGAACGGCTGTTTGGCGAGGAGTTGGTCGTAGTCGATCACCATCCCGTCGCCGTGCAGTTGCGCGGTGACCGACGCGGCCCGACGTTCGAACACGTTGTTGCGCCACGCCGGGTGATAGCGGCGCGGGAGCATCACGTTGATGATCGAGAAGTCCTCGGGGCGGCGTCCGTAGTCGCCGGCCATGTCGCAGTAGTCCTTGCCCGGCACGTCGATCTCGCGTCGAAGGAACCGGTCGTACACCGTCTCGATCTCGTCGACCTCGTCGGCGGTGAGCAACCCCTCCAGGTGGACGTACCCGTTGTCGGCGAAGGACTGCTTCTCGTCGTCGGTGACCAGATAGTGGTCACCGGTGATGCGCTCGGACATTGGTGGTTCCCTTCTTCGAATCAGGCTCGCAGGTCGCCCTGCCAGCCATCGCGGTGGACGACGTTCTCGTAGGGCTCGCGGGTCAGCGGGCCGAAGTTGCGTGCGGGCCACCCCATCGGGATCATGCACCCGATGTGCACGTCGTCGGGGATGTCGAGCGTGTCGCGGATCACGGGTTCGGCGACGCCCTGGAAGGTGGTGAACACGGTGCCGAGACCGAGCGATCGCGCTGCGATGATCAGATTCTGCGCCGCCGGATAGATCGCCGACCACACGAACGAGTCACGGGGAGCCCCGTACGGGTAGATCGCCTTCCCGCAGACGAAGATCAACACCGGGCACGACTTCAACGTCTCGATCAGGTGTGCGGTGCCGTCGAGCATGAGTCGATGGGTGCGATCGGGACGATCCATCGCTGCGACGCGATCGCCCATCACCGCGTCGACCGCCTCGCCGATGATCCGCTTCTTGTCGGGGTCGGTGACGACGACGAAATCGCGGCCCTGCGAGTTGCCGGGACTGGGCGCCCACGTCGCGGCGGTGATCACCCGTTCGATCAGTTCGTCGTCGACCGGGTCCGACTCGAGGTAGCGCATCGCTCGGCACGTGCTCATCGCTTCGAAGACGTCCATGTCAAAACTCCACACCTCGGCCGTCAGGCCGGAAGCTGGATCGCCTTCTTCTCGAGGAACTCGTCGAGTCCGGAGCGGCCGAGTTCGCGACCATTCCCCGACGTCTTGTATCCGCCGAACGGGGCCAGGGCATTGAACCGGCCGCCGTTGACCATCACCTGACCGGTCTGGATCTGTCGGGCGACGGCGACGGCGTGGTCGTCGGAGTCCGCCCACACCGCGCCGGACAGCCCGTACGGCGAGTCGTTCGCCACGGCGATCGCTTCCTCCTCGCTGTCGACCGGCACGATGCAGAGAACCGGACCGAAGATCTCCTCCTGGGCGATCACCATCGAGTTCGCGACGTCGGCGAAGATCGTCGGCTGCACGTAGAAGCCGGTGTCGTAGCCCGAGGGGTCGTCCGGACCTCCAGCGACCAGCCGGGCTCCTTCGTCGATGCCGGTGCGGATGTAGTCCTGCACGGTCGACTTCTGTGATGCCGACACGACCGGACCGAGGAAGTTGTCGTCGCTGGTCGGGTCACCCATCGACAGTGAAGCGAGCGTGTTCACCGCGAGGTCGACGACCTCGTCCTGGGCGCTGCGCGGCACGATCATGCGGGTCAGCGCGGTGCACGTCTGACCACAGTTCAGCATCATGCCGATCACGCCGGCGGGGACCGCCTTCGAGAGATCTGCGCCGTCGAGGAT
>NZ_JBAVYV010000443.1:0-18475 GCF_049588435.1 Ilumatobacter sp.
GCGCTCGACGGTGGTTCCTCGAAGCGGGACGCCACCGCCGCGGTGTCGACCGCGACCGGCCGTCGCAAGCGCGAGGTGTACGACCTCGCGCTCGGGCTCGATCCCGCGACCGACGTTTGACCCGGCAGACTGGACCCGATGACCGAGTACGTCACCGTCACGGGAAGCGGGCCGAGCGCGGCCTTCTTCGACCTCGATCGCACCCTGATCTCGGGATCGTCCGCGTTCACCTTGGCGATCCAGGCCCGCAAGGTCGGCCTGATCCCCACCCACGAATTCGTTCGGGATGCCGGCAGCGCCGTCGCCTTCAAGCTGTTCGGGGCCAGCGATGACACGAGCGACGAGGTCCGCAAGCGGATCCTCGGCGCCGTCACAGGACTCCGCCAGGTCGAACTCCAGGGTCTCAACGCCGAGGTCCTCCCCCGGCTGATCCAGCGCGTCCGGCCCGAAGCGAAGCGTCTGCTCGAGCGTCACCGACGAGCAGGACGCGACACGTTCATCGTGTCGGCCGCACCGCAGGAGATCGTCGAGCCGCTCGCGCACGCCCTCGGGATGACCGGCGGGATCGGCACGCGCAGCCGTGTCGAGGACGGCAAGTACACCGGTGAACTCGACGGTCCGTTCTGCTACGGCGAGGGCAAGGTCGAGGCGATGCAGGCCGTCGCGTCGTGGAACAGCTACGACCTTGCGCAGAGCTACGCCTACAGCGATTCGGCGAGCGATCTCCCGATGCTCGATGCGGTCGGACATCCGGTCGCCGTCAACCCCGACTCGAAGCTCGAACGCCACGCCCGTCGCAACGGGTGGCCGATCGTGATCTTCAGCCAGCGGACGAAGTCGGTCCTGCGCCGCACGCTGTCCGGTGTGGCGACCGCGGGCATCGGCATCGGCGGTTTCGCGATCGGCACGCAGGTCGGCCGCAAACGACGCTCCGGCGTCTTCCGCCGCTGACCCGCGCTGACCCGCTCAGGTCACGGGCGAGGCATGAGCGCGAGCTGACGCGACTGACAGACGAGGGTGCCGGTCGAATCCCACACCTCTCCCTCTTCGTCGAGCAAACCGTCGTGGATGAAGCGGGAACGGAACGAACACCGCAGCGGACCCGGAGCCGGGACTCCGCGGACGTGCACCGTGAGTTCGACGGTCGGCACCCAGGCGACCGGCAGGCCGGAGTTGAACACCGGCGGCGGAAATGCATCCGCGACGAGCATCAGGCCGATCGCGTCGACCGGTTCTTCGTCCGCGAGCGCGAACCATCCACTGATCTCGGCCCGACCGGACGGCTCGCCGCTCCGGAATCCACCGTCCTCCGGGAGCATCCGCACGTCGATCTTCTCCATCAGCGCCGGGTTCGGACCCTCGTTCGGCGGAGGTGCGGTCACGCAGTCCGTGTACGCAGGCAGGCCGACCTGCTCCTCCATCTGCCGACTCGGTCCCCCGGGAGTCTGTTCGCCGAACGACCCGAGCACCTGCAGCGTCGATTTGCCACCGATCGACAGACTCGCAGTCGCAGTGGCGAGCCGTCGGCCCGAGCGGACCATCGCCACATCGATCTCACAGTCGGCGGCCGGGGCCGGGCGCAGATAGTGGGCCGTCACGGTGAGCGGCGGACGTCCGACCGCATCGGCCATCGCCCGCGCCGCGATCGCCAGCAGGTACCCACCGTTCGCGTTGCCGCCGATGTCCCAGCCCTCGTGGACGACCCCGGCGTAGCGGCCGTCACCGATCGATCGGACAGCGGTGGCATCTGCGAAGCGATTCACGGAGCGAAACCGTACGCACCAAGTTCGTCCGACACCCAGCCGCACCGCTGTGACTTCCGGTCCGCCGAAAATGCACGTCGGTGCCTGGCACCGATGTGCGTTGGCGGGATTCGGGCCGCAAACGTCGGGACGGGCGCACGGACTCGGCCAGTAGCGTGCACGGCGTGAGCCGGACGTATGTGACGACACCGATCTACTACGTGAATGCCGAGCCGCACCTCGGGCACGCGTACACCACGATCATCGGTGACGCGATCACCCGGTGGAGCCGTCTGTTCGGGACCCCGACGAAATTCCTGACCGGCACGGACGAGCACGGCCTGAAGATCCAGCAGGCTGCCGAGGCCGCCGGCGTCACCCCGCAGGCGTTCACCGACGAGATCGCGCCGAAGTTCGCCGCAGCGTGGGAGAAGCTCAACATCGCCAACGACGACTTCATCCGCACGACCGAACAGCGGCACAAGGACGCGGTCGCCGAACTGCTGCAGCGCTGCTACGACGCGGGCGACATCGAACTCGACACGTTCGCCGGCAAGTACTGCGTCGCCTGTGAGGAGTACTACTCCGACGACGAGTTGGTCTCGGCAGAGGGTGAAGCCGGCGCTGGCGAGCTCTGCCCGATCCACCAGCGGCCGGTCGAGTACTTCGAGGAGGAGAACTACTTCTTCCGACTCAGCCGATTCCAGGACCGCCTGCTCGATTGGTACGCCAAACATCCGACCGCGATGACCCCCGAGCATCGCGGCAACGAGGCGCTCGGCCTGATCCGTGGCGGCCTGCGCGACTTCTCGATCAGCCGCACCTCGCTCGAATGGGGCATCCCCCTCCCCTGGGACCCGCAGCACGTCACGTACGTGTGGTTCGACGCGTTGACCAACTACCTCGCGGCCGTCGGTTTCGGATCCGACGACCAGGACTTCGAGGACTGGTGGCCCGCAACCCACCTGATCGGCAAGGACATCGTCCGCCAGCACTGCGTGTACTGGCCCGCGATGTTGATGTCGGCCGGAGTCGAGCTGCCGAAACGATGGGCGATCGGCGGCTGGTTGTTGGTCGGTGGCGAGAAGATGTCCAAGACGTCGGGCAACGTCGTCAACCCACTCGACCTGATCGACGACATCGGACTCGACGGATTCCGCTACTACGTCCTCGCCGAGACCCCGTACGGCAGCGACGGCGACTTCACGTACGAGGGACTCGTCGGCCGCTACAACTCGGACCTTGCCAACAACCTCGGCAACCTCGCGGCACGCGTCGCCACCGTCGTCGGCAAGAAGTGCGACGGGGTCGGCACGGCGCCCGACCCCGACAGCCCACTCGCCGTCGCAGCGGCCACGGCATTCACCGATTCTGCGGCGTACTGGGAGGACCTTCAACCGAGTCGAGCCCTCGACGCAACGTGGGGACTGATCCGCGCCACCAACTCGCATCTCGAGCAGAACGAACCGTGGAAGTCCGAACCGGGCTCCGACGTGGACCGGGTGATGGGCGACGCACTCGAAGCGTTGCGGATCGTCGCGATCCTGTGTTCACCCGCGATTCCCGACACCGCGCAGGCCGTCTGGGAACGCATCGGGATGAGCGGCGACGTGGCCGATCAGCGTCTTCCGGAGGCTGCGGCGTGGGGTGGCTACCCGGCCGGAAACCCGGTCGTGAAGGGCGACCCGCTCTTCCCACGGATCAAGCTGTGAGCCCCCGCTACATCGACTCGCACTGTCACATCCACGACGAGCGGATCCCCGACGGTCCGGACGGAGCCGTCGCCGCGGCCGCCGACATGGGTGTCGACATCCTCGTCACCGTCGGATGCGACCGCGCGACATCACTGGCGGCGATCGACGTAGCGAGCCGCCACGACAACGTGTTCGCCACCGTCGGCGTCCATCCACACGAGGCCGTGCACGGCACCTCGTCGATCGTCGACCTGCTCGACACCGACGGAATCGTCGCGGTCGGCGAAGCGGGGCTCGACTACTACTACGAGCACTCGCCCCGCGATGCACAGCGCACGGTGTTCGCCGAACACATCGCCCTCGCACACGAGCACGATCTGACGCTCGTGATCCACACCCGCGACGCGTGGGACGAGACGTTCGAGATCCTCGACGCCGAGGGCGTTCCCGACCGGACGATCTTCCACTGCTTCACCGGTGGACCCGACGCGGCCGAGCGCGGACTCGAACGCGGGATCCACCTGTCGTTCTCCGGCATCGTCACGTTCAATTCGGCCCGGGACGTGCAGGAGGCCGCCCGGTTGTGTCCGGCCGACAGACTGTTGATCGAAACCGACAGCCCGTATCTCGCCCCCGTTCCACACCGCGGCAAGCAGAACCGACCGGCGTGGGTGCCACACGTGGGCCAGTTCCTCGCCGACCTGCGCGATGAACCGGTCGACGAATTCGCCGCCGCAACCGTCGCAGCAACCCACGCTGCGTTCGGCCATCGGCTGACCATCGGCTGACACCTGCCGCCGCCCGGCCGGGCGCGCAGGCGCCGGATACGCTGCCCAACGAGGACTCACCATGGCATTCGAAGACATCGATCGGCGGCGCTTCCTGATCCTGGCGCTCCTCACCCTCATCGCGCTGCCCGCGATCTACTTCTACAGCCAGCGCGACGACGCGACCGCCGACGATCCGACCAGCGTGACGGTCGACGAGGCGGCCCTCGACGTGAACGACGCGTCGAATCGCCCACCGATCGTCGTGAGTGACGCCGACCCCGCATTCCTCGACGGGCCCGTCGGCGAGGCGGTGCCCGGCGTGAACGAGATCGCGGTCCCCACCCGACCCGAGACCGCGCCGCTCGTGCTGTCCGCCAGCTACCGCAGCACGGTCCCCGGGGTGAACACGTGCCTGCTCCGCAACGTCGGTCTCGGCATCCCGGTGACGATCACGAACCTCGACAACGGACGTTCACTCACCTGCGTCACCGCCCAGGCTCCGCAGGGACAGGTCGCCGACGTCGTCCTCCACACCGGTTCCTTCACCAAACTCGCAGATGTCACCGAAGCCCCGATCACGATCGAGTTGACGCAATGACCGGATCCACACGTTGACCCATTCACGGCCCACCGTCCGTTCACTGCTCGACGACCACGGACTCGCTCCGCGCCGTGACCTCGGGCAGAACTTCGTCGTCGATCCGAACACCGTCCGCAGAATCGCGGTCCTCGCCCGAGTCGGACCGTCCGATCACGTCGTCGAAGTCGGGGCAGGCCTCGGATCGCTGACGCTCGCCCTCGCCGAGACCGGGGCATCGATCACCGCGATCGAAGTCGACCACGGCGTCGTTCCGGTGCTCCGCCAGATCGTCGCCGACTCCGGTGCGACCAACATCACGGTGATCGAAGCCGACGCGATGCAGGCGGATTGGAACACCCTGCTCGACCCCACGGTCGAAGGCGGCTGGACCCTCGTCGCCAACCTTCCGTACAACGTCGGAACTCCCCTCGTGTGCGACATCCTCGACGATGTCGCACACGTGACGCGCCTGCTGGTGATGGTCCAGCGCGAAGTCGCCGAGCGATTCGCGGCGGCACCCGGGTCCCGCGCCTATGGAGCGATCAGCGTGAAGGCCGCGTACTGGGGCACCGCACGCATCGTCGGATTCGTTCCCGCTTCGGTCTTCCTCCCGACCCCGAACGTCGAGTCCGCACTCGTCGAGATCACGCGTCGACGGCCGCCCGACGCCGACCCGCAGGCGTTGTTCGGGCTGGTTCGGACCGCGTTCGGACAGCGCCGCAAGATGTTGCGCAAGTCGTTGAGCGGCGTCGTCACCGACGAGCAGTTCGCATCCGCCGACGTCGCCCCGACCGATCGCCCAGAGGACCTCGATCTCGGGGCATGGGTTCGACTCACCACGGCTGTTTCGGGCGGCTGATCACGTGTCGAGTCCGGATTCCGTCGAACTTCGAGCCCATGCCAAACTCACGCGCTCACTGCGCATCGTCGGCGTCCGCTCCGACGGCTACCACCTGATCGACGCCGAGATGGTCAGCCTCGACGTTCACGACCTTCTCACGATCGAGCCGACCGGTCGGGGGCTCGACGTCACCGGACCGTTCGCCGAGGGCGTGCCGGTCGATCGGTCGAACCTGGTCGCGCGGGCGCTCGAGATGGTCGGTCGATCCGGACACGTGACCATCGACAAGCGGATCCCGCACGGTGGCGGGCTCGGAGGCGGATCGACCGACGCCGCAGCCGTGCTCCGCTGGGCAGGATTCGGAACCGACCCCGTACGACTCGCCGAGGCGTCGAAACTCGGAGCCGACATCTCGTTCTGTCTGGTCGGGGGACGGGCCCAGGTGAGCGGAATCGGCGAGATCGTCGAACCACTGCCGCCGCTCGATCGCGAGATCACGCTGATCATCCCGCCGCTCTCGATCCCGACCCCCGCGGCCTATCGAGCCTGGGACGAACTCGGCGGACCGACGAGCGATGGCCCGAACGACCTCGAAGCCGGAGCGCTCGCCACCGAGCCGCGGTTGGCGTGGTGGCGCGACATGATCACCGAACGCATCGGAGAAGCACCCGTGCTCGCAGGGAGCGGGGCCACGTGGTTCACCGAGCGCGCGTTCACCTCCGACGAGCGCGACGACGCCCTCGGCGACTTGGTCGACAAGGGCGCTCGTGTGGTGGTCACGAGAACGACGGCGGAACCGTTCGACTCGTGACGATTCGAATATCGACTACTTGCGACGCTGGTGACGCGTGCGGCGAAGCATCTTCTTGTGCTTCTTCTTCCGCATGCGCTTGCGGCGCTTCTTGATCAGAGAACCCATAAGGCGGACCACGCTATCGGGCGTGGCCAGTGGCGCCACGCGCCGCTACCGTGACGCCTGCCCTCCCGGGTCGTCTAACGGTAAGACAGCGGTTTTTGGTGCCGAGAATAGGGGTTCGATTCCTCTCCCGGGAACTGTGGCGCGGTCCACGTTTTCGCGGGCATGCGCGCCAGTAGCCTCGTTGACATGAGCGTTTCGGCGATCGTGCTCGCTGCAGGTGAAGGGACGCGAATGCGGTCGAGTCGACCCAAGCCGCTCCACATGATCTGCGGGCGGGCGATGGTGCTCCACGTGATCCACGCCCTCGAGAAGCTGACCCCGGACCGCACCGCGATCGTCGTGGGCCACGGAGCCGAACAGGTCACCAAGAAGGTGCAGGAGATGGCGCCGACCTGGGCGAGCGTCGCGTTCGTCGAGCAGACCGAGCAGAACGGAACCGGTGACGCGGCGGCGATCGGGATGACCGCATTCGACGGCGACGACTACGACGACGACACCACGATCGTGATCCTCCCCGGCGATGCTCCCCTCCTGCGCGCCGAAACGCTCGACGAGCTGGTGGCGACCCACGTCGCGAACGAGAACGCCGCCACGATGCTGACGTCGATCATGGACGATCCGACCGGCTACGGGCGCGTGATCCGCCAGTCCGACGGCCAGGTCCAGCGGATCGTGGAACAGCGCGACGCGACACCCGACGAACTCGACGTGCGCGAGGTGTGCACGTCGATCTACGCCTTCCGACGAGACCTGCTCGGACCGGCGTTGCGCACGCTGACCACCGACAACGTCCAGGGCGAGTACTACCTCACCGACGTGATCTCCGTGCTCGCTTCGATGGGTCATCGGGTCGGGTGCGTCCGCGCACCTGCGGCCGAGACCCAGGGCGTCAACGATCGTTGGCAGTTGGCCCTGGCCGAGCGTGAACTCCGCGCCCGCACCAACCGCCGCTGGCTGCTGAACGGCGTCACGATGCTCGACCCCCGCCAGACCTTCATCGACGTCAACGTCACGATCGGGCGCGACGTCACGGTCTACCCCGGGTCGATGCTGCAGGGAACGACCGCAATCGGCGATGGCTGCGAGATCGGTCCCGACGTCCAACTCGTCGACTGTGCCGTCGGACCCGACGCCCACGTCGCCCAGACCGTCGGGCACGATGCAGAGGTCGGACGCGGCGCGGTGGTCGGCCCGTACGCACATCTGCCGCCCGGCTCGTCCGTGGCGTCGGAAAGCACGACGGGCGCGTTCTACACTGCGCCCGCGGGATGACCGAAGTCGACCGGTCGATGAGACCGCGGGAGGATCACAGACCCATCATGGAAAAGGTCACCACCAAGCGACTTGCGCTCTATACGGGGCGCACCCATCCGGTGCTCGCGCAGGAGGTGGCAACCCATCTCAACATCGAACTCGGTCATGACAATCTCGTCGAGTTCGCGAACGGCGAGGTGCGCTGCAGCTTCGGCGAGTCCGTGCGCGGCACCGACGTCTTCGTCATGCAGACCCACTTCGGCGTCGACGGACGATCGGTCAACGACTCGATCATGGAGCACATGATCATGATCGACGCGGCCTCCCGTGCTTCCGCGAAGCGGATCACCGCGGTCTGCCCGTTCTACGGCTACGCCCGCCAGGACCGCAAGGCTGCGGGCCGCGAGCCGATCACGGCCCGGCTCATCGCCGACATGTTCAAAGAAGCCGGTGCGAAGCGGATGATCTCGATCGATCTCCACTCCGGCCAGATCCAGGGCTTCTTCGACGGTCCGGTCGACCACCTCACCGCGATGCCGGTGCTCGAGCAGTACGTCCGGGCGAATGCGACCGAGCCGGTGATCGTGTCCCCCGATGCCGGACGGATCAAGGTCGCCGAGCGGATGGCCCAACACCTCGCCGACTGTGGCGCCGACCTGGCGTTCATCTACAAGCGCCGGCCGAAGGGTTCGCACAACGTGGCCGAGGCCGCCGAGGTGATGGGTGACGTCGCCGGCCGTACCTGCGTGCTCACCGACGACATGATCGACACCGGTGGCACGATCGTCGCCGCCGCCGAACTGCTGAAGAAGCGTGGCGCCAAGGAAGTCTGGGCGATGGCGACCCACGGATTGCTGTCCGGCCCCGCGGTCGACCGGCTCAAGAACGCTCCCATCGAGCGGCTGGTGCTGACCAACTCGCTGCCGCTTCCGCCCGAGAAGCAGCTCCCGAACGTCGAAGTCCTGTCGGTCGCACCGCTGATCGCCGAGGCCCTCGGCGCGGTCTTCGACGACACCAGCGTGAGCGACATCTTCGACGGCGAAAACCTCGCCTGACCCGGCCGCACCGGCCCGCGCAACCCACCCCAGCCGCAACCCCGACGCGCAGCCCCACCCGTCCGACGCACAATCCCGGCACCCGCACCCGCACCCGATGAAATTTCGGTGGATCTGGACGCCTCCCGTCACGATCCGACGGAATTCTGCGGCGCTCCGGCCACTCGGCGCGAATTTCGTGTGATCGAGACGCTGATCGTCACGATCCGACGAAGTTTCGGTCGACTTCGGCATTCTCGGGGCTGACCGATGTGTTTCCGGTCGAGCGAACTGACGACCCCGTGTGAGGTGTGATCCACTCTGCGCTCCTCCAACTCGCTGCTCGTCAGTTCGGTGTCGTCAGCCGGTCCCAACTCGACGATCTCGGCTGTTCAAATGCCCAGTTGTCCCGCGCCCGCCGACAAAGATTGGTCGTCGATGTCACCACTCAGACGATTCGACTGTGCTCGTCACCGGACACATTCCTGGCGCGCGCGACCGCGGTGTCGCTCCACCTCGGTGAGCGCGGGTTCTTGTCGGGAGCGACGGCGGGGCGGCTGTACAACCTTCGGGAAATGGCGAGCGATCCGATCTGCGCGACCGTGCCTGCGGGCGACCGGCCGAACCTTCCCGCGTGGGTGGCCCTCCGTTCGACGACCTCATACGACGCTCGACGTCACCGACGCCGGCTGGCCGGTGGAGCCATCGTGGCCGAACCACACCGCATGCTGTACGACCTCGCTGCTCGCCTGGACGACGACCGATTCCAGCGCGCCGCCGAGGACTGCTGGCACCTGCGATTGATCTCGCCCGCCTCGGCAGCGATGTACCTCCGGCACCACCGACGACAGGGCAAGGACGGCACACTGCGGATGGAACGGTGGCTGGAGGCCGCTCTCGAACAGGATCGACCTGCGGAGAGCGGACTCGAGCTCGACCTGATCGCCGCCCTGCGTGCTGTCGGCTTGCCCGACCCAGTCCGTCAACACCAACTCCAGCTCGCATCGGGTCAGCGCATCCGTGTCGATCTGGCATGGCCGGGGCTTCGTCTGTGCGTCGAGCCAGGACACAGCTGGTGGCACGGAGGTGATGATGCAATGCGGCGCGACAACGCCCGGGTGCTCGGTGCCCTCGCGATCGGGTGGGAGACGATTCAGCTCGACGAATCGCTCCGCTGCGACCCCCGACAAGCTGCAGAAATGGTCCAGCGCGCCTATCGACATCGCGCGGCGCTGTTCCACGACCCGCCCTCGGTCGGCAACGAACGTGAGGGAATTTCGTGAGATCATGACGGATTTCGTCACGATCTCACGAAATTTCCCCGGGCGGCCGAGTCTCGGGGTGGGGGCGATAGCGTTGCTTGCTGCTGTATTTCGACCGGTGGCACTTGGTGATGATCAGATTCTCCAGGCACCCGCCGCACACGTTTGGACACCACACACCATGACCGAGACCATTCTCAACGCAACCTCCGGCCGGACGACCGGGAGCTCCTCGTCGCGCCGACTCCGCAGCGAAGGCCGCATCCCGGCCGTCGTCTACGGGCAGGGCATGGACCCGCTCAGCATCTCGGTCGACCGACGCGAACTCCGCGCGGCGCTGTCCGGAAGCTCGGGCCTGAACACGATCGTCGACCTCACCGTCGACGGTGAGATGTACCCGTCGATCATCAAGGAAGCCCAGCGCCACCCGGTGCGCCTGACGATCGAACACCTCGACTTCATCCAGGTGAACCTGAACGAGGAGATCATCGTGCGGGTCCCGATCCACCTGACCGGCTCGGCCAAGGAAGTCAACGACAACAACGGCCTGATCGACCAGATCATGACCGATCTCGAGGTCTCGACCACACCGCGCAACATCCCGGACGAGATCGTGTTCGACGTGTCCGACATGGACATGGACTCGACGATCACCATCGCCGACCTGGCGATCCCGTCCGGCGTCACAGCGACCCACGACCCCGAGTCGACCGTGATCACCGTGGGCGTCATGCGCACACCCGTCCTCGACGAAGAGGCCGCCGAAGCCGCTGCCGCGGCAGCGTTGGCCGAGAGCGAAGGCGAAGCCGGCGAGGGCGACGCCCCCGACGAATCGGGCGAGTGACCGAACTCCGCATTCCTGCACGATCCGACGCGCCCGGCGCGTCGGATCGTGTCGTTTTCGGCGGACGTGGTCGGTGATGGGAGCCCGGCCATGAGCCTCTTCGGCCGCGAGGGCAAGGGTGCACCGTTCGATTGGCTCGTCGTCGGGCTCGGCAATCCCGGTGCGAAGTACGCGAACACCCGCCACAACGTCGGCGAGGACGCGCTCCAGCTCCTCGCCGAACGCCGCGGCGTCACGCTCAAGGGCGGACGCGACAACGCACTCGTCGCAGAGACGCGCTTCGCAGGACCGGGCGGTGTCGACCGTCGCACCGCGCTCGCGTTTCCGATCACGTACATGAACGAATCAGGGCGCGCCGTCGGGGCGCTGGTCCGACGGTTCCGGATCGAATCGCCCGAGAACATCATCGTGATCCAGGACGAACTCGATCTGCCGCCCGGCGCATTGAAGGTCAAGGCCGGTGGCGGACTCGCCGGACACAACGGTCTGCGGTCGATCTCCCAGCACCTGAAGACCCAGGACTATCTCCGCGTGCGGATCGGTGTCGGCAAGCCCGACAGCGCCCACGTCGGCAAGGTCCACGTCCTCGCCAAGGTCCCGAAAAGCCAGCGCGACGTGCTCGATGTCTCGGTCGTCGAAGCGGCCGACGCCGTCGAGATGATCATCGCGGACGGGATCGACGCCGCGATGCAGCGTTACAACACCCGGGTGTGACCCGCCGCGGGCGACCTCGTGAACTCTTCGCGCACGGTGTGCCCAAACAGTTCACGAGAACGGCCCTGCTGTGGTCGCATTGCGGGCCACACAGAGTTCAATGGCTGACGTGACCGATCTGCGCCACGACGAACTCCGATCGGTTGCCCAGGGCACCTCCTCCACCGGTCCGCACGACGATGCGCACGACGCGGACGGCGACTCGTCGGGATCCACCGACGCTCCGCTGCGTTCGTTGGCGCCGCTGTTGCGCGACGAACCCGGCCTCACCCGGGCGCTCGGCGAACCCGAGGCCCGTCTCGCGGTCGTCGAGGTCGCCCGCCCGATCTCGATCGCGGCGCTCGCCATGCTGTCGAACCGGCGCCCCCTGCTCGTCGCCTGTCCGACCGGCACGATGGCGCGTCAACTCCACGACGACCTCACCCAGTTCCTCGACGAGGACGAACTCGCGCTCTTCCCGGGTTGGGAGACGCTCCCGTTCGAACGGGTCAGCCCCAACGTCGAGACGATGGGTCAGCGACTCGACGTGCTGTGGCGGTTGCGCGATCCGGAGCGGGCACCGAAGGTGATCGTCGCCGGAGTCCGCGGATTGCTCCAGAAGCTCGGACCCGGCGCGCTCGCCGTCGAACCGGTCGTTGTCCGACCGGGCGGCGAGGTCGATCCCGATGTGTTGGCCGAGACGCTGGTCCGCTTCGGATACCGGCGCGAGGAAGTCGTCGAACACCGCGGCGAGTTCGCTCGACGGGGAGCGATCGTCGACGTCTATCCGGCCCGCGCCGACGCACCGATCCGCATCGACCTGTGGGGCGACGAGGTCGATCGCCTGACACGGTTCAGCGTCAACGACCAGCGTTCGACGACCGACCTGGCCGAGGCGCGCATCTTCCCGGCCCGTGAACTGACCCCGACCGCCGACGTCCGCGAACGCGCGACGGCGCTCCTCGAGACCGAACCGTGGGGTCGAGAGCAGTGGGAACGCCTCGCCGAGGGCAACCACTTCGACGGGATGGAGTCGTGGCTCCCGTGGCTCGTCGACGACGACACCCTGATCACCGACGTGCTCCCCGACAACTCGAAGGTGCTGCTCGTCGAGCCCCGCCGCATGCGCGACCGGGCCGCTGATCTGATCGCCGAGGAGGACGACCTCGCGCGCACGTTGGCGTCGACGTGGGCACGCGATCCCGACAAGACCTTCCCCCGCCTCCACGCCGACCCCGACGTGCTGCTCGCTGGCGCCGGATCCTTCTGGTCGATCGACTCGACCCCCGAGGCGCCCGACACCCCGGTCGTCGAAGCGATGGGGTGGGGCCCCGTGGTCGGCGACGGCACCGGGCTGACCGACCGTCTGCGCGATCTGCTCGCCGACGACTACCGCGTCATCGTCGCAGCGGACGGCGATGGCTCCGCCCGACGACTCAAGTCGCTCCTGCTCGACCAGGGTCTCGACTTCGCGCTGGTGTCCGGCCGATCCGACGAGTTGCCCAGCGGTGGTTCGATCGTGGTCGCACCGCTGCACCGCGGCGCGACACTGCCGAACGCGAAGATCGCGATCGTCGCCGAATCCGACCTGACCGGACGTCGACGCGCGCACCGCAAGGCGCGCTCGCGCAAGCGCGGTGAGACGGCGAGCACGTTCGAGGACCTCAAGACCGGCAGCTACGTCGTCCACCACCAGCACGGCGTCGGCCAGTACGAGGGAATGGTCAAGCGGGCGATCGGCGGTGTGGAGCGCGACTACCTGCTCGTCGCGTACAAGGGCGGCGACAAGCTCTACATCCCGTCGGACCAGATCGACACGATCCGCCAGTACGTCGGCGGCGAGGCCCCGAAGATGCACAAGCTCGGAGGATCGGACTTCGCCAAGACGAAGAGCAAGGTCAAGTCCGAGGTTCGCCAGGTCGCCCAGGAACTCGTGCTCCTCTACCAGCAGCGGGTGACCGCCGAGGGCCACCAGTTCGCTCAGGACACGCCCTGGCAGGCGGAGATGGAGGACGCCTTCCCGTTCGTCGAGACACCGGACCAGCACCGCGCCATCATCGACATCAAGTCCGACATGGAGCGCGAGTTCCCGATGGATCGCCTCGTGTGCGGCGATGTCGGGTTCGGCAAGACCGAGATCGCGATCCGGGCCGCATTCAAGGCGATCCAGGACGGAAAGCAGGTCGCCGTGCTCGCTCCGACGACCCTCCTGGCGACCCAGCATGGAAACACGTTCGCCGACCGATTCGCCGGGTACCCGATCCGGGTCGAGGTGCTCTCGCGATTCCTGACACCCGCGCAGGCGAAGAAGGTCATCCAGGACGTCAAGTCCGGCGAGGTCGACTGCGTCATCGGAACCCACCGACTGCTCGGCGCCGACATCAACTTCAAGGACCTCGGCCTCCTCGTCGTCGACGAGGAGCAGCGGTTCGGGGTACAGCACAAGGAGAAGATGAAGCGGATGAAGACGAACGTCGACGTCCTCACCCTCTCCGCCACTCCGATTCCGCGGACACTCGAGATGAGCCTGGTCGGCATTCGCGACCTCTCCCTGCTCCAGACGCCGCCCGCCGAGCGTCAACCGATCCTCACCTACGTCGGCGAGTACGACGAACGCGTCGCGGTCGAGGCGATCCGTCGCGAACTGCTCCGCGAGGGCCAGGTCTTCTGGATCCACAACCGCGTCCGATCGATCGACACGTGCGCGCAACGCCTCCGCCAACTCGTTCCGGAGGCACGCATCGCGATCGCCCACGGCCAGATGGACGAGGGTTCGCTCGAACAGATCGTGCAGGACTTCTGGGACGGCGAGTTCGACGTGCTCGTCTGCACCACGATCATCGAGTCCGGGATCGACATGCCCGCCGTCAACACGATGGTCGTCGAGCGAGCCGACCTGCTCGGCCTCGGTCAGATGCACCAGATCCGCGGTCGTGTCGGCCGGTCCGGCCAGCGCGCGTACGCGTACCTCTTCCACCCGCGGGACAAGACCCTGACCGAGGAGGCCTACGAGCGGCTGCGCACGATCGGCGAATCGACCGAGCTCGGTTCGGGCTTCAAGATCGCCATGCGCGACCTCGAAATCCGTGGTGCCGGGTCGTTGCTCGGTGAATCCCAGTCGGGCCACATTGCCGCCGTCGGCTACGACCTCTACTGCCAGATGGTCACCGAGGCGGTCAGCGAGATGAAGGGCGAGCCCGCGCCGAATCAGCCCGCCGAGATCAAGCTCGACGTGCCCACCGATTCGTTCCTTCCCGGCGACTACGTCGAGAAGGAAGAGCTGCGACTCGAGGCCTACCGCCGGCTGGCCGACGTCACGACCGAATCCCAGGTCGACGACATCCGCACCGAGTGGGAGGACCGCTACGGCCCGCTCCCGGCGCCGGCCGAATCGCTCCTCCAGGTCGGCTACCTGCGGGCCGAATGCCACCGCCTCGGTGTGCGCGACCTGCAGATCACGTCGAGCGATGTGCGCATCCAACCGATCGACCTCCCGGTCAGTGCGACGATTCGGCTCCGACGACTGTCGAAGGGCGCGAAGTTCAAGGAGGACCTCTCCCAGCTCGTCGTGCCGCTCCCCCGACGCCAGGATCCGGCGACCTACCTCGTCCAGTTCTTCCGCGACCTCGTCCCATCCTGATCGTTGCCGGCGTATCAACTGGGGTCTGACCCCAGTTGATACGTCAGGGCGGCCGCCGGGTGCAACGGGTAGCGTGCTGCGGGTGAATCGCCGACTGATGACGATCCTGCTCCCGCTGACGGCGACCGCGCTCACCGCCGGCTGTTCGACGTTCTCGGACAACGACGCGATCGCGCGTGTCGGTGACGTCAAACTCTCCGAGGACGGGCTCGACGACCTCCTGGACGAACAGGCAGTACCCGACGAGCAACGTGCCGATCTCGACCTCGTGCGACCCGTGATCTCCGGTTGGATCGAGTCGACCGCGATCGACACGGGCCAGTTCAGCCCCGAGATGATCCAGGAGATCCCGGACGATGAACTCGCCCGCGTCTATCGCCAGGGGATGGAGACGTCCGGGGTGACCTGCGCCGATCTGTTGGTTGCCTCCACCGTCGACGAGGCCGAACAGGCTGCCGACGAACTCCGCGACGGCGCCGATTTCGAGGTCGTGTTCGACGAGTTCAACACCGACCCCTCCCTCGTCGACGTCGGCGGCGACGCAGGCTGTTTCGACATCACACAGCTGACCGCGCAGGGTGAGCCGTCGGCCGAGGTCCTGGCACTGATGAGCGTCACCTCGGCGGAGCCGATCGCGATCGCTCCCAGCACGACCGCGACGGGCGACGAGGCCGGCCTGCTGATCTCGTTCCAGGACATCGACACGCTCTCCGACGAGGAGCAGACACAGGTTCTCGACCTGGTCCGGCAAACGTCGGGTGTCCGCCTCGTTCTGGACGACCTCGACGTCCACGTCGACTCCCGCTACGGATACTTCGATCGAGCGACCGGCGCGGTCACGCCACTCGGCTGAGCCGGAGACCCGCATGACCGCACCCGGAACGACACCATCGATCACGGTGGTCGGCCTCGGCCCGGGCAATCCCGATCACGTCACCGTCGACACGCTGCAGACGATCGAGCGCATCGATCGGCGACATCTGCGGACCGCTGTCCATCCGTCCGCGCACCTCGTGAGCGATGCGCCCGGCGGGGCGATCGCTCACGATGACCTGTACGAGACCGCCGACACGTTCGACGCCGTGTACGCACGACTCGCGACTCGCCTCGTCGACGACGCCCGGGCCCACGGCGCGGTTCTCTACGCGGTGCCCGGGTCGCCACTCGTACTGGAACGAACGGTCCGCTTGCTCCGCGAGCGCTGTGCGAGCGACTCGATCCCGCTCGACATCCGACCGGCGATGTCGTTCCTCGACGTCGCGTGGTCGCGCCTCGGCATCGACCCCGTCGAAGAACGCGTCCGGCTCATCGACGGTCACGAATTCGCCGTCAGCGCCGCCGGTGAATCCGGTCCGCTGCTCGTCGCCCACACCCACGCGAACTGGGTGCTCAGCGACATCAAGCTCGCGGCGGAGGATGCCAGCGGTGACGAGCCGGTCACGATGCTCCATGCGCTCGGCACGCCCGACGAGATGATCGTCGAGACGACGTGGGCCGAGATGGACCACGCGATCGACGCGAACCACCTCACGTCGATCTACGTCCCGAACCTCGCGGCCCCGGTCGGGAGGAGCTACGTCCGGTTCCACGAACTCACCCGCACCTTGCGCGAACGCTGCCCATGGGACATCGAGCAGACGCACGAATCGCTGATCCCCTACCTGCTGGAGGAGACCTACGAGGTGGTCGACGCGCTCCAGGACCTCGCCGCGCTCGCCGATGGTGACGAACCCACCGGTGACGACCGGGATCCCGACGCCGACCTGATCGAGGAGTTGGGCGACCTGCTCTACCAGATCGAGTTCCACGCCGTGATCGCCGAGCAGGAGGGCCGTTTCACGATCGCCGACATCGCCGACGGGATCCACGACAAGCTCGTGCGGCGCCATCCCCACGTGTTCGGCGATGTCACCGTCGACGGGACCGACGAGATCCTCGCCAACTGGGACGAGATCAAGCAGGCCGAGAAGGGCCGCACATCGATCTTCGAGGGGATCCCCCGCTCGCTGCCCTCGCTGGCATATGCCGCCAAGGTCGGCCGCAAGGCGTCCAAGGTGGGCTTCGACTGGTCCGACACCGCAGGTCCGATCGCCAAGGTCCACGAGGAGACCGCCGAGTTGATCGAGGCGATCGAGTCGGGGGACCCGGACGAGACGGCCGATGAACTCGGGGACCTGCTGTTCGCTGCAGTCAACGTCGCCCGCCACGTCGGTGTCGACCCCGAACTCGCACTGCGCGCCGCCTCCGACAAGTTCCGGCGCCGGTTCGAAGGCGTCGAGAAGCTCGCACGCGAGGCCGGGATCGACCTCCGGGCGAGCGAGCTCGACGTGCTCGACGAACTCTGGGATCGGGTCAAATCGTCCGGCCCCGCCTGACGCGACGACTCCGTTCCAGCGCGTGACGCGTGACGGAGTGGGCCGGACCCATCGCGTCTCGCGACATGATGACGTGATGCGTCTCCAGATCGCGAGCCCATCCGAGCATCCGAACATCGCCGGACTGCCGTTCACGGAACGCCTCGCCGGCTGGACCCTTCCCGACATGCACGGTGTGCTCGGCCTGCACCGCCATGTGGTGCGGCTGATCGAGCTCGACGGGACGAGCTACGTCATCAAGGAGCTTCCCGACGACCTCGTTCGCCGGGAGTACCGGCTGCTGCGGGAGCTCGCCGACGACGGTCTGCCGACCGCCGAGGTCGTCGCCGCGCTGACCGGCAAGGCGGACGGCGCCGACGGCATGCTGGTCACACGCCACCTCGACTACTCGCTCCCCTACCGCACGCTGCTCGCCGGCCGCGGGTTGACGATCCCCTACCTGGGCGAACGGGTTCTCGATGCCCTGGTCGTCCTGCTGGTCCGACTCCACCTCGCCGGATACTTCTGGGGTGACTGTTCGTTGTCGAACACGTTGTTCCGCCGCGACGCCGGGGCGCTGTCCGCCTACGTGATCGACGTCGAGACCGGCGAGCGGTACCCCCAACTGTCGGACGGCCAACGCCGACTCGACCTCCAGGTCGCCACCGAGAACGTCGCCGGCGGCCTGCTCGATCTGCAGGCCGGCGGTCGGCTGCGCGAGGACATCGACCCGATGGAGGTCGCGCTGCAGATCAGCGACCGCTACCACAGCCTCTGGGAGGAGTTGACCGCGTCACAGGATTTTGCGCCGGGGGACACGCACACGATCGACCAGCGCCTGCGACGGC
>NZ_JBAVYV010000444.1:0-18763 GCF_049588435.1 Ilumatobacter sp.
CGGAGACGGCTGGCTCCCCGCGATGCTCCCCCGCTCCGCGTTCGACGCGACGCGAGCGGCCGCCGGCGAGTTCGCGAACGACCGCTGCGATGTCATCACGTGTGTGATGGCGGGTGTGGACCACTGCGACGTATCCGGACGCGTGCGGGCGGAGCAACTCGTCGGCTGGTATCTCACCGGCATGGGTCCGTTCTACGGAGACGTCGCCGCTGGACTCGGCTTCCAGGCCGCGGTCGATGCCATTCGCACTGCCAACCCCCGCCCGACACCGGGGTCGATCGTGTGGCCCCGTCAGGCCGACGACCTGCTCGCCCAACTCGCCGTGTTCGGCGATCCCGATGGTGTGAGCGCCGGCTTCGACGTGTGGGACCGACTCACCGATGTCGTCGCCGTGGGCATCGGTCCCGGTTCGATCGCGACGGTCTCGGCGTTGATCGAGGCCGCCGCACCCGATCAATCGGCGCGCAGGCTCCGCTCGTAAAACACTGCCGACCAGGATCGGAGCACGCGGGCGTGCGACCGCAGCAGCCGACTTCCCGATTCCTCGGCGGCTCGCAGACCCAGCCGCCCCTGTTCGTCGGCCACGTCGGGTGCCCGCGTCGCCATGCCGCACATCACGCCGACGAATCAGACGGGCGATCAGCGCAGGGTCTCGGACACTGTGGACCACGGAGTCGAGGCGCGCCAGGGTCTCCGCTGCTCTGGGGCCGGAATCGCAGTGCATGGCGAACGCGGTCGAAGCCACCAGCGCCGCGGCGTCGTCGACCCGACCGACGAGCGCGAGGTGCCGCTCGGCTGCACGCAGGTCGTAGAGGTGAGAAGCGCACCAGTCACTCAGTGCACAGCTGAACAGTCCGGCAGATACATCGTCACCCGTCACCGCCAGGCACCACGCTGCGTGACCCTCGATCAACGAGAAGTCGAGCAGACGCCGCAGTGTCCGATCGAGTCCCGATCGACCGTTGGTTCCAACGATGTGTTCGAGCACACCATCCAGGTCCGCGTGGTCGAACGAGCCGGGAAAGACGCTGACCACGATGAGCAGTTCGCGTTCGTCGTCGGTCAGGTTCTGCCAGGTGTCTTCGAGAACGGCGTGGGGAGATCGAGCCAGCGCAACTGTGCTGCCGCCAACTCGATCGCGAGGGGAATGCCATCGAGAAGACATCGGCGGCCTGCTCGAAGTCGGCCGGTTGGAGCGACACGCCGAAGCGACCGGCCGATCGAACGAAGAGGTCGACGGCAGACCCTGCAGCGCTCCCGACCACGGGGAGCGCTTCGACGAGGAACCGTCGCTCGTCGACCAACTCGACCGGGACGCGGCTCGTGACCAGGAATCGAGGCGCCGTCGTGCCGTCGAGCAGGGCGTCGAGGAGTGCCGCGACGTCGTCGACGAGATGCTCGACGTTGTCGAAGACGATCAGGACATCACGCTCCGACAGAACCGACACGATCTGCTGCCGGGCCGATCCCGGACCGATCGCCAACCCCGCTGCCGCTGCGAGTGCGGCGTCGATCTCCTCACCGTTCTCGATCGGGACGAGATCGATGAAGCACACACCGTCGCCGAAGCGACCCTCCACCGCGCGCGCCGCGGCGACCGCGAGACGTGTCTTGCCGGCACCCCCGATTCCCAAGAGAGAGACCAGACGGTCCTCGGCGAGCGCAGTTCCGACGGCCTTGCGGGCGGTCTTGATCCGGCTGGTCAGCGCCGATTCCGACACGAAACGGTCGCCCCAGATCTCGTCGAGCAACTCCTCCTTGGGGACGAGGCGGCCGGCATTCAGCACGAGGTGGGCGAGCACCTCGAACACCTGCGGTTCGAGCGCGACGGCACGTCCGTCACGACGCAGTTCGAACGCCCCCGTGTCGACCTCGAAGAGGTCGAACCCCACAATCATCCCGTGGAGTCTCCCACGCGGGCGGTGGACGCCGATCTCCACGACACCTCCAGGTCGCCTCCAAGACTCCGTGTTCCGACTGCTTCAGAGTCGTGGACATGATCAACACACGCCCACATTCCGTCGACGAACCCTCGCCCCTGCACACCTCGGTCAACCAGACCAGGGTGCTCGGCGTGTGGGCCCATCCCGATGACGAGGCCTACCTCTCCGCCGGATTGATGGCGCGCACGATCGTCGGAGGTGGACAGGTAACGGTCGTGGCGATCACGGACGGCGAGGACGGGTTCCCGGCCGACGACACCCGTCCGCGCGAGCAGCGGGCGGCTCAACGTCGACGGGAACTGCGCGCCGCGATGGAGGTGATCGGGGTCCAGGATGTCCGATTCCTGGGCGTGCCCGACGGTGGGGTCGCCAATGCCCCACGGGAGGTGCTCGTCGACCGGATCGCCGACATCATCCGCGACGTACGCCCCGACGTGATCGTCACGTTCGGGCCCGACGGGGTCACCGGCCACCCGGATCACGTCGCCAATTCCGCGCGTGCGACGGAGGCCTGGGAGAACGCCGGGATCGGAGACCTCTGGTACGCAGCGAAGACGGACGAATGGCTCGACGAGTGGCGTGACCTGCACGACGAGTTCGGCGTGTGGATGACCGAGGAGCCGACCGGAGTGCGGCGTGACGAGGTCGAGGAGGTCGTCGACCTCGTCGGTGCCGAACTCGACGCGAAGCGGGCCGTGCTCAGCGAACACCGCAGCCAGACCGACGGCCTCTCACGGGCGTTCGGAGAGGAGCGCTACCGCCGCTGGATCCGCCAGGAGACGTTCCGTCGCCCGAACATCAACGACCGATCGCGCGACGCGCTGGCCGGATCGGTGGCGTCATGACCACGATCGAGTTGGAACGTCTCGACGGCGCAGCCCACCGTGCAGCGCGCGACGCGGCACCGTTCGCAATCGCGCTCATCCCGTTCGGGATGGCCATCGGCGGCGCCAGCGCTGAAGCCGGCTTCTCGGCGTGGGAATCCGTCTTCGGTGCGGTCGCACTCCTCGCCGGCGCCTCCCAGTTGGCGGCCATCGAGATCATCGGGAACGGCGGTGGAATCGCTGCGACCGCGATGGTGGTGGCGCTCATCAATCTCCGCCTGGTCCTCTACGGGGCAGGCGTCGCCCGGTGGTTCGCCGCCGCACCCCTGCGGCACCGCCTGCTGCTGGTCGTTCCGGTCGTCGACCAGACGTTCCTGCTCTGCCAGCAACGCTTCGCCGGCCGGACCGAACTCCCGTGGCGCCGGCGGTACTACCTCACGGCGACGCTCATGTTGGCGTCGGCGTTCGTCGGCAGCCAGGTGATCGCCTTCCAGATCGGTGGAACCCTGCCCGACTCGCTCGGTCTGGATCTTGCGGCGCCGCTCGCGTTCGCCGGGATGCTCGCCAAGGCCGTCTCCGCTCGACGCGACGTCGTCGCCGGACTGGTCGCGGCGTTGGTCGTCGTGCTCGGCACCGCTGCGATCGGCACCGTCGCCCTCCCCATCGGCGTGGCGGCGGGCGTGGGATCGGCCCTGCGCACCGATCGGAGTCGGCGATGACGATCATCATCGCCTTCGCGGTCACCGGTGCGATCACCTATTTCCTGCGCTCGTCGATGCTGGTCGCAGGCAACCGATTCACCTCATCTCCCACCGTCGAATCGGCGATCGGACTCGTCTCGCCGGCGGTGATGGCCGCGATCATCGCCTCGACGCTCCTGGTCGACCACGGCCGGATCATGTCGCCGGACCTCGCGAGCGTGGCGGCGATCAGCGTGGCGATTGTGGCCGTCCGTCGAACCGGCAACGTCGGCTCGGCGCTCCTCGTCGGCCTGCCGATCTACTGGTTGATCGGCCTCATCTGAGGCGGGTTCGTGGATCACCGTTGCGGTGAACCGGCAAGTCTGGAATCCTGGTGCAGGAGAGCGGGAGGTGGCAGCGATGCCGATGTTCGTCGTCGAGCGCGAGTTCGCAGAGAAGTTCGACCCTGATGAAGCTGGCTTGAAGCTCATCGATCAGTACAACGAGGACCACGACATCACGTGGATCACGTCGTTCCTGTCCGCCGACAAGAAGAGGACGTACTGCCTGTACGAGTGCGCCGACATCGAGGTGCTCCGGCGGCACGCCCACGACCTCGGGATCCCGGCCGACGAGATCACCCAGGTCGACGAGCTCGCCCGCTGACCCGGTGCCGCTCTATCGTTTCGGCGAGTTCGGAGTCGACTCCGACAGCATCGAGATCACCGGCCCGGACGGTGTCCGCGAGGTCGAGCCACAGGTCTTCGACGTCCTGCTCTACCTCGTCGAGCAACAGGGCCGGCTCGTCACCAAGGAGGAGCTACTCGACAACGTCTGGGGCGACCGGTTCGTCTCCGAATCTGCCCTGACCACTCGGATCAAGCAGGCGCGTCGCGCGGTCGACGACGACGGCCGCGCCCAGTGGGCGATCAAGACGATCCACGGGCGCGGATATCGCTTCATGCCCTCGGTCGAGGTCGGCGGGGTGCACCCCGCAACTCCACCTCCAGCGCTGCCCGACGAGCTGCGCGCCGACACACGCCGATCGTTCTACGGTCGGGATGCCGAACTCGCGCAGTGTCTCGGGGTGCTCACGTCGGCCGCGCCAGACCGGCCGATCGGCTGGGCATGGATTCTGGGGGAGCCCGGGATCGGCAAGACGCGGCTCGCCGCCGAAGTCGCGAACACCGCGCACCGCCGCGGCCATCGAGTGCTCTTCGGACGCAACAGCGAAGACCTCAAGGTCCCCTATCAGCCGTTCATCGAGGTCATCCGCCAGGCATTCGGGCAGGACGGTGCGGACCTCGTCCCCGAGGGCTTGGCGCCACTCTTCCCCGATCCGTCCTCTCCGCAGGCCGACGGGTCGCACGACGAAGGTCGGGTCCACGGCGACTCGGCCGTGGAGAGCGAGACCCAGCGATATCGCCTCTTCGAGGCCATCGCGAACTGGCTCGTCGCAAGCGCCGCCGAGAGTCCGGTCACGATGATCATCGACGACATCCACTGGGCGACCGAGTCGACCCTTCAGTTGCTCGGCCACCTGCAACGCCGTCAGGGTGACGCGGCGATCACGCTGGTCCTCACCGCCCGCGACACCGCACCCGACACCAATCCGCGCGTCGCCGATCTCATCGCCGCAGGTCAGGGTGGAGCGCACAGCACGGTCGTGCGACTCCTGGGACTCACGAGCGACGCGGCGCTGCGGTTGATCGGCGGGGGCGCCGATCTCCCCGACATCATGCGCCAGACGGCAGGGAATCCGCTGCTGCTCCAGGCGGTCGATCCCGACGACGGATCGGTCGACATGCAGAGCGCCGTGCACCGCCGGTTGGCGAGCCTCGACAAGGAGGTCCAGGAGACACTCCGGCTGATGTCCGTCCTCGGACTCGAGTTCGAACTGAGAGTCGCAGCGGTGGCGAACCGGCGCGACGAACTCGAGTTGCTCGAAGACCTCGAACGTGCGGTCGCGGCGCGCCTCCTCGACGACGTGGGCCTCGACCGATTCCGCTTCGCCCACGCCTTGGTCCGATCCTCGCTCCGCGACGAACTGAGCTCGGCCCGCCGCACCCGCATGCACCGACGGGTGGCAGACGCCCTCGTCGACCTCTACCCGGACGATGTGCGCCACCTCCCCGAACTCGCGTTCCACAGTGCCGAGGCCGCCGTGCCCGACCCGTCGTTCCGCCCCATCGCGGTCGAGCGACTCCGGCGCGCCGCGCGCGAATCGATGCTGCAGTTCTCGTTCCAGGAGGCCGGTGAACTCATCGAGCGGGCTCGATCGCTCGCGGATCCGGCCGACTCGGTCCTCGCGGCATCGCTCGCTCTCGAGCAGGGAATCGCCGAAACACGCGCCGGTCGCAACATGATCGCCGCCCGCACGTTCGAGGACGCTGTCGATACTGCCCGGACGAGCGGTGACCCGGTGCTCCGGGTCGAGGCGGCGATCCGGTACGAGGACGCGACGTGGCGGCCCGGTCTGTCCGGTCTCGACGCGCTGGTCAACCTTCGCGAGGCGACGGCGGTCCTCGACGTCGCCGTCGCCGATGGTCTCGTCGTCGACAACGAGATCGAGCTGCGGTCGCGGATGTCCATCGCAGTGCTCCGCGCCTTGGCCATGTCGGGACGGTCGGGCGAGGTCGACGCCGCGTTCGCCGACGCGCAGAGGCTGGCATCGCAACTGGGCTCGCCCACCGCCGAGGCGCACGCGCTGTGCGTGTACCTGGGACAGGTCAGGCTCTACGGCGCGCACACCGAGACCGATGCGATGATCGCCCGCCTCGAGGAACTCGAACCGCTGATCGAAGACGGCGACATCGCACTGCACGCCATCCACGATCGGATGATGTTCGCCGCGCTGATGGGACGCTTCGACCAGCTCCGCGGGCTGGCGCGCACCATGGCTGGCCTCCAGGAGCGCTCCCACTCCAGCTTCTGGGCGTTCATCCGGTCGAACCAGGAAGCGATGGAGGCCTTCTACCGCGGCGATCTCGACGGGAGCGAGCGGTTGGCCGAACACTGTCGACGGCTCGCCGACGATCTGCCGGAGGAGGACGGTGCGGGGACCTACGGGCTGCGGATGTTCGTGATCCGGCGCGAGCAGGACCGCCTTCCCGCGATGGCGCCGCTGGTCCGGAGGGTGTTGGACGCGGCGGACAGCGCGTCGGTGTGGACCCCCGGCCTCGGATTGCTCCTGGTCGAGACCGGGTCTCCCGACGCTGCCGCCGAGGCGCTGGCTCCTGCACGATCGACCGGCTTCGACCTTCCGATCGATGCGATGTGGAGCACCGTGATGGTCCTGTTCATCGAGGCGATGGTGGGCCTCGGCGACGTCGAGGGATGCACGATCCTGCGAGAACGGTTCTCGCGACTCGCCGGCACGAACGTGGTCACGGGGTCGGGTCTGCTGTGCTTCGGGCGGGCAGAGCGCTACCTCGGCATGCTGGCGTTGACGATGGGCGACGTCGACGCCGCCGAGGAGTATCTGGGCATCGCCCTCGAGGCCGACACCGACGGGGGCTCGGTGCTGTGGAGCAACTCCAGCCGCCTCTGGTTGTCACGGACCCGCCGGGCACAGGGCCACGCAGCGGAGGCCGACGCGATGTTGTCGGTGGTCGAGCGGCAGGCCGCGGATGCAGGACTCCTTCGACTCCAGCGCCTCGCTTCGACCGAACCCGTCACACGAGTGTGACGAGGACGCCACCGATGTCGTGCTGCTCACCGGCACGCGCCCGATCGACGGCGACCAGGTCGAGTCCGTCGAGTCCCTCTCCCCTGTCACCCGCCGGAGTGAATCGGACCGACGTGGCGAGGTCGAGGTCCCGCCACCGGTCGCGCATCGCGGCGGGGTCCTCGGCACCGATCGTCACCCCTGCGATGGCGGACACGATCGATGATCCGTGCGGAGTCCACGTCGGACCCGCCCACGCCCAGCTGCCCGATGGCTCCGGTTGGTCGACGGACACCAGTGCGCCGCCGGTGTCGCGCGGGTGGAGGTGCCGGCCGCGGATCGTCGCGAAGTCACCGGACCAGACGATGCGCACGTCGTTGGCTTCGAGGTGCTGCAGCCTGGTCTCGAGATCGTCGACCTCGTAGATCGCCATGTAGCCGCCGTCGCCCCCGCGCTTGTCGAGCAGCCTCCCAGCCGTCGTCCCGTCGGTGGTCGGTGACACGACTTCGAGGAACTGATCGCCGACCACCATGAGCGAGTTGTGCAGTCCGAACTCCCCGACGCCGGGGTCGACGTGGCAGACCGAGAGGTCGAACGTCTCGCACAACGCTCCGACGACGGGTTCGAGTTCGCTCGCGACGAGCGCAATCTGGCGCAGACGGATCATGGTCGAATGCTCCGGCTGCTCGGACTCATCGACTCAGAATCGCGCTGCCGCGACGACGACACCGTCGACGAGTTCGATGTTGACGCGGTCCTCGCGAACGTCCATCGTGATCGCGAAACACTCACCGTCCTCACCGACGACGCGCAGATCGAGTCCGTCGCTGTCGGCCGCCGCCTGCGCATCGGCTTCGTCGAGGCCCACGTACTCGGGAGCCGGCTCACCCTGGGTCGCCGCGATGCACGGCTCGGCTGCGGGCGTGGAGACTGCCGCAGTGTCGTCGTCGGACCCGCACGCAACCATCGACAGGGAGGCGGCGCACACGATCGACGCGACGAACGTGGTTCTCGACATCATCCGAGAACTGTACGTCAGCTGCGCACCAGACGACCAGGGAATTCACCGGTGTCGGTGTCGTTCTCGCGGGTGACGACGCCGTTGCAGAGCGTCGCGAGATACCCCGTGATCGGCTGCATCAACCGGGTCCCGCCAGCCGGCAGGTCGTGGTGGGCGACCGGTGCGGCGACGGAGAGGTTGGCGTGATCGATCACGTTGACGTCGGCGCGCTTGCCGACCTCGAGCGTGCCGCGGTCGTCGAACCCGTAGAGCTCGGCGTTGCGCGCCGACTGCTTGTTGACCACGAACTCGATCGGAAGTTGTTCGTCGGCGCGATCGCGCGTCCAGTACGTCAACTGTGTCGTCGGTGCCGATCCGTCACAGATCAGGGTGACATGGGCGCCGGCATCGCTGAGCCCGGTCACCGTGTTCGGGTCGGCGAGCATCTCGCGCAACACGTTCATCCGCGCCGGGATGTCGACCGTGCTGAGCGATGCGAAGCGCGTGCCGCCGTCCTCGAGCATGAAGTCGTAGAGGTATTCGAGCGGCTCGCGTCCGAGGGACGCCGCCCGTGCGCCGATGCTGTCGGTGAGCGCCGGCTCGAGGTCCACCGGGCTGTCCATCGGATACATCACGGGCGCCGCACGGGTGAAGAGGCCGTACACGTTTTCCATCGAGCCCGGTGCCTCCGGACGGATGTCGGACTCGGCGAGCAGCCGTGCCTTCATCTCGGGGGTGTTCATCGCGGCGACCCGCTCGGCGAGCGGGAGGTCGGCGAGCGTCTCGATGTAGGTCGGCTTGCGCATGAACGCGTGGTAGCCGCTGAGGCCGGTGAGGAATCCGATCGGTCGTGAGCAGACCTGTGGGAACATCCGGGCGCCGGTGGCATTCGCGTCAGCGGTCATCCGCAGGATCTCCCGCCACAGTTCCGGGTCGTAGTCGGGTGACTGGACGAGCGTGAACGTCACCGGTCGCCCGCTCGCGAGCGCGAACCGGCGCATCAGGTCGTGCTCCAACTCCTGCGTCGTGCGTTCACCGCCGAGCCCGTCGAGTTTGCCGACCGTTCCGGCGGGGATCATCTCGAAGACGCCCTTGCCGACGCGACCCATGTGCTCGGCGATCGCGAGGAGTTCCTCGTCGGCAGCGAACGTTCCGGGGACCGGCTCACCCCAGAGTGATCGGTGGCCGATCGTGCGCGACGTGCTGAAGCCGACCGCCCCCGCCTCGATCGCATCGGCGACGATCCGACCCATCGCGTCGAGGTCCTCGGCGGTCGCGTCCTCGTTGGTCCGTCCCCGTTCACCCATCGCGTAGAAGCGCACCGCTCCGTGCGCGATCTGCGCGCCGACGTCGAGCGCGTACTCGCGCCCGTCGATGTAGTCGAGGTAGTCGGCGAACGTCTCCCACTGACCCCAGTCCATTCCTTCGTGGAGCGCAGCGCCCGGGATGTCCTCGACGCCTTCCATCAACTCGATCAGCGCCTGCTCCGTTCCCGGTGCGACCGGAGCGAAGCCGACTCCGCAGTTCCCCATCACGACGGTCGTGACACCGTTGTGCGATGACGGCGCGATCTGCTGGTCCCAACTGATCTGGCCGTCGTAGTGCGTGTGCACGTCGACCCAACCGGGCGTGACGATGGCGCCGTCGGCGTCGATCGTGCGACGCGCCGATTCGGTGATGCTGCCACCGACCTGGGCGATCTTCCCGTCGCTGATCGCGAGGTCACCGTGCGCCGAGGGCCCACCGGTTCCGTCGATCAGTTTCCCGTTCTTGATGACGATGTCGTACATGTCGGCCCCTCGTTTAGTTTCTTCCCAGAACGAACGACCGTACTGCTCACCCTCGACCGGCGATCAGTCGAGCTTCCAGTAGCCCCGGGCGGTGACGCTCCGCCTCGATCGGTCGCGCTCGTCGAAGAGGTACCTGCGGAGTCGCTGCACGGAGGCCGCCTCGCCCGCGACCCATACGGCGTCCGCGAGTTCGTCGAGCTTCATCACGGCCTCGACGACGGAGTCACCGGGTGGAGCGCCCGCTGCCGCGTCGTGCCACGCCACGGTCGCACCGGGATGCGCCGGTAGTCGGAGCCGGGCATCGCGGCTGCTGATCTCGACGTGGACGTCGATCGACTGGTCCGGCGGGATCGCTTCGAGCAGTTGGCCGATCGCGGGGAGCGCCGACTCGTCGCCGACGAGCAGATGGGACCGTGCATCGGGATCGAGATGTTCGCTGCGTCCCGGTCCTGAGATCGCCACCTCGTCGCCGATCGTTGCGCCGCGCGCCCAGTCGGTGGCCACGCCATGGTCGTGGAGGACCACATCGATCGTGAGTTCGCGGCGGACGGCATCGAAGGCACGGGGAGTGAAGGTCCGGATCGGTGCGCGTTCACCGCCGGGGAGCTCGAACTGGTTTCCGGTCCAGGTCGGCATCACGAGCTGGTCGCCACCCGGCGGTGGAAGCAGCATCCGCACACTCGACGCCGGTGCCTCGATCGCGAACCCGTCGAGTTCGTCGCCCCCGAGCACGACGCGCAACATCCGCGTGCTGAGCGGTGTGATCGAACGGACGCGCACCCGACGAAACCGGGGAGGTTCCCGCCGGAGCTCGCGCAGTCGGGCAGCAGCGTCGTCGGAACTCACAGGTTGGTCATACCACCATCGACGCGGATCGTCTGACCGGTGACGTAGCTCGCCTGGCTCGATGCGAGGAAGCAGGCCACGTCGGCGATCTCGTCGGCGGTTCCCCAGCGGTTGAGCGGCACGTTCTTGACGAACCCGGCGCGCACGGCCTCCTCACCAAGACGGTCGAACGTCGGTCCCCACATCTCGGTGTCGACGAGCCCGGGCGCCACGCCGTTGACGCGCACGCCTTTCGATGCCCATTCGTTCGCCAGGTTCTTGGTCAGCGTGTTCAGCCCGCCCTTCGATGCTGCGTATGCACCCTGGGTGCCACCCGCGCCGGTCGCGGCGGTCGAGGTGATGTTGACGATCGTTCCCTGCGTGGCGAACAGCGGCTTGGCGAACGCGGAGCAGAGCATGAACGCCTGGCGCAGGTTGACGAACAGCGTCTCGTCGATCGCCTCCCCCGTGACCTTCGACGCGGGCTGGTTGCGTTCGACCGCGGCGTTGTTGACCAGGACGTCGAGCCCTCGAAACGCATCGAGTACCGCCGTCGAGATCTGCTCGATCGCCGCGTGTTCCGACAGGTCGGCGGAGATCACGAGCGGGTCGTTGACGAGATCGGCGGCGATCGCCTCGAGGCGGTCGGTGCTGCGCGCCACGAGCGCCACGCGAGCTCCAGCGGCGTCGAGCTGACGGGCGATCGCCTCGCCGATTCCCCGACTCGCTCCGGTCACCACTGCACGTTTTCCGGAAAAGTCGAATGACATGAGAGAGGACCGTATCGATCGGCGGCGGATCAGCCGAAGGCGTGGGCCGGGTCGGCGGGTCAGGCCGTCGCGGCGGAACCCCTCGATCGAGTTGCCCGCCCGCCCCGCAGGGGTGACGTCACCCACCGTCAGGGTCGCATCGTGCGGACGAACCCGAAGTCGACCGCGCCGGGAACGGTCGCCACGAATGCACCGGGGTCGAGCGGGGGTGCGTCGGCGGGGAGCGGGATCTCGTCGACCGCGACCAGCACCACACGGTCGTCGGCCGTCCATCGTCGGTTCGCTCGGCATCGTCACATCGCTGCGAGCGACATCGACGAGCACCGACCGGAGGCGATCGATGAGATCGCTCCTGGCGAGGCACCGAGTAGGCCATCAGCCATCCGGCCTGTGCATTGCGGAAGTGACGTGGTAGGTGGTTGTCAGATCATTGACTGGGGCGAGGAGGTGGTCGCCCTACGACTTCCTGGCGGGGGGCGGGTCGGTTGGGGCCATGATCGCCCCGATCTCGCGCCAAAGCGTGTCGGCGGCGTTCGAGGTGACCTCGGGCTTGTAGCTGCCGTCGGCCGCGAAGGCGTCCTCGGTGAAGGTCAGCGCGAGCGCGATCCCCACCTTCTGCGATGGCAGAAAGGCGAAGGCGCCGGCTTCCCCGGAGAACAGCGGGGTCTGCGTGACCCAGTTCCCCGAGGTGACGATGCCGAGCCCATAGCTGTAGCGCTCGTCCGACGCGTAGCAGGTGGCGCAGCCGGGCATTGTCGTCGTCTTGCCGCGCAGGTCGGTGGAGATCATCTTCTGGTAGGACTCGGGCGATAGCAGCTGACCCGCGCCAATGGCCTCTGCGGTCGCGCTCAGGTCGGCAATGTTCGTGGTCTGGATGGCGCCGTGTGTGATCGTCCAGGATGGGTTCCAGTAGGTGGACTCCTCGTAGAACGGCGTTTCGGCGGGGATACCGAGCAGGCCGCGGCGCTCCGAGGTGAAGGCGTGCAGTGCCGGCTCGGGGATGGCCGGCGTCCCGCCGTTGTTGCTCGTGTTCGTGAGGCCGAGCGGATCGAGCACCTTCTGCTGGAGAACCTCCTCCATCGGCTTGCCGGTAATCTGCTCAAGCGCCAAGCCGAGGATCACGTAGTTGGTGTGCGCGTAGTTCCAGTTGGTGCCCGGCGTGTAGAGCAGCGGATCCGAGACGACTGTCGCGAGGATTTCGTCGGTGGTCCACTGCCGGAACGGGTTCGCGTAGAGCTGGGTGTCAACCTCCTCGTTGCCGATGACGTAGTCGGTGTAGCCGGACGTCATCTGCGCGAGCTGGCCCAGGCTGACCTCGTCCGCGTGCGGCAGGTCGGGGAGCCATTTCGCGGCCTTGTCATCGAGGCTCACCTTCCCCTCGTCGACGAGCATGAGCAGCAACGTCGACACGTACGATATGGCGACCCCGCCGTTGCGGAAATGCATGTCCGTCGTCGCCGGCACGTCGGTCATGGACAGACCGAACGCCTTCGTCAGGACCTCCTTGCCGTCGACCGTGACCTTCACGATGACCGACCGCAGGTGCTGTTCCTCCATGGCGTCCTGAATGGCCTTGGTGACTTCGTCGGCCTTGGCCGGGTCGACGGAGGGAACCGTTCCCACCGTCGCCGAAGGACCCACGCCGGGCAAGGTTGTCGGGGCGCCGCTCGTGGCGGTCGACGCGCAGCTGACGAGCAGCCCGATGCCACAGGCCAAGCCCAGGAAGGACCGGGCGCGGGTCTTCATCGGATGGGTGGACATCTGGACCTCCTGGATTGAGCTTGCGCTACGAGGAGAGTCTCTGCACGGAGTACCGCTCTCTCACCCGTCGCGCCCGTCTGCATGAGATGACCGAGCGGTGGCGGCACTCCGCCAGGACGATACAAGCGCGACTGGATTCGACCAACGAGCACTTGATCGAAAATGGTGGTGGCGGGTTCGTTCAGTCGAAATGTCAGCCGAAGGCTCGAGCGGGCGAACTGCGAAGTCGACCAGGACCGCCGCGAGCTGGTCGTCGGAACGCGTCGAGGACTGCTTCGTCGACATGGCCAGGCCGCGATCACCGGCGCCCGGCGGTACGACCGAGTCTCCGCTCGGGTGGGGGCGATCGAGCAACAACCTTCAGCCGAAGACGGACGCCGGATCGGGCGCCCGACCCGCAAGGATGCCGGCGACGGATTCGGCCGGCAGCATGCAGATCGCCCGGTAGGTCACATCGGTGAGGCCTGCCACGTGCGGGGTGATGACCGTCGTCGGGTGGGCGAGCACCCGGTCGCCGTCGATCGGCGGCTCGGGGTCCCATACGTCTGCTCCATACCCCCCGAGCTGTCCGGCCTCGAGCGCATCGGCGAGCGCTACATGGTCGACGATCGCACCCCGCGCGGTGTTCACCAGCACCGCGTTCGGACGCATCAGGGCGAACTGATCCGCTCCGAACATCGCTCGCGTCTCGTCACTCAGGGGCACACAGATCTGGATCACGTCCGACGTCCGCAGCAGCTCGTCGAGCTCGACACGACGAACCGCCACGTCGATCGTCCGCCGGGTCGTGCACACCACATCCATCTCGAGCGCCCGACCGAGGTCGGCGATCCGCGACCCGATCGCGCCGAAACCGACGATGCCGAGTCGCTTTCCACGCAGCTCCGAACCGATGAAACCCTCTCGGACGGCCCAGTTTCCGTCCTTGACTGCGCGATCGATCTCGGCGAGTCGCCGCGAGACGGCGAGCATCAGCATCAGCGCATGTTCGGTCACCGCTGCGGACGTCAGGCCGGGTGCATGGACGACGGTGATCCCGGCGGCCGCTGCTGCTTCGGTGTCGACGTTGTCGAGTCCCGCACCGCACCGCGCGACCACTTCGAGGTCGGGAAACGAAGCCATCAGCTCGGAGGTCACCCGACCGCGGCCGCGGGTGACGATCGCACGCACACCGTCGTACTCGCCGGGGGCGAACGCGTCGAGATCATCGATGACCTCGACACGACCGGCCGACTCCAGAACGTGCTGGGCATCGGGATGCACCGTCTCGAGGAGCAGGATCATCGGGCTACACCGAGGATTCGTCGAAGAAGTCGAGGTCGAAGATCGACGGATCGACCGGTTGATCTGCCTCGCACGACAGCTCGATCAGATTCCCGGCGGGGTCGCGCACGAACGCCTGCATGACTCCGGTCGGCAGCCGCCGCGCCCGGCCCCACGTCTCGGTCTCGAAGATGCCGGCATCGAGGGCGCGGGCGAAGACGCCGTTGAAGTCGTCGAGCCGGAGACAGAAGTGCGAACGCTCCGGGTGGACGTCGCCGAGTTCGTTGACGTGGATCTCCTGCCCTCCACCCACGGCGAAGAACTGGGCGGGAAACCCGAGGTCGGGGGTGGGCGACGGTTCGAAGCCGAGCAGTTCGCCGTAGAACTCGACCGCTTCGGCGAGGTCGTCGACCATCACGTTGACGTGCTGGATGGAGTTGGACATGTGCTTACCTCTCGTATTCGTCGAGGAAATCCTGCCGGGGTTCGATTCCGAAACCCGGACTGGTGGGTGCGAGCACGATTCCGTCCTCGACCACCGGCGGCTCGATCGGCATCTCACGCAGCAGCGGGTTCCCGCCGAGCGAGTACTCGACCGTACGCGCCGCCGAACTCGCGAATGCGAGGGTCACGCCGGCGTTGAACGACAGGGCCGATCCCCAGCAGTGCGGGGCGAGTTCGAGTTGATGGGTCTCGGCGAGCGCGGCGATCCGTCGGCCCTCGGTGGGCCCGCCGCAGATCGCGAGGTCCGGCTGCAGGACATCGGCAGCTTCATGCGCGATGAGCTCCCGGAAATCGAACCTGGTCGACTCGCTCTCGCCCGCCGCGATCGGGGTTCGGGTCGACGCACGGACCCGCCGCGCTGCCGCCACGTCGTCGGCGTTGACCGGCTCTTCGAACCAGCGCAAACCGACATCTTCCACCCCGGCGAGGAAGCGCATCGCGTCGGTCGAGTTGTACGTGCCGTGGGCGTCGGCCATCAGACCGATGTCCGGGCCGAGCGCATCGCGGGCTGCGCGCACCCGCGCGACGCTGGTCGCGACATCGCCGTCCATGATCCCGACACGCATCTTCACGGCGTCGAAGCCGTGGTCGACGTATCCCTGGAGCTGCGCTCCGATGTTGTCGGCGTCCGCCCATCCACCGCTCGCGTAGGCGGGCAGCGTGTCGGTGCAGGGTCCACCCCACAGGTCGACGACGGGAAGGCCGAGCGCTTTCCCGACAACGTCCCACAGCGCCATGTCGACACCGCTCATCGCGCTCATCGAGACGCCACGGCGACCGAGCACGGGGAAGCCTCGGCCACGTTCGAGCGCATACCCAGCCCGCGTACCGTTGTACATCGTGTCCCAGATGGCCGTGATCCGTCGGGCATCGAGGCCGACGAGAGCGGGCGCGTACTCGTCGTTGACCGCCTCGACGACGGCGCGGCAGGGGCCGGAACTCCCGACCCCCGCCTTCGCTTCGCCCCATCCGACGATTCCGCCGTCGACTTCGACGCTGATGATCGCTGCGTCGAAGCTGGTGATCCGCCCGAAGTCCGAGACGTGCTGCTGCTCGACCGGGATCGGGCAGTGGATCCACCGCGCCCGTACGTCTCGAATCTTCATCGCTGCTTCAGATCAACGGCAGCAGGGTGGTGGCGCACTTCTCGACGAGCATGTCGTAGAACTCTTCGGAGAGCAGGCTGCTGCCGTGGTCGATGATGAACTGCAGTTCCTCGGGGCTGATGTCGACCGGGTTGGTCTCGATCGCGTCGGGGAACTTGTTGGCAGGCGTGCGGTCGACCGGCGCCACGAACTCGACGGTGAGTGCACCGTCGTAGCCGACGTCCTGCAGCGTGCCGACGATCTTCGCCCAGTCGAGGGCGCCCATCCCGCAGGCCATCCGGTTGTTGTCGGCCACGTGGAAGTCGACGAGTCGGTCGCCCGCGTCGCGGATCGCCTGGTAGAAGTCGATCTCCTCGATGTTCATGTGGAACGCGTCGAGGCAGATTCCGACGTCGGGAGCGACTGCGTCGGCGAGCGCCAAGGCCTGATCGCCGCGATTGACGAAGTAGGTCTCGAATCGGTTGAGGCCCTCGATCGCCATCTGGACGCCACCGGCGCTCGCGACCTCGTGGACCTCCTTGAGTCCGTCGACGGCCCACTGCCATTCCTCGTCAGGAGTGGCGTCGGGCTCGACCTTGCCGACCGTCGCGGGGACGATCGTCACCTCGTGGCCGTCGAGTTCCTTGACCATCGTCACGACGTCCTTCATGTACTGGACCGTGGCGGCGCGCTGGGCTTCGTCCTTCGCGCAGAGGTTGCGATCGCCGAGCGTGAGGGTGACCGCACCCCAACACTTCAGTTCGTACTTCTTGAGCAGATCGCGCACCTCGGAGGTGTCGTACTGATCGGGCTCGCCTTTGATCTCGATGCTTCCGTAGCCGCATCGCTTGAGTCGCGCAAGCGTGACCTCGAGAGGCTCGGACCGCATCCAGTTGTGCATTGACAGGTGCACCGTGGTGCCCTCCTTTCGCCGGCATGGCGGCGTTGTTGTGTATTGAGATCGGGCTGCTCAGCTGCGCAGCGACGCCCATGGTTCCTCGGCCGATGCATCGACCGCTTCGTATCCGTCGAGCCCGTGACTCGGTCCGAGTACGACCAGCACCCGCGCCGGTTCGGTGGCGTCGGCGGCGACGAACGTGGCGTGGACCGTGTCCTTCGGGATGAAGGCCACGTCGCCGGGGACGAGTTGGCGACGCTCCTCGAGCACCCACTGCTCGATCTCGCCGCTCCGCAGGAAGATGACCTCCTCCTGGTTCGGGTGACGATGGAAGTCGTGGCCCTGGCCGGGCTGGATCTTCACGTCGAGCACGCAGAGGTTGGCCGCGTCGGGGACGTTCGCGGGGCGTACCACCCAACCGAGATCACCCCAGTCGAGTTCCTCCCACTCCACGTCGTCCTGGCATACGAAACACATGTCAAATCTCCAGTCTCGAGAACGTCACGGCCTTGAAGGCCTCGGTCTGCGCCTTGAGCGCCTGTTCGGTCGGGAGCCGCTCCATGCTCGACGCCCCGTAGAAGCCGTTGACTCCTGTCGAGCGCTGCAGCACGTACGTCGCGTCGTCGGGCATCGCGATCGGACCGCCGTGACACAGCACGATCACGTCCTCGCGGACCGACCGGGCAGCGGCGGCCCAGGCATCGACCTTCTCGACGCAGTCGTCGAGCGTCAGCGCGGTCTCGGCGCCGATGCTGCCCCCGGTCGTGAGGCCCATGTGGCACACGATGATGTCGGCTCCCGCCTCGGTCATCGCCTGCGCGTTCTCCTCGCTGAACACGTAGGGCGTGGTCAACATGTCGAGTTCGGATGCGACCCGGATCATGTCGACCTCGAGGCCGTAGCCCATCCCGGTCTCCTCGAGGTTCTGGCGGAAGACCCCGTCGATCAGGCCGACGGTGGGGAAGTTCTGGACTCCGGCGAAGCCGAGTCGGGTGAGCTCGGGGAGGAACGTCTCGGGTGTGTAGAACGGATCGGTGCCGTTGACGCCGGCGAGGACCGGGGTGTGCTTGACGACCGGTAGCACCTCCTTGGCCATGTCGACGACGATCTCGTTCGCGTTGCCGTAGGCGAGCAGCCCGGCGAGCGAACCTCGTCCCGCCATGCGATAGCGACCCGAGTTGTAGATGACGATGAGGTCGATCCCGCCGGCCTCCTCCCACTTTGCCGACAGCCCCGTGCCGGCGCCACCGCCGACGATCGGTTCGCGTCGTTCGATCATCTCGCGGAACTTGTCGAGTGTCTCGCTCCGGGTCGGAATCATGGTTGCTGCTCCTCCATCACATCGGCGAACGCGGCGAGCGTCGCCTGCACGAATGCTTCGTCGTTGATGTTCGCGTCGACGCGGTGAACGCTGCGATTCGCCGTCTGTTCGACGTTGGCCTCGATCGCTGCGAACAGCGCTGCATCGGCATCGGGATCATGGAACGGTTGTCCGGGTGCATCGATCATCGACACACCACCTTCGGGCAGCAGGAACCGCACCGGACCGGTGCAGGCGTTGAGCTTTGCGGCGATGAACTCACCGATCGCCGTGTTCTCCTCGGGTGTGGTGCGCATCAGGGTCACCTGCGGGTTGTGGACGTGCAGAGTTCGGTCGGCGAACTCGGCCGGAACGGTGTCGACCGCTCCGAAGTTGACCATGTCGACCGCTCCGACCGAGCCGACGTAGGGCACGCCGGTCCGGGCGATGGCA
>NZ_JBAVYV010000445.1:0-1585 GCF_049588435.1 Ilumatobacter sp.
GCATCGATCTTGGCCCGGCTGTACTCGTCGATCTCGAGACCCTGGACGATCTCGTAGTTGCCGTCCTTGCAGACACAGGGGAAGCTCGACATGATTCCCTCGGGCACGCCGTAGCTGCCATCGGACGGAACACCCATCGAGACCCAGTCGCCGTCCGGCGTCCCGAGGGTCCAGTCGCGGATGTGATCGACCGCGGCCGACGCCGCCGACGCCGCCGACGACGACCCGCGGGCATCGATGATCGCGGCTCCACGCTTCGCGACCGTGGGGATGTACTCATTGGCGTACCAATCCTGGTCACCGACGAGCTCGTGCGCGTTCTTGCCGCCGACCTCGCAGTGGAAGAGGTCGGGGTACTGCGTCGTGGAGTGGTTGCCCCAGATCGTCATCTTCTTGATGTCGTTGACCGACGCGTCGAGGCGAGCGGCGAGCTGGCTGATCGCACGGTTGTGGTCGAGGCGGGTCATCGCCGTGAACCGGCCGTTGTCCAGGTCGGCGGCGTTGCTCATCGCGATGAGCGCGTTGGTGTTCGCGGGGTTTCCGACGACGAGGACCTTGACGTCCTTCTTGGCCGAGCGGCTGAGCGCCTCGCCCTGGGGCTTGAAGATCCCGCCGTTGGCGGAGAGCAGGTCCGCGCGTTCCATCCCCGCCTTGCGCGGCATCGAGCCGACGAGGATCGCGACGTCGGCGTCGCCGAACGCCACGTCGGCATCGTCGGTGCAGGTGATCGAGTCGAGCAGCGGGAAGGCACCGTCGTCGAGTTCCATCCGGACACCCTCGAGCGCTCCGAGCGCCGGGGTGATCTCGAGCAGGTTGAGCGCCACGGGCGTCTCCGAGCCGAGCATGGTGCCCGATGCGATGCGGAAGAGGAGGCTGTAGCCGATCTGGCCTGCGGCTCCGGTGACGGCGACACGAACTGGAGTGGTCATGTCCGCGAGGCTACGGCGGTGCGCTCGTCACCGGAAATCGAACGACGCGGCGACGACGACCGTCACACCCCGAGGATGCGGGTCACCAGATCGGTGTAGTACTGCTGCCCGGCGCCGTTGAGGTGAATGTTGTCGTCGTAGAAGCAATCGCCGGGGCACTGCGGGCCGAGGACCTCCCAGTCGAGCACGGTCACGTTCGGGTGTGTGGCGGGCAGCGCACGGAGTTTCTCGTTGTTCCCCGCGATCCACCCGCGGTCGGCCTTCCCCGTGACGAACACGACGCGCGGGACGTCTTTCAGCATCGCCATCATCTCGTCGAGCGACGACTGCGGGAACGATCCGTTCGTGCCGAGGTGGACGACGACCGCCGACCCGAGCAACCCCTTGTCCCTGGTCCCCTGGAGTTGCGGGAGCGATGCGGAGAACTGCCGACTCTGCACGGCATCGACGACGAACCCGCGCGCGGTCAACTCCTCGGCCGAACCCAGCATCACCGAGTCACCGAATCCGATCAGACGGAGCTGGGGTGCAGGGCCCTGCGGTGGCGTGACGAGTGGCGTGATCGCGGACATGTCGTTGACCACGCCCAGCGAGGTCACCGCCGGTGGTGGGGCAGTCGTCGGGGGGGCCGTGGTCGGGGGCGCCGTCGTCGGAGG
>NZ_JBAVYV010000446.1:0-4674 GCF_049588435.1 Ilumatobacter sp.
GCACGGTCAGGTCCCGTTCAGGTGTCGAACAGCCGCTGTTCGGAGCGGTCGCCCATCGGCGGTCGCATCCCGAGGTGCTCGTATGCCGCCGCGAGCGCCACCCGCCCGCGAGGCGTCCGCGCGATCATTCCCTGGGTGATCAGGAATGGTTCGTACACGTCCTCGAGGGTCTCGGGCTGTTCGCCGACACTGATCGCCAGTGTCGACAGACCGACCGGGCCCCCTCCGAACTGGTTGCACAGGTTCGACAGAATCGCGCGGTCGACCTTGTCGAGACCGCGGTCGTCGACGCCGAACAGCGCCAGTCCCTCGCTCGCCACATCGCTCGTGATCGCTCCGTCGGCGCGCACCTCGGCGAAGTCGCGGACCCGTCGCAGGAGACGGTTCGCGATGCGCGGTGTGCCGCGCGATCGTCGGGCGATCTGCTGCGCCCCGTCGCGATCGATCTCGATCTCGAAGATGCCCGCCGCCCGCTCGACGATCATCCGCAGTTCCTCGGTGTCGTAGTAGTCGAGACGCGCGACGAGACCGAACCGATCCCGCAATGGCCCCGTGATCATTCCGGTCCGCGTCGTTGCACCGACCAGAGTGAACGGCGGCATGGTCAATCGGATGCTCGACGCCGCCGGTCCCTTGCCAACGATGATGTCGAGCTGGAAGTCCTCCATCGCCGGATAGAGGATCTCCTCGACCGCACGCGAGAGCCGGTGGATCTCGTCGATGAAGAGGACGTCGCCGTCCTCGAGCTTGGTCAGGATCGCGGCAAGATCACCGGCGCGTTCCAATGCCGGCCCCGACGTGACGTGCAACTGCACGTCCATCTCGGTGGCGATGATCCCCGCGAGGGTCGTCTTGCCAAGCCCCGGCGGTCCGGCGAACAGCAGGTGATCGACCGACTGCCCCCGCTTGCGGGCGGCCTCGAGCACGATGTTCAGATGCTCCTTGAGCTCCTTCTGGCCGACGAACTCCTCGAGCGCACGCGGGCGCAGACCGGAGTCGGAGTCGAGTTCGACGCCGACCGGATCCTCGTCGGTCTCGCGCACGTTCGGATCGAGAAACTCCTCACGCACGCTTCGCTCCCAACGACTTCAGGGCGTCGCGCAACAGCGTGGCGCTCGGCGCATCACCCGGGAGGTCACGCAACGCGTCACGGATCTCATCGGTCCCGTACCCGAGCCCGAGGAGGGCTTCACGAACGTCCGCGACCGCCGAACTCGAGGTCTCCGATCCGCCGTCGAGCATCGGAACGGACAGCCGATCTCGCAGTTCGACCAACAATCGCTCGGCTGTCTTCTTGCCGACTCCGGACACGAGCGTCATCGCCGCGATGTCGTTGTTCGAGACGATGTCGACGAGCGCGGCAGGTGGATGGGTCGCGAGGACGGCCATTGCGAGCGTCGGGCCGACGCCGTTGGTCTTGATCAGATGGTGGAACGTGATCCGCTCGTCCTTCGCCCGGAATCCGAACAGCGATTCGGCTGTCTCGGTGACGTGGTGGTGGATGTAGAGGAAGGTCTCGCTGCCGGGCTCCAGTTCGGCCAACGTCCGCTCGGTCACGCTGACCCGATATCCGACGCCGGCCACCTCGACGAGTGCTGTTCCGTCGAGTTCGCGGTCGAGGATCTTGCCGCGCAGCGATCCGATCATCGTGTGCTCCTCATCGTGTGCTGCTCATCGTGCGACGATCTGGCGCTGACGGCGGCCGATCGGCGACATCGAGAGATGGGTGAGTGCGATCGCGGCTGCATCGGCCGCATCGGCGGGCCGCGGCAGCCTGGCCAGCTTGAGTCGGACCTGCACCATCTTCTGCACCTGCTCCTTGTCGGCGCCGCCCCATCCGGCAACCGCATCCTTGACCTGGTTCGGGGTGTACTGGATGACCTCGCAGCCGGCGATCGCCGCCTCGGCCAACGCGAGACCGCTCGCCTGGCCGGTCGCCATCGCGGTGCGGACGTTGACCTGGAAGAAGACCTGCTCCACCGCCACGACGTCGGGTTCGAACTCGGCGATCATCGACGTGAACTCGGTGCGCAGAGTCGCGAGTCGGTTCGGCAGCGGGTCGGACGGAGGGGTCCGGATGACCCCCATCGACACCGCCCGCACGTTCGACGGGCCCCGCCCGTCGACCACGGCATATCCGCACCGGGTCAGGCCGGGATCGATGCCGAGCACACGCAAAGCGAACACAGGTTCGGACTGTATCAGCTCAGTTTCCGCAGTTCAGCGACCAGTTCCTTGACCGGTCGGAACGTCAGCCCGGCGATCGCCCGATGGGCG
Organism: Ilumatobacter sp.; assembly: GCF_049588435.1. GTDB lineage: Bacteria > Actinomycetota > Acidimicrobiia > Acidimicrobiales > Ilumatobacteraceae > Ilumatobacter_A. The sequence goes on from NZ_JBAVYV010000446.1 coordinate 2,278, forward strand.
TAGCGGACGATTCCGTCCGCGTCGATGATGAAGACACTGCGTCGGGGAAACCCGATCGGACCGAGGGTTCCGTACCGCCCGGCGACCTCCTTGTCGACATCTGCGAGCAGCGGAAAGCCGAAGCCGTGCTTGTCGGAGAACGTGTCGTGGCTGGAGACGCCCTGAGCCGAGATCGCGACGATCTGGGCGTCGAGCTCGGCGAACTGGTCGAGCCCGTCGTTGTAGCTGTTGAGTTGGCGCGTACAGACCGGCGTGTCGTCTCCTGGATAGAAGATCAACACGAGTGGCCGGCCGGAGAAGTCTCCCAACGAATACGTCGAATCGTTGGTTCCCGGCAGGGTGAAATCGGGGGCGCGATCTCCGACCGAGATGCTCATTCCGATGCTGCCGCTTCCATCAGTTCGTCGCTGATGTCGAAGTTCGAGAACACATCCTGCACGTCGTCGTTCTCCTCGAGGGCCTCCAGGATCCGCAGGATCGCCTTCGCGTCCTTCAGTTCCGTCACTTCGATCAGGTTCTCGGCGACCATCGGTGAGTCGGCGGACACGGTTTCGATGCCCGCCTCCTCCAGCTTGGCCTTGACGTCGTAGACGTCCGACGGATCGCTCATGATCCGCCACGCGTCACCCTGCGCGACGATGTCGTCGGCGCCGGCCTCCAGCGCCGCGAGCATCACGTCGTCACCATCGAGTCCGTCGACGGTCACGATCACCCCGCGGCGGGCGAACTGCCATCCGACAGCGCCCGGTTCGGCCATCGAGCCGCCGAGCTTGCTGAACACCTGCCGCACGTCGGCGCTGATCCGGTTGCGGTTGTCGGTCAGCACGTCGATCAGCAACGCCACACCACCCGGCGCGTACCCCTCGTACATGATCGTCTCGTAGTTGACGGCGTCCGCGCCCTCGCCGGACCCACGCTTGATCGCACGATCGATCGCGTCGTTGGTCATCGACGCCGCCTTGGCCTTCTGGACCGCCGTCCGCAGCGTTGCGTTCATGTCCGGATCGCTGCCACCCTTCGCTGCGACCTCGACCTGGCGGGCCATCTTGGCGAAGAGCTTCCCGCGCGCCGCGTCGGCGGCACCCTTCTTGTGCTTGATGGTTGCCCATTTGGAATGGCCCGACATGTCAGCTCCCTCTCAGCTCTGGGACTCGATCGATTCGACGAACATCGCGTGCAGACGCCCATCGGGCGTGAGCTCCGGATGGAACGACGCCACCGTACAGCTTCCTTGACGCACGAGAACGGGGACCCCGTCATAGCACGCCAGAATCTCGACCCCCGATCCGACCCGCTCGACGATCGGAGCGCGAATGAAGACGGCATGGAAGTCCGCTGCGAATCCCTCGACATCGAGATCGGCCTCGAAACTCGCCAACTGCCGTCCGTACCCGTTGCGTCGCACGCTGATGTCGATCACACCGAACGAACGCTGATCACGCCGTCCGTCGAGGACCTCGTTCGCACACATGATCATGCCGGCACAGGTTCCGAGGACCGGGAGGCCGTCGCGAATCGCATCCTCGATCGGGTCGAACAGGTCGTTGGTGCGCAACAGATGTGACATCGTCGTGCTCTCGCCGCCGGGCATCACGAGCGCATCGACGTCGCCGAGGTGGCCGGCGGTGCGGACGGCAGGCGCGTCGATGCCGAGTTCATGTAGTCGATCCTGGTGGGCGGCAAAGGCTCCTTGCAGAGCCAGGACGCCGACGATCACCAGCCGCGCTCGGCGTACCTGGTGTCGATCTCGTCCATGCCGATTCCGGTCATCGGCGCGCCGAGACCGCGGCTGACCTTGGCGAGGATGTCGGGATCCTGGAAGTGAGTCGTCGCCTCGACGATCGCCTTCGCACGCGGCGACGGATCGTCGGACTTGAAGATGCCGGAACCGACGAACACGGCCTCGGCGCCCAACTGCATCGCCAACGCAGCGTCGGCCGGAGTGGCCAGGCCACCCGCGCAGAACAACGGGACCGGGAGCTTGCCGGTCTCGGCGATCTCCTGGATCAGCGGCAGCGGCGCCTGCAGCTGCTTGGCCCACTGGAACAGCTCGGCCTGGTCGGCCTGGGTGATCCGCTTCATGTCGCCGATGATCGAACGCAGGTGGCGGACGGCCTCGACGACGTTGCCGGTTCCGGCCTCGCCCTTGGACCGGATCATCGCCGCACCCTCGGAGATCCGTCGCAGCGCCTCGCCGAGGTTGGTCGCCCCACACACGAACGGCACGTCGAAGGCGAACTTGTCGATGTGGTGCGTCTCGTCGGCCGGTGTGAGCACCTCGGACTCGTCGACGAAGTCGACGTTGAGGGCCTGGAGGATCTGCGCCTCGACGAAATGGCCGATGCGCGCCTTGGCCATCACCGGAATCGAGCAGACCGACTGGATCCCCTCGATCAT
>NZ_JBAVYV010000447.1:0-2135 GCF_049588435.1 Ilumatobacter sp.
GGGATCGGGTTCCTCCTCGCGTGGGAAGCGGTCGTCAGGATCTTCGACATCGCACCGTTCACGCTGCCGTCGCCCTCGGCGATCTGGACGGCGTTCGTCGACCGGTTCGACCAGGTGGCGGATGCGACCTGGGTGACCGGACTGAACGCGCTGATCGGGTTGCTGCTCGGCGTGCTCTTCGGGGTGCTCGCCTCTCTCCTGACCGTGCGCTTCATCCAGGTCGAGGCGCTGCTGACCCCGGTCGCGGTCGCCGTCAACGCGATTCCGATCGTCGTGATCGTCCCGATCCTGAACAACATGCTGTTCGGCACGACGAGTCAGCTCCCCCGTCGGCTGATGGTCATGCTGATCGTGTTCTTCGTCGTGTTCGTGAACGTGAGCAAGGGACTCCGACAGGTGTCGGCGACCCATCTCGAGTTGATGCGCTCGTATGCCGCCAGCCCGAGTGAGATCATGTTCAAGGTGCGCGTCCCCAACGCCACCGGCTACCTCTTCACCGCCCTCAAGATCGCCGCGCCGCTCGCGGTGATCACCGCCTTCGTCGCCGAGTACTTCGGTGGCGTCCAGAGCGGTCTCGCCACCGGCGTCCGCAACAGCCTCAACGGCAGCAAGGACGTCACCTGGGCGTACGTGATCGGAGCGTCGGCCCTCGGCCTGACGTTCTACCTGATCTCCAGCGGGCTCGAGAAGCTCCAATGGGGAAGACACCAGGCGGACTGAACACCCGCCACAACAACCGACGAACACCCGATCATCGATCGGACCGAGCGGAGGCTTGCCTCCGAAGGGGAGAGACATCATGAAAAAGTCCATCACGAGGGCCACAGCCGGTCTCGCAGCTCTGGCGCTCGTCGCCGGTGCCTGTGGGAGCGACGACGACTCCAGCTCCACCGCCGACACGGCATCCGACGACACCGAGGTCGCGTCCGACGACGCGGCCGAAGCGGAGAGCGACGCGGCCAACGACGACGTCGAGGCGACCGATGACACCGCTGCCGATGAGGAAGCGACCGATGACACCGCTGCCGATTCGGGCGACGACGCGGCGAGCGGTGACTGCGACTCACTCGACGAGGTCAGCCTGCAGCTCCAGTGGTTCACGCAGGCACAGTTCGGCGGCTACTACGCGGCCGTCGATCAGGGCTTCTTCGAGGACCAGTGCCTCGACGTCGAGATCAAGGAAGGTGCAGTCGAAATCGTGCCACAGACCGAACTCGCGAACGGCAACGCCGACTTCGCGATCGCGTGGGTTCCCAAGGCGCTCCAGACACGGGAAGCCGGAGCCGACATCACGAACATCGCCCAGGTGTTCGAGCGCTCGGGGACGCTGCAGGTGAGCTTCGCCGACAACGGGATCACCTCGCCGACCGATTTCGAGGGCAAGACCATCGGCAACTGGGGATTCGGCAACGAGTACGAGGTGTTCGCCGCGATCGGCGAGGCCGGTCTCGACCCGGCCACCGACGTCGATCTCGTCGGTCAGCAGTTCGACATGATCGCGCTGCTCGAAGGTGAGATCGATGCCGCCGAGGCGATGACCTACAACGAGTATGCACAGGTGCTCGAGGCCCCCAACCCGGACACCGGTGAGCTGTACCAGCCCGAGGACTTCAACGTCATCAGCTACGAGGACGAAGGCGTCGGCATGCTCCAGGACGCCATCTGGGCCGACGCCGCTCGCCTCGCGGACGACGAGGCCTACCGGGATCAGGCGGTGCGTTTCGTCGCAGCCGCCCTCCAGGGTTGGGCATACTGCCGCGACAACGTCGAGGAATGCGCGACGATCGTCACCGAGGCGGGTTCGACCCTCGGGGCCAGCCACCAGCAGTGGATGATGAACGAGGTGAACAAGCTGATCTGGCCCGCATCGGGCGAGAGCATCGGCCTGATCGACCAGGCCGCATGGGACCAGACGGTCGAGATCAGCCAGAACACCCCGAACCTCGAGGGCGCCACCGTGCTCACCGAGGATCCGGGCGACGGTGCGTTCACGAACGACATCGTCACCGAAGCGATCGCCCTCCTCGACGGGGTCGACCTCGTCGGTGCGGACTACGCGGCGATCGACGTGACGTTGAACGAGGGAGGCGAGTGATCACGCCGTCCGCGTCCTGACACGTGAACCCCCGAAAATG
>NZ_JBAVYV010000448.1:0-14280 GCF_049588435.1 Ilumatobacter sp.
TCACGGGCCGAAACGGGCCGTCACAGCCCGTGATCGAGAAGACGCGAAACACCAGCTAGACGGCATGATCCATCACAACCCGTCACAGCCCGACACCACCCCGAGCCAGCTCATAACCCGAAGGTCGTAGGTTCAAATCCTACCCCCGCCACCAACGAAAGCCCTGGTAGATCGCCTGATCTGCCAGGGCCTTTTTTGTTGCCGCAGGGCCCAGACTGGCGGCGGATGTACCAACTATGTACCAAACACGGTCTGCGCCGGCCCGGTGATTTCGGTTGTGCCTGATAGTGGGCTCGCTGCGGGCACTTGGCCCGATGGTCGCCGATTCGGCTGTGATGAGACGTAGCGTCGTTGCGCCACGTCGAACTTGCAGCGGCCTTGGTCCGTTGCCTAGGCGTTGATCGGGAGTCCGTGTGCATCGAGCACGTCGTGGACGGTGTGCTCGCGGCCTTGCTGCATGAGTTGGTCGCGTGCTTTCGCTGTGATCTCGCTACCGAGCGCGTCGAATGTCGCCCGGTACAACACATAGTGCGCGACGTTGTTCAACCGTTGTCCGGCGATGGAACCGAGCAGGTGTGCGGCGTCGCGGGGTCGGCCATCGACGCGGGCGATCACGGCGAGGGCCAGCACCGTGTCGGCCGCTGAATCGAGATCTTCTCGGTCGGCCTGCGCTCGCGCCTGGTACAAGCGTTCGTGTACCTCGCCGCCCTCCATTGCGGTGGAGAGGGCCATGTTGTGGACGGTCAGCCAGGTCTCGCCAACACCGATTCGGGTGAGGTACTCGCGCTGACGGTCCGTCCAGAAGCGGAGCCGCTCCACGTCTCCGGAGATGAGGTGTGCGACCCAGGCCACCCAGTTGGCGATGAACACCTCGTAGCCGTCTCCCGACACCTTGCCAGCCGCTTCGCGAGCCCTCGCGGTGCCGGCTTCGTGGTCGCCACCGGCGACGGTGGCGAGTGCGGCGAAGGCTCTGGTGAGATCGACGAGGCGGCGCTCGCCAGTTGATTCGGCGATGTCGCGAACTCGTCCGAGTCGGGCAGCAGCATCGATCGGATCGACGACGATGCGGTTGATCGCATCGAAGTGGAGCACGATGGCGAGCGCCGAGTCGTCATCGGCGTCGTGTGCGGTGGCGAGTGCAGCGGTGATCGCACGCGAGACGGCATCGTGGTCGGCGGTGCCTTGGCCGAGATCGATCCGCATGATCGCCAGCCAGGTCGCGTCGCGGGCGTTCAGCGACGAACGTTGTGCGTTCAGTTCGGCGATCCATCGACGGCCGTCGGAGCAATTCATCGCGTTGCGCCACAGGAACGATCCGTCGATCACGATCTCCAAGGCGTCGCTGATCCGACCGGTGCGGATCGACTCGTCGAAGGCGAAGCCGGCGTTGTCGAGGTCGGCTCGGAATGATGCGGCGTTGCTGCCGGAGAACCAACGATCACAGCGCGATGAGCTTCGGGCTCGATCGACGACGTGCAGACGCAGCCGTTCGCGTACGGCGTCGGTCTCACCGGTGTTCTCGAGTCGCCGAGCAGCGAAGGCGCGAATGGTTTCGAGGAGTTGGAAACGTCCGGTGTCGACGCGTCGAACCACGAGACTCTTCGCCACGAGGTCGGAGATCGAGCCGAGGATCGATGCCGGGTCGCCGGAACCCACCGCATGCACTCCGGCGAGACAGAAGCTCGCAGGGAACACGCTGAGGCGCAGGATGAGGTCATTGCTCTGGTCATCGAGGCGATCGAAGCTCCAGGCGATCGTCTTGTCGAGCGAGACGTGGCGTTCGCCACCCCTCGATCGCCGATGCTTGGACATGTCGAGACCGTGGTCGAGATGGTCGAGCAGTTCGTCGAGACCGAGGTGTCGAAGCTGACCAGCAGCCAGTTCGATCGCGAGTGGGAGCCCATCGAGCCGCTGGCAGATCTCGGCAACTCGCGGATCGTCAACGGAGATCTTGAGGTGAGGGACCACGGCGGAGGCCCGGGCGACGAACAGGTCAGCTGCGTACCCGCCGAGCGAAAGCAACGGGAAGGTCACCTCGCCATCCGCGCCGAGCTGTTCGCGTGTCGTCGTCAGGATCCGGGCATCCGGCGCGGTGTCGAGAACGAGGTCGACGAACTCGGCACATTCGTCGAGCAGGTGCTCGCAGTTGTCGAGAACGAGCAGCATCGCGTGGCGCGCAAGGTGTGTTGCGAGCGCTGTCGGGTCGGCTTCGGCAGCGCTTCGCATGCCGGCAGCTTCGGCAACCGCACTGCGCATGCTGTCGGCGTCGCTGGCCGCAGCGAGTTCGACGAAGACGACCCCGGCTGGAAAGGAGGCGAGGACGGCGTTTGCCGTTGCGAGTGCCAGGGTGGTCTTGCCAGCACCGCCTGGCCCGGTGATCGACGTCAACCTCGACCGACTGATGACGTCGATCACGCCCTCCAGATCGGCATCGCGGCCGATGAGCGGCGTACGCATGAGCGGGGGAGCGGGTGCGACCGAGCCGAGTAGTGGCGCGAACGTCGGGCCACCGAGTTGCCAGAGTCGCATCGGCGGCATCGCGGGGTCGATCCGGCAGATCCCGACGTCAGTCAGGTCGCCTCGCTCGTTGAGCACTCCGGCGGTCACATCGGACAGAAGCGTCTGTCCACCGTTGGCTATCGACATCACGCGGGCGGCGCGGTTCACGGTGGTTCCGAGATAGTCGCCGTCGACCTCGAATGCCTCCCCGGTGTGCAGTCCGATCCGCACCTCGAGCGAGATCGGTTCCGGCCAGGCTTCGGAGTCGAGCGCGGCGCGGATCTTGCGCGCCGCGTCGGCGGCATCGCTCACACGGGCGAAGGCCGCTGACAGTCCGTCGCCGCCGGTTGCGAACACCACGCCGCGGTACTCGTCGATGGCTTGTCGGAGCAGTGCGTCGTGCCGGGGCACGGCAACGGTCATCTGTTCGGGGTGCCGCTCCCAGAGCAACGACGAACGCTCGATGTCGGTGAACATGAACGTGACGGTCCCCGTCGGCGACGTGACCGACGTTGATGAGGCGGGGTCCTTCCCGTCGGCGTCGCTCGAGCGGCGCGGGGTCGTTGGGCGCTCGTCCACCTCGGCGACGAACTGGTAGCCCTTGCCGTGCACCGTGCGGATCACGCGCTGCTCCCGACCGCTGTCGCCGACGGCTTGCCGGAGGGTCTTGATTCGCGAGGTGAGCGCCGCCTCGCCGACGAACGCACCGCCCCAGATCTGATCGAACAACTCGATCTTGGTCACCATTCGCTGACGGTGGTCGATCAGGTAGCACAGGACGTCGAAGACCTGTGGCTCGACGTGCACGCGCTCGCCTCGCTTTCGGACCTCGACGCTTGCGGTGTCGACTTCGATGTCACCAAATGAATAGATCACTGCAATCCGTCCTTCCGGTCGTGGTGGACCGGTGCGGAGGTGGCGCCGGTGCGAATGTCGGAGCGCTCACCCACCGGACCACACCACCTGGCACAGGTGGCGCCACGCGTCCATCAACCGAGTGTCGCCATCCAGCTGGACAGTCGAATCGTGCGTCCGATTCCACAGCAGGAGGTACAGCTCTGCAGCCGAACCCGTGACGGTGAGATCGGGCTGGCCGCCGGTCCGAGCGGTCGTGATGCCGTCCGGACCGATCGTCACCCACCACTGCTCGTCGACGTCAGCGGCGACGACCTGGAGGATCCGTACTGCGGTGACGGCGTCGCTCCGATAGTGCGGCGCGAACCCGGTGATCAGCTCATCGAGCATGTCGGCGGCAAAGCCTGCGTCGAAGTGGGAGACGATGCGCTGGGTCGATTCGGCATCAAAGCGGTGGATCGCGATCTCGCTGGCCTGGCGTCGCGCCCACATCGTGAGCGGCGTCGGTGCCGGCAGGAAGGTGAACGCCTGTACGTCGAGCGGAGCGCTCTGCAGAACATCGACGAGTGTTGCGTTGGTTGCCCGGTACCAGGGGATCAGTTCGGCATCGCTCGGCCATGCAGCGGCGAGATCCGGCCAATACTGCTGGAGATCGCCGAGCTGATCGACCTGCAGCCAGCTCGGCTTGGGTGCGACGATGTTTGCTGCGGCCCAGAGATGGATCTCCCCGAGATGGCGAACGAGGTCACGCATGACCCAGCCTGGGCACGGGGGAACTGCGAGGTCGAGTTCGCTCATCGCAGCGGCGCGGGCGAACCGTCTCCCTTCTGACTCGACCGCTGCGATGTATCCCGACAGCGATGCGCTGTGGGGTGCGTTCCGGTCGATGTCGGCGGGGGTGGGGGTAGTGGTGATGGTCATGGGATGGCTCCTTGGCTCGTGTGGTTGTGTCGGGATCCATCCTGAAATGCATGGTCGGTCGATACTTGATGGTGAGCGGGAGGATTCCTGGAGATCAACAGACGACGCCGGGTCGTTGGCGTGGGATGGTGTAGTGATCGTCATGTCGGGCTCCTTCGTGGCGAGGTGATGATCTCGATTGTGAAGCAGCTCGGCCGCCGAGTCTTGGAGGGAGGCTGGAGGACTCGTGGAGGCCGACGCAGCTGCTCGTGGATGACAGACTTGGTCGATGATCGTCGAGTTCGACTCCTTCGAGGTGGACACAACGGCGTACGAGCTGCGGCAGGGCGGTCGTCCGATCCCCATGGAACCGCAGGTCTTCGAAGTACTCGCCTACCTGGTGGGCAACGCCGGCAGGCTCGTTCCGAAAGAGGAGCTGCTCGATGAGATCTGGGGCGACCGATTCGTGTCGGAGTCCGCGCTGACCAGCCGTATCAAGTCAGCGCGCAAGGTTCTCGGTGACGATGGCCGCCGCCAGCACTACATCAAGACGGTGCACGGAAAGGGGTACCGGTTCGAAGGCGCCGAACGCCCCGTCGACAGGGCGACCGGCGGTGGAGCGCTCCCCGCTGAACGCACGCCGCTCTTCGGCCGGGCCGAGAACATCGATGAGATCGTCGCCGCACTCGGCGAGGATCGTCTCGTCTCGCTGCTGGGCATCGGGGGTGCAGGCAAGACCCGCCTGGCCATTGCGGCGGCTCGGGCGATGGCGACGCGCTTCGACGATGGCGTCGCGTTCATCGATCTCGTGCCGATCGAGCATGGTGAAGAAATCGACGGCGCGCTCGCCGCGGCCACGGGGTTGGCGATCGGTGCAGGGTCGACCCGGAGCCAGATCGTTGCATTGTTGGCGGACCGTGACGTGTTGATCGTCCTCGACAACGTCGAGCACCTCGTCGATGAGGTGGCCGCGCTCCTGGATGTGTTGCTCGAAGGCACGGCCGCTCCGCACTTTCTGGTCACCAGTCGCGTCCCGGTCGAGCTGGTCGACGAGCGCAGGCACTTCGTGGAGCCGCTGCCCGTGACTGGTGCAGCGACCGGGCCGGCCGTCGACCTGTTCGTCCGCTCGGCTCGCCGCTTCGGGCTGCGAGTCCCCGACAGCGACCTACCGAGAGCAGCCGAGGTCTGCCGGCTCCTCGACGGGATTCCGCTGGCGATCGAACTGGCCGCCGCGCAGCTGCAATGGCTCGACCTCCCGGCACTCGCCGCCCGGCTCGACGACCGCCTCGAGCTGCTCGTTCGAACGACGCGTCAGCCCAATCGCCACGTCAGCCTCCTCGCTGTGCTCGACGACACCCTCGAGAACCTCACCACCGAAGAACGCGCACTGTTGTTGATCGTGAGCGTCTTCCCGTCGTCGTTCGATCACTCCGATCTCGACGGGGTGATCGGGGAGACTGTCGGCCTGGACGACGCCGCTGCATCCGTCCATGCGCTGCGACGGCTCCTGGATCTCTCGCTCATCGTCCGCGAGCAAGGCGCCCGATCGCGATTCCGGTTGCTCGAAACCGTGAAGCTGCGCGTGCGCGAGCAGGGCGACCCCGATGATCGTCGGCGTGCCGGCGACGGTCATGCCGACTGGTGTCTGCACGTCACCGTCGGTGGGCCCTCTGACGGACTGTTCAGCTTCGCGCTCAGCGATTGGTGCGCATCGCACCCGTATGACCTGCGCGCCGCTGAGCGACACCTGACGGTGGCCGGACGCACCAGCGAGGCTGCGGAACTGGTCGCTGCGACCGCCTTCGCGATGCACTGTGACTCGGGTCCCCGAGCCGCCGAGACGCTCCAGCGGCTCGATTCGGTGGTGCACACGGTCGATGACGCGGGGCTTACGGCTCGGCTGAGGTTCGTCGGCGTGATGTGTGGGATGGCGACGCGAGCGCCCGCCGTGATCGACGAGCAGGGCCGCCTCGCGCTGCTCGCCGCAGAGGCCTCGGGCAACCGCCTGTTGCTGTCGCACACGCGTGTGCTCCGGTCCTGGAGCGTCGTGTTCGACGACCCCGACGCAGCGCTCGAACTGACCGTCGCTGCAGCGACCGACGCCGACACCGTGGGCGACCGCGCCGCCCGAGCGTTCGCCGACGGCTATCGCGCCTTCATGCTCGCCTTGAGTCGCCGCTACGACGAGGCGTCTGCGCTCGCTCGGGAACTGATCGAAAACATGGGGCCCGAGGATCGCGGTGGCTACCCGTTCAATGTCGCCGTGGCTGCGTACAGCTCGATTCTGTGTCTCAGCAATCCAGACGCGACGCTGGCCCTGACGGACGACATGATGTCGATGCCCTCGCGACAACACCCGATGTGGGCGAACCAACTCGTCGCAGCGACACTGTTCGCATCGGCCCGCCGACATGAGGAATGCCGCCGGGTGTGCGTCGCCCTCCACGACCGCCTCGACCGGCCGGGGCACACGCCGTTCCCTGATCTGCTCATTCCGATAGCCGTGCTTGCCTTTCGTTCCGGCGAGCATGCGCTCAGCCGCAGGTGGGTACAAGCAGTTCGCGACTCGCCGCACCCGACGCAGAGCTTCCAAGCGACCGTGCTCTACCGCCGGTTGCGCGAGGAGCTGGAACAGCACGACGCGGGGTCCGATGTCTTCACACCCATCGAGATGACCGTCGCTGCGGCGGAGGGGCTTGCCTGGATCGACGGCTGAAGCGGCTCTGCTGCGTCAATCATGAGGCCGCGATCGATGCCGATGGGACGGCGATCCAGGTCGCTCCGGCGACGGCGACATGCCTGCCTGCCTCATCGACGACGGCAGCGTGGGTTCGACATGCCGGGGAGGGGCGCACGGTGGCGACGTGCTGTGATCCGACCAGTATCTCGACCGCCCCGAGCACCCGGGCGATGCCGACCAGCGCCTTCTCGAGAGGTGGCGGAGCGTGGAATCGAACCACGGCGCATTCGGCGTCGACCAGCGCGGCCATCTGGCCGGCAGCGACACCGCCGTGGGCGGAATGCGGGGGTCCGTTGTGGCGATTGCTGACGATGATCATGTCGGGTCGTCGTTCGTGTGAGTGCGGTGCGGGCGGTGTCGTGGCTGCGGGTCAGTCGGGCTTGCGGGCGATGACGAACTGATGGTCGTTGCGGAATCGATAGATCCCGCGCCGGTCCTTGATGCCTGCCAGTGCGTCGAGCACCTGGGGGCGCAACACATCGGCGCCGACGTGCTCGAGCGCGGGAACAGCGGGTCCGGAGCTGGACATGGCCCGCCACGCGGTCTCACCGTCTGGCCACTCGAGCGTGGAGATGCGGCTGCCGCGCTCGGACACCTCGAAACCGGCTGATTCGAGCATCTGCTCGGCCACTCCCGGTCGAGCGATGTTGTTGGTGCAGCGCATGCCGTTCAGATGCGACTCGGGAGCGTTGAGGGCGAACGCCTTGAAGCATGGGCGGAGGTCCAGGTGTCCGTGCCCCCAGAAGCTGATCCCGATCCGGCCACCGGGGCGGAGCACTCGGAACGCCTCGATCAGCGCCCCGTCGCAACCGCCCCAGATCCCGTTGATGGAGGTCACCGAATCGAACGACTCGTTGCTCCAGGGAAGGTCGAACATGGTGCCGACTCGCAGGTCAGCGTTCGGCGCACGATCGCGAGCGATCGCAATGAGGTCGGTTGCGGCGTCGATCCCGGCTGTTGCTGCACCCATTCCGTCGGCGAGGCGGATTGCCAGCCCCGAACCACAGGCGATGTCGAGTACCGAGCTGCCACGGTCGACGCCCACGCGTGGGAAGATCGCGTGGATCACGTCGGTGGCGTAGTGCTCGAACAGGCAGGCCCAGTCAACGGCTCGTCGGCCCCATGCGGCTCCGGCTGTCTCCCAGTCGTGACCGATCGGCAGTGCCGCGGGGCTCGTGGTGGGGCGGGTGGTGGTTGTTGTCGTGTCGATGTTCGTCATGCCATCGACATTGGCGATCGTCGTCGCCGGAGTCTTGGAGGCGGCGTGGAGGTCAGTCTTCACAACTTCTCCAGATCACCTCCAAGCATCGATTTCGCTGGTCCGCCACGGTGGAACCCAACACACAACAACCCGCCAGACGGGAACCAACAAGGAGAAAATGACATGACGATCACCGACACCCAGAACAACACCGCCGACAACGGCGTGAACGTCGACGCGCTGCTCGGCGCTCGTGAGATGCTGAGCGGAGCTCGCGAAGCAGCCCAGTTCACCTTCACCGCCGCCAACGAGTGGGTGAACGGCACGCACAGCCGCAGCACCGTCAATGAGTTCTTCGGCCTCGGAGACAACCAGGCACACCGCCAGCCGTACAGCGTCGACACCGACCACCCCGGGATCTTCGCATCAGAGGACAACGGCCCGACCCCTCCGGAAATGGTTCTGATGGGCCTGGCCGGCTGCCTCACCGCCGGTGTCGCATCGGTCGCACAGAACCGCGGCATCCAGCTCCGCTCGGTCAAGTCGACCGTTGAAGGTGCGCTCGACGTCGCTGGCATCTTGGGCATCGACGCCGATGTACGCAACGGCTTCGGCGGCATTCGTGTCCGCTTCGAGATCGACGCCGACGCCACCCGCGACGAGATTGAAGCCGTCATCGCCCAGTCCCAGAAGCGCTCCGCCGTCTTCGACGCAGTGGCCAACCCGACCGGCATCGTCGTCGAGCTCGGCTGAGCGACACCACCAGCACGGAGTGAGTCCCATGAATCCCGAACGCACCATTGATGTCGTCGTGATCGGCGGCGGACAAGCCGGCCTGGCAATGAGCCGGTGCCTCTCCAGCCAATCGATCGACCACGTGGTCCTCGAGCGTGGCGACACCGCCAACTCGTGGCGGACCGAACGATGGGACTCACTCCGACTGCTCACCCCCAACTGGCTCGCCCGTCTTCCCGGCTGGTCGTACCAGGGCGACGATCCCGACGGATATATGTCCGCCACCGACGTCGCCGGTTATCTCGATGCTTACCGGGCGTCGATCGATGCCCCGGTCCACTGCGGCGTCGAGGTCACCCGCATCATCGGCACGGGCGGCCGGCACGTCGTCGACACCAACGACGGACCGTGGTCCGCTCGCGCTGTCGTCATGGCGACCGGAGCGTGCAGCAACCCTCATCTGCCGGCGATCGCCGGGGACATGCCCATCCACATAGATCACATCACGCCGATCCGATACCGGAATCCGTCGCAACTCGGCGACGGAGGTGTCCTGGTGGTCGGGGCGTCCGCATCGGGGCTGCAGATCGCCGATGAACTCAGTCGCTCCGGTCGCGATGTCACCCTGGCCGTCGGCGACCATGTCCGACTGCCACGGACGTATCGCGGCATGGACATCCACTGGTGGATGGACACCATCGGTCAACTCGACGAGCGGTACGACGATGTCGACGACCTCGAACGGGCACGACGATTGGCGTCGATCCAACTGATCGGTTCGCCCGAGCGACGCGATCTCGACCTCACCACCGTCGCCGCCTACGGCGTCACGCTCACCGGCCGCCTCGTCGGCCGCAGCGGTCACCGTGCGCAGTTCTCCGGCTCGTTCGCGAACATGTGCACCTCCGCCGACCTCAAACAGCGGCGACTGCTCGACCGGCTCGACGAGTACGCCGCCACTCACGGCCTCAATGCCGAACTCGCCGAATCGACGCGGCCGAACCCAACCACTTCGGCACCACCGCTGCTGGAGACGGACCTGCGCTCGATCGACACCATCGTCTGGGCAACCGGCTTCCGACCGATCTACCCATGGCTCGACACCAGCCTGCTCGATCACAAGGGGCGTCTCATCCACGACGGAGGCGTCCTGCCGCTGGCCGGCCTCTACGTCCTCGGTCTGCCATTCATGCGACGGCGCAAGTCGAGCTTCCTCGACGGCGTCGGCCGCGACGCAGCAGAGCTCGCCGACCACCTCGTCGGCCACCTCGCGTACGATCTCACACGGAGTCGGAACTGATCGATGAACGTCCAGAACGCCGCACCACAGCCATCGCCGACCAGCGCGCCCGAGGAGCCTTTCCTCGACCTGGTCGGGATCGCCGTACCAATCGTCCAGGCCCCAATGGCCGGCTCCGCGACTCCCCGACTCGCAGCTGCGGTCAGCGATGCAGGGGGACTGGGCGGACTCGGTCTCGGCACGGTCGGCGTCGACGATGCGCGCCGACAGATCCGTGAAGCTCACGCTCTCGGTGTTCGACACCTCAACGTGAACTTCTTTCTGCACGACACTCCGCCGCGCACGAGAGCTCGTGACGTCGCAGCGCTCGCCGGCGCGAAGCGAGTCGCTCGCACGCTCGAAGTCGCCGTCGAGGTTGGGACCGACGCACCGTTCGAGCCGTTCGGACCCGACATGCTCGAGATGACGCTTCACGAGCGCCCGTCTGTGGTCACCTTCCACTTCGGGGTCCCGGATCCAGCCACGGTGGCTGCACTGCACGAGCGTGAAATCGTGATCGGCGTCAGCGCCACGACCGCCGACGAAGCGGTGGCCGTCGAGCAGGCATCGTGCGACTTCGTCATCGCCCAAGGGGCTGAGGCCGGAGGGCATCGCGGTCAGTTCGCCCCAGCGATGGATGCCGCAGCGGTCGGGACGTTCGCGCTCGTCCCGCAGATCGCGGACGCCGTCAAGATTCCGGTCGTGGCGGCAGGCGGGATTGCGGACGGTCGCGGGCTGGTCGCCGCACGGGCGCTCGGCGCCTCAGCAGTGCAGGTGGGCACAGCGTTCCTGCTGTGTGACGAGGCAGCCGTCGCTCCCGGACATCGACGTGCGATTCTCGAGAGCTCGGGTCACGACACCGTGGTCACCTCCGCATTGTCCGGCCGACCGGCTCGAGCGATCCGCACCGACGCCATCGTCGCACTCGAAGCCGAAGCTCCGCCGACTGACTTCCCGATCCAGTTCTCAGTGACGGCGGGGATCCGCTCGGCCGACGTTGCCGACCGGCCCACTGCGGCGATGTGGGCCGGTCAGGCTGCGCCGCTCGCACGTCAGGAATCAGCCGGAGACGTCATCCGCAGACTCGTTCGGGAGGCAGCGGCCGTCCACGGCGGGATGGGTCGGCCTCATTGGATGGAGGAATCGACGTCGAGATTCGAGCCCCGATCCGACGTCCCTCAGAGCGGTGTCGACGTGTCCCGTCAACTCCAGGGCTTCATCGACGACATTCGGCAAGCGTTGAAAGACAGCGCTCCGGTCGAGGCGACCGAGGCCATACTCCGCAAGATCGCAGTCCAGGCGACCCCTGACTGGTGTGCCGTCCCCGAAGGTGTCGCTGAACGCCTGCTGCATCACGAGCCCGAGTGCACGGTGTACCTGTTGTCGGGCGCTCCCGGCGTCCGGTTCTGCCCGCACGAGCACACGGTTGCGGTGTCGACGCTGGTGCTTCAGGGGCAGGAGACCAACGTCTGGTACCGAGAACTCGACGACGGGTCCGTTCGGCGCGCTGGCAGCACGACGAGCGCCGAGGGAGCGGTCGGACACATGAAGTCCGACGTCATCCATGCCGTCGAGTACCGATCCGCGGACCGTCCGCTGTCGCTGCACGTGTACCACGGTGACTTGTTGAACGCATCCCGAAGGATGTGGAGCATCGACGGCTCGAACCCCCGCCCGTACGACCAGGACGAGTACGACGAGATGACGATCGGACTGTGAGTGAAGCCAACCCCGCTGTGGTCACCGGTCGACGTGCCGTGAGACGCGACGGCCGTCGTGCGACTTGTGGCTCCGTCGTCCGGCAATCGCTGCATCCTTGTCTCAGCGAGCCGGTTGTCACCGAGAGCGGTCGATGCTGTGCGGACTTCATGTACCAATCATGTACCAGCACCCCGGTAAATGTAAGGGAGTAGAGGGGAACAGCGGGGAGGAGAAAACCACGGTTGAGCAGGCATATTGTGCTTTGACCTGGGGTTGCGTTGTCTTCGGGTCTCGGCCTCATAACCCGAAGGTCGCAGGTTCAAATCCTGCCCCCGCCACCAACGTAGATACCAGATCAGAGGCCCTTTCCGGATTGCCGGGAGGGGCCTCTGACGTTCCAATCTGCCTGCTCGCACAACATCGGTACAACAAGTTCGACCTTCGGGTTCGAGCCCGACGATCAGAGGACGCTGGGTGGCGTCCGGGTCACGCCGCAGCCCGGGTCGGCTGGGTGAGGCACAGCGCCCAGTCGATGATGTCATCGACGGTGCGAGCGCTCGTGTGGAAATCGAGGATCAGCTCGGTCGCGCCGATCTCTTGGACGCGTTCGATGTCGGTGGTCACTTCGCTGAGACTGCCGGTGAACGCTGTGCGGTGGCGCCCGCCGGGTTTGGCGTCGACTTGGGGGTCGGCACGCACGACGAGTTGGAGTGCGGCCGGATCGCGGCCGGATCGCTCGGCGAGGCGCTGGATTCCCATCCACTGTTGTTCGATGTCGTCGAGTGGTAGGCCGAATGGCAGCCATCCGTCGGCCCGGCGAGCGATGCGCTCGAGTCCGGCGTCGCTGTGTGCGCCGAGCAGGATCGGCGGACGCGGGCGTTGGATCGGTTTGGCGCCCATGACGCTGGGCGCGATGCGTTCGTGCGCGGTTCGGATGTCGATCGTGTCGTCGCTCCATACCGCCGAGAGAACGTCCAGCGATTCTTCAATGCGTTGACCGCGTCGGGTCATCAGGACGCCGACGGCTTCGAACTCGTCGATGGACCATCCGAGACCGAGCCCGACCACGAGGCGACCGTTGCTGACTTGATCGATGGCGGCCAGTGTGCGGCCGAGCAGAACCGGGGGGTACCACGGTGCAACGAGGACGTCGGTGCCCAACGTGACGTGTTCGGTGACGGTGGCGGCGACGGTGAGTGCAACGAGCGGATCGATCACGGTCTGTTGCGCTGCGGGAAGTGTTCCGTCGCTGCTGCCGGGATACGCCAGGGTGCGCGGCGTCACCGGTGCGAGCAGTCGGTCCATCGCCCAGAGCGAGTCGAAGCCGACCGCCTCGGCCGTCATGGCGACGCTGCGGATTGCGCCCGGTGAGGCGAGAGGTCCGAGGTGTGGGAGTCCGAGTCCGAGTTTCACAAGCGTGCCTTTCTTGGTGGGTACGCCTTGAAGACGAGCTGTGAACGGCCCAGGATGCGATGTGCGTCCTGAGCGCATGACGCGCCGTCAGGTCAGCCCCGACTGGAGCGTCCGAGCGCGACGTAGCGCCCGCCGGCGACTGCGAACGCCACCAGGCAAGCGGTCCATGAGGCTGCCCATCCGAGCACTGTGGCGGCGACGCCGAGCACCAACGGCGCGCCGGCGCGAGCGATCGTCGAGCTGCGTTGGATGCGTGCGTTGGTCGCAGCAAACGGTGCCGGGCCGACGAGTTCGACGACGATCAGCGGTCTCAGGACGGTGGTGGCACCTGATGCTGACCCCACGACGAACATCGCTGCGAATAGCGCGGCGCTGCTGGTGGCGGCGAGGGGCAATGCCAGACCCACGACTTGGACAGCGGCACACATCGCAGCAAGCGTGGTCGATGGGCGTCGTCCGATGGGACCGAGCAGAAGGATGCGGCCGGCGACTTTGCCGAGCCCCATGACTGCCAGTGCGGCCGAAGCGGTTGCCAGCACGACGCTACGGTCGAGGAGCAGCGAGATCAGGTAGGCCGTGGTCGCAATCATCGCCGCCTGTTCGAACAGCACTGCGCTGCGCAACCGTCTGAGCGGCGCGTCCATCGGCGGTGCCGGAACATGCGCGACCGGTTCCTCGATTGGGTGCTCGTGCGCTGATGGCAGGACGAACGCGTGCAGCAGGGCGGTCACGACACCGCCACCCACGCCGAGCAGGGCAAGAGCGACGCGCCAGCCGAACAGCTCGATGAGCCATCGGGTGAGGGGCGCGAAGACTGTGCTGGCGAGCCCACCGGCGACGGTGACCACGGCGAGGGTGCGGTGGCGGCGGGAGGGATCGAGGGCGACGAGCACCGCCATTGCGGGCTCGTAGAGCGTTGCCGCCATCGCCGCGCCGATGACGGCCCACGCCAGGTAC
>NZ_JBAVYV010000449.1:0-4625 GCF_049588435.1 Ilumatobacter sp.
GTGTCGGTGTCGGCCTCGAACCACTCCCGGTGCAGGAGGCGAGCGACATCACCGCGGCGCGCGCGGTCGTCGAGGCCGCCGCTCGCCCGAACGGCGGGCTGTGCGTCGATTCGTGGCACCTCGAACGCGGGGGAGCGAGCTGGGACCAACTCGAGGCGTTGCCGTCCGACCTGGTGACGTCGATCCAGATCAACGACGGCACCGTCGTGCCCGAACACGACCACTACATCGAGGACTGCCTGTGGAACCGACGGCTCTGTGGCGAGGGAGAATTCGACCTCGATCGCTTCGTCCGAACCCTCGATCGAATCGGTTCGAACTCGCCGTACTCCGTCGAGATCATCTCCACCGATCTGTCCGCGCAGGACCCGTTCGACGTCGCGAAACGCATGGCCGACACGACCCGCGCCACGATCGCCGCCGCTCGACGATGACCCCGGCCGAATAAGACGCGTCGCGTCGTCCGGCGCCGATGCTGGTCGGCGTTCGTGCGCCCACCACACTCGTGACATGGAAGGTTCTCTGTCCGGTCAGGTCGCGCTCGTCACCGGTGGCGGTTCCGGAATCGGTCTCGAATGTGCTCGCGTGCTCGCGGCGGACGGAGCCACCGTGGTCGTCGCCGGTCGCGACGAGGACCGCCTCGCGTCGGCACGAGACGAACTCGTCGCCGCGGAGCGCGACGCGCAGGTCATCACGTCCCGATGCGATGTCACCGTGGAGGCCGATGTCGAAGCGACGTGTGTGCGAGCCGCCGAGGCCGGCCGCTTCTCGATGGTGGTCGTCAATGCCGGATACGGATCGGCCGCGCCGTTCCATCGAACGACGCTCGACGAGTGGAACGGTGTCCTCGGGACGAACCTGACCGGTGCGTTCCTGACGATGCGGACCGCGGCTCCGCTGCTGGTCGCGGCGGGTGGTGGGTCGATCGTCGCCGTGTCGTCGATCGCTGCGACGGCCACCCACAGGTTCATGACGCCGTACTGCGTGTCGAAGGCGGGCCTCGAGATGCTCGTCAAACAGGTCGCCGACGAACTGGGCCCGGTCGGAGTCCGAGCGAACGCTGTGCGGCCCGGTCTCGTGCCGACCGAAGCGACAGCGGCGATGATGTCGATCCCCGATGTCGTGGACGACTACCTGAACCAGATGCCGCTCGGTCGAGCCGGGACGACAGGCGACATCGCCGGCCTCGTGCGCTTCCTCGCCGGTCCCGAGAGTTCGTGGATCACCGGGTCGTGCATCAGCGCCGACGGAGGTCATCACCTCCGGCGCGGACCCAATCTCGACTCGATCATGGACATGCTGCACGGCGACGATGCGTCACTCTCAGCGCCCGCTGAGCCGCCAGCGTGACGGGAGCGACACACGCGTCGGGTCGACCCGCCGTAGCCTGGATGTTTCGTCGGTCGATCTGACCGGTGGGCGCTGATCGGAATCTCTGCTCCGGCCGTAGCGCTGTGATTGAAGCAGAAATCGAAAGCAGTCCCCCATGACCAACCTTTTGGACGCGTCCGCGTCCGATGTCTCCATCGACGTCTCCTTTGCCGATCTCGGCCTCCCCGCTCCGATGGTCGAACAGCTCGAACGCGCGGGAATGTCCACCCCGTTCGCCATCCAGGCGGCCGTGATCCCCGACACGCTCGACGGCCGCGACATCGCCGGCCGCGCCCCGACCGGATCGGGCAAGACCCTCGGATTCGGGCTGCCGATGGTCGCCCGCCTCACCAAGGCCAAGTCGAAGCGGCCGGTCGCACTCGTCCTCGCACCGACCCGCGAGCTCGCCGAGCAGATCATGGCCGAGCTCACCCCGTTCACGAAGGCGATGCGCATGTATGCCACGTCGATCTACGGCGGTGTCGGCTACGGCAATCAGAAGAACGCCCTGAACAAGGGCACCGAGCTGGTCGTCGCCTGCCCGGGACGTCTCGAGGACTTGATGCAGATGGGCGCGATCGACCTGCGTGATGTCGCGACCGTCGTCATCGACGAGGCCGACCAGATGGCCGACATGGGCTTCCTGCCCGCGGTCCGCCGGATCGTCGGCCAGACCCGTGACGACCGCCAGGTGTTGCTGTTCTCGGCCACGCTCGACGGCCCCGTCGCCAAGCTGATCAAGGACTTCCAGCACGATCCTGCGTTCCATGAGGTCGGCCCGAAGGGTCCCGACATCCACGCCGCGCACCACGTCTTCTGGCAGGTCGATCGTACCGAGCGCAACCAGAACGCCGCGGACGTCATCGACCGCTGCGGATCGACGATCGTGTTCACCCGCACCCGCCACGGCGCCGACCGTCTCGCGAAGCAACTCGCCAAGCTCGGCGTCTCCGCCCAGCCGATCCACGGTGGTCGTAGTCAGAACCAGCGCGACCGTGCGCTCGACGCCTTCAAGCAGGGCAAGGCCGATGCGTTGATCGCGACCGACGTCGCGGCACGCGGCATCCACGTCAACGGCGTGTCCGCAGTGATCCACTACGACCCGCCGGCCGACGGCTCGACCTACCACCACCGGTCGGGCCGCACCGCCCGCGCCGGCGAGACCGGCATCGTCGTCTCGTTCGTCGAGCCGGGGACGAGCAAGGACGTCAAGAAGCTCCAGCGCGACGTCGGAATCCAGGTCGACGTGACCGATCCCGATGTCGACGACCTTGAGGTCGCCGTGCTCCTCTCGGGCAACGACGACCGGGCGACCCGACCGGCCGTCGCAACCGCAACCCCGCGCACCGAGGCTCCGAGGCAGGTGCAACCGAAGAACGAGACTCCGAAACGCGAGCGCGTCGAGAGCAACGCACCGGTTCCGGCCGGACAGGAGCTCGGCACGGTCAAGTTCTTCAACGCCAGCCGCGGCTACGGCTTCATCGTTCGTGACGGCGGTGGCGACGAGCTGTTCGTCCACTTCTCGAACATCGAGACCGACGGCTTCAAGACCCTCGACGAGAACGAGCGCGTCACGTTCGCCGTGGGGCAGGGCAAGAAGGGCCTCGAAGCCCGCAACGTCACCGTTCGCTGACCGGCAACGGTCAGCCGGGGAGGCCGCAGACGTCGAAGTTGTTGCGCACCGGGGTGAGCCCGGCCGCCTCGGCCCGGTCGCGGAATTCCGCGAGTCCGGGTTGGGCGGCCATCCAATCGAGCCGTTCCTGTTGCTCGGCCCGGTCGGGCTCGAGGTCGAACACGTAGGCGCTGAACGCCTCCGCGAAGTCCTCCTCGGGGTGGCTCGCGGCGTACGCGCCGAAGAAACCGGCGTCCTCGTCGCAGCGTTCGACACCGTCCGCGTGGCTCGGTTCGTCGACCGGATCGATCTGGTCGATCAGGCCGTCGCCCCAGAACGCCTCGATCCATCGGAACATCAGTGAGTCATCGAGGAAGCAGCCCTCGCCGTTGTCCCACGTGGCGCAGTTCTCGCTGGCTTCGACCGTTCGATCGAGCTGCCACGGCATCGATGTGAACACGTGCGCGAACTCGTGCGCAATCGTGAGCAGCGCCTCGGCCGGGTCGTCGACGTAGCTCTCCAGGTTGATCGACATCTGGAACGAGCTGCCGTCGTCGTCGAGGGCGTTGACGAATGCGAGCGTGATCTCGTCCCCCGGTTCGTCGGCGTCGAACGCCGCGAAGATGCCGAGGTCCGCGAGTTGCTCCTCCGGCGCGATGGTCGACAACGTGTCCCACGCATCGATGAGTCGGGCGTCGCCCTCGCCGAGACACACACCGCCGAGTGCTCCGTCCACGACGAGGTAGGCGGTGCTGAACGAGTAGACGTCGTCGGCTCCGAGCGCCTCGGCGCTGCACTCGACCGCGACGGGATCCCGGGAATCGTTCACGGTGGTGTTCGTCGTGTCGGATTCGGCAGCGGCGACGGTCTCGAAGGTGGTCGCGTCGCCTGCGGACCCCACGCGGCAGCCAGCTACGGCGAGCGCCGCCGTCACCGTGATCGCCGACAGCTGCCCACCCCGTCGTCGTCGCATCACCGCATCGCCCGTCATTCGACCGGTTGTGTATCACGCCGATCCGACCACCATGTTCATCGGTGCCAGGCACCGACGTGCATGTTCGGTGGCTACGGTCGCGTCGTGCACGATGATCGGGAGCTCGCCGAACGCCGGATCGCCCGCGAACTGTGGGATCGCGTCCTTCCACTCGTCCATGTCGACCGGATCCCGCTCGATGTCCGGGCCGGACCCACGCCCGACGACGTCGAACCGTTCGAGGTCGGTTCCCCGTGGGGCACGCCATGGGGAACGACGTGGTTCGCTCTGACCGGCTCGATCCCGACCGACTGGATCGAGCGCGGACCCACCCACCGCGTCGAGGCGATCATCGACCTCGGATTCATACGCGATCCGGCCGGATTCCAGGCGGAGGGGCTGGTGGTCGAGCGCCGTCCGGACGGAAGCTGGACACCGCTGCAGGGGATCCATCCGCGACGTACGAACTACCTCATCGATCCGGTTCCCGCCGCCGTCGACCTCCTCGTGGAAGCCGCGTCGAACCCGACGTTCCCGCAGTTCGCGCCATCGTCGCAAGGCCTTCCCGAGACGGCGTCGACCAAGCCGATCTACCGCTTCCGCACAGCGGACCTCGTCCTCGTCGACATCGAGACCGAAGCACTCGTTCACGATCTCGACGTGCTCGAC
>NZ_JBAVYV010000450.1:0-2440 GCF_049588435.1 Ilumatobacter sp.
GGTCGGACACCGAAGCGAACGGCTCAGACGGTCTCCAGTTTCGCTCGCGTTGGCCAGCCAACTCGAGTGCTTCGTCGACCGTCGCGTCGAGGCTGATCGCAGCAGCGAGCCGAGGGATCGCGTTCCCAGGATCGGACACGATGTCGTGCATTGGAACAACGAGTGGGTTCGGAGCGTGGAGCAACGCATCGACGGTGTACCGGAGCCACAACTCGGCCGAACGAGGCGGTGCGAAACCGTTTCGATGCCGAAGCGACTGAGCGACCTCGTGAGGGGAGCGGAGCGGAACGACAGTCGTGTCGATCGCCATCACGGAGTTCCAGAACGGCAGCGTGAGCGAGAACCTCGGGTCCTTGATCACGCAGGCCGAGGCGTCGCCAACTTCGTCGAACAAGTGGTTGATGGCGGTCTCGGCCGATTGGCGCACTCGATCAAGTCCGGTGCTGTCCGCCCATTGTTGCGACAGTCCGATGGGAGGGCGATCCCACGTACCGTCGAGTCGACCAAGCACCAGGTCATTGAGTTGTTTGACCACCCGGTTCTCGAAGAATCCGTGTGGATTGTCATCCGCAGGTTCAAGCAGGTCGTTGCCCGTGGAGGCGCCGAGGGCCCGGACGAGCTCTGTCACGAACGACGAGCCTGAGCGATGCATGCCAGCGACGATGATCAGTTTCACGTCAGTCCTCCATCGCCATTGACGCTCGTAAATCTGCCATCAGCACGCTGTACCGGTTCAGCATGCCACGGCGTTCGATGGGCCAATCTGTTTCTCCAAGCGATCGCCCGCCGTTGAGCGGTGCAAGCATGTCTGTGACCCCGTTCATCGTTCGGTGAGTTTAGGCGGTCGAGAGTTCGGGGCTGTTGTGGGCGTGGAGTCGGTCTCGTCACGCCAGTAGGCGGGACAATCACAGAGGTCGGCATCCGGAGCCGAATCGTTTACTCCGAGACCACAGATTCCAAGATCTCGCTCTGCGGTATGCAGGCCGCGTGCCCGCGCAGGAGGGTACGAGGGTAGGTTCGACCCGGTGGGTGTGAACTCGATCGACGGAACCGTCCTCGTCACCGGTGGAGCCGGATACATCGGCTCGCACACCGTACGCAGTCTCCGCGAGGCCGGACGCGAGGTTGTGGTGCTCGACTCGCTCGAACTCGGGAGACGTGAGGCAGTCATCGACGCCCCACTCGTCATCGGCGACATCCACGATCGCGACCTCGTCGCGACCACGTGCAACGAACACGGCGTCACACAGTTGGTTCACTTCGCGGCGTACAAGGCCGTCGGTGAGTCGATGGAGACTCCCGCCAAGTACTGGCGGAACAACGTCGCTGGGAGCGTCGACCTGGTCGAAGCATGTCTCGCGTCCGGTGTCAACGACGTCGTCTTTTCGTCCTCGTGCTCGGTGAACGGCACCCCGGACGTCGTTCCCGTGACAGAGAATGCTCCGATCCATCCAGAGTCCGTCTACGCAGAATCGAAGGCGATGGTCGAACGAATCCTGTTCTGGTACGGACAAACCAGCGATCTCCGATCGGTCAGCCTGCGCTACTTCAATGCCGCCGGCGCGAGTTTCGATGGACGCATCGGCGAGGACTGGACCCATTCGCAGAACCTCGTCCCGCTCGCGATGAAGGCGTTGCTGCTGAACGAGCGCCGTCTCACCGTGTTCGGTGACGACTACGACACGCCCGACGGAACGTGTATCCGCGACTACATCCACGTCGCCGACCTTGCCAATGCTCACGTCAAAGCGCTCGACTATCTCGGGCGAGATGGGGACACCGTCGCCGTGAACGTCGGGACAGGTGTCGGATCGTCGGTCCTGGAGGTTCTGAACACCACAGCCGATGTTGCCGGTGAGGCCGTTCCCTACGACGTCGGTCCTCGGCGCGCCGGCGATCCCGTCGCGACGTTCGCCGACCCAACCTTTGCCTCCGACACGTTGGGATGGACGGCGAACTGGGGACTTCGCGAGATCGTCGAAACGGCGTACACCTGGTACGTCAGCCAGGTCGAACGGGCTCGCTGAACAGCACGCCTCGCGATGACCAGGGTCAACGCCCTGTTGTCGCGCTCGGGTGATGTTGTACCGAACGCATCCGGTCGAGCCAGCCGAGGAGAATCGCGATCGCGCGGGGGTCGTGGCGGAGTCGGTGGCCGGCACCTTCGAGCAAGCTCAACTCGGCGTCGCCGTGTGCGTTGACCAACTGGCGGGCGTCGGACACCGGAACGCTATCGTCCTCGTCTCCGTGCATCACCAGCATCGGCCGCGGAGCGAATCGCCGAGCTGATGCAACGGGACGAAACCGACGGAACTCACGTGCCCACTCGTCGGTCGATGCCGGGAACTTGCGGTCGTGGATCGCTCCGATCTCCCGAGCGTGTTCGAGGAACCGGCGCGGGTGTTGCGCCCAGTCGTCGAAATCCGCGCGAGGACTCAGG
>NZ_JBAVYV010000451.1:0-17178 GCF_049588435.1 Ilumatobacter sp.
ATCATGCCGCATCGTGTCGATCGCGGCGCCTGCCGGCTATGGAAAGACAACGCTCTTGGCGGAGTGGGCGATCCTCGAGGTGCGACCGGTGGGATGGGTCTCGCTCGCCCGCGCGGACAACGATCCGGTGAATCTGATCTCGGCGCTGGCTGCAGCGTTCGGCGACACACAGGGTCTCGGTGCTGACTTTCGCGATGCCATGTCGAGCTCGGGCGCATCGGTCCTCGGACAGCTGGGGCCGCGGCTCGCAGAGCGGATGAACACCGCCGACCGCGATTTCGTGATGATCCTCGACGATCTGCACGAGTTGACCTCACTGGAGTGCGGTGACCTGGTCGATCTGTTGGTCGACCGAATTCCTCCGGGTTCGACCATGGTCATCGCGGGACGAAACGAAGCACGGCGACTTCCGAGCTGGCGAGTCAGCCACGACGTGCTCGAGCTCGGCGTCGACGACCTCTCCTTCGACCTCGACGAGTCGGGTCGCTTTCTTCGCCAGGGCGATGCAGCAATGGAGCAGCAGAAGGTCGTCGAGCTCTACAACGATCTCGAGGGCTGGGTTGCGGGTCTCCAGCTCGCACTGGTCGTGGCGCGGCGCGGAACGCTCACGTCGTTCGGCCGGGGCGACCGCTACGTCGTCGACTACCTCCGGCGCGAGGTTCTCGACGGGCTCACCGCTGACGATCGTCACTTCTTGACGCGGACATCGGTGCTCGAGGAGTTGAGCGGTCCGCTGTGCGACGCGCTCCTCGGCTCCGACGGCTCGGCGTCGCGGCTGCACTCGCTCGAACAAGCAAACCTCTTCCTGATCCCGACGGATCGGCAACGGACGCGATACCGATACCACGCAGCGTTCCGCGAGCTCCTGCTCGCTGAACTCGACCGAACCGATGACGGCGAAGAACGACGACGGCTTCACCTCCTCGCTTCCGAATGGTACGACGCGCAGGGGTCGATCGAATCTGCCGTCGAGCACGCTCTCCAGAGCGCGAACCCGCAGCGGACAGCACGGCTGATGGCCCGAGTGATCCAGGACGTACACGCACGCGGTCGACTCACGACCATCCAGCGCTGGCTGCACGATCTGGGTGACGAATCGATTGTCGAGTATCCACCGCTCGCCGCGATCGCTGGATGGATCGCCGCACTGGCGGGTGATGGTCCCCAGGCGGAACGGTGGGCCGATCGATTGGGCGATCTTTCGTTCGACGGAGCCCCGACGGACGGGTCGGCGTCGTTCGACTCGGCGCGTGCGATGTTCCTGGCCCTGTCCTGCTCGGCAGGCCCGGAGAAAATGCTCGCCGATGCCGGTACGGCAATGGACGAAGAACCAGCATGGGGACCGTGGCGGCCAACGGCGGAGGCAATGTGCGCCGAGGCCGTCCATCTCCGCGGCGACGACGGCGACCCATCAACGGCCTGGTCGCTGTTCGGCGATGCCATCGAGTCTGCGCAGGCAGCAGGTCTGGCGGACACGATCGTGCACTGCCGAGGTGAACGTGCGCTGATCGCCATGGACCGCAACGACTGGGCCGCGGCACGGGAGGAGTTGTCTCTGGCGCACGAGCTCATCGAGGCGAACCAGATGAGGGAGTATCTCACCAGCTTGATCTCACACGGGGCCAGAGCCCGTCTCGCACTCCACGACGGAGACCGAGCGGCGACGGAGCGGTACCTCGCGATGGCGATGCGCGCCCGCGGAACTTCGTCGTACACCGTGCCGTTCTGGGCGGTCCGGCTGCGGCTCCTCCTGGCGCGGATTCACGTCACGATGGGTGAACCCGTGACGGCCCGCCACCTCCTACGCGAGGTCGACGATGTGCTTCGAAAGCGCCCGGCTCTCGGCTCGCTGGTGGTTCAGACGGATGAACTCCGCACGATGCTCCTTTCGGCACCGGCCGAGGGTGGACCCGTTCCGCTCACCCCCGCCGAGCTGCGCGTCCTGCCGTACCTGCAAACACACCTGTCCCTCCAAGAGATCGCCACCCGACTCTTCCTGTCGCGCAACACGGTGGCGACACACGCTGGCGCCATCTACCGCAAGCTCGCTGCGACGTCGCGGTCCGAGGCCGTGGCCACCGCCACGTCGCTCGGCCTGTTGGGTGACTTCACCTTCTGATCGGCGAAACCGAGCCGGATTCGAACATAGCGTCTGCGTCGATGCCCAGCGCGGGAGCCAATCGCGAGGCAGCGACGACCAGCCGGGCGGTGCCGACAATCGGTGCGAGCGCGCAGAGGACACCAACGAGTTCCTCGACCGTGGACCCGGCTCCGATTGCCGTGTCGACGGCCGCAGCGAAGGACGCCTCATTGGCACCGAGCGCCACGAGCGCGCCGAGACGCGCGATGGAATTGGATTGCGGATCGAGACCTTCGAATCGTTCGATGACTTCCTGCCATTGCTGGTCGGCGAGGTTCGGCTCACCCAATGCCAGCATGTGAAACACATCGTCGTGGTCCATCGTCATTTCTCCGCATCCTTCCAATCGTTCGGTTCTGCAGGTCACCGACTTCCCATCATGAAGTCGTCCCCTGCCGATGACATCATCTACATGACGTGAATCGGAGCGGGCATCGGGTCCATCACGAGTCATGCGATCTGGCCGATGCCGGATCGTTTGCCGGTGACGAAACTGACGGAATGAGCTCGATCGTCGCCGGTGTCCTCGCGGTGGATCCTGTCCCTTGGGCGCGCGCACAAATGGCGTTCACGCTGGCGGTCCACATCATTCTCGTCCCGCTCGGTGTGTCGTGGGGAGCGATGACACTGATCGCGAACTACCGCGGACTCAAGCACGGCGATTCCGCCGCGATGTTGCTGGCGCAGCGTTGGTCCAAGTACATGGCGGTCACCTTCGCGGTCGGAGCGGTCACCGGCACGATGTTGTCGTTCGAGTTCGGGCTGCTCTGGCCCGAGTTCATGGGCCAGTGGGGCGAGGCGTTCGGAGTACCGTTCGCCTTCGAGGGCCTGTTCTTCTTCGCCGAGGCCATCTTCGTCGCGATCTACATCTTCGGCTGGCGTCGACTGAAACCCTGGACGCACTTCTGGACCGGGGTCCCCGTGGTCGTCGCTGGCATCTTGGGAAGTGTGTCGGTGGTGTCGGCCAACGCATGGATGAACGCCCCGAGCGGATTCACCCTGGACGACGGCGGCAACATCACCGCTGTCGATCCGTGGGAGGTGATCTTCAATGACGCGATGCCGCTCATGGCCGCGCACATGGTGATCGCCGCGTACGTGGTGGGCGGCTTCATGGTCGCGTCCGTCTACGCCGTCGGCATGCTCCGCGGTCGCCGGGACCGCTACCACCGCCTGGGTTTGATCATCCCCTTCACCGTGGCCGCGATCGCCATGCCGTTCCAGATGGGGGTCGGCGACTCACTGGCGCGATGGGTCTACAACAACCAGCCGATGAAGTTCGCCGCGGTCGAACTCGTCGCCGAGACCGCGAGCGACGTTCCCGAGACATTGCTCGGACGACTCGACGACGACGGGACCGTGACTGGAGGAATCCCGATTCCCGGATTTGCCTCATGGTTGTCCGACCCGAGCACCGGCACCAGCACCGTCATCCAGGGGCTCGACGCATTCCCGGAGGACGAGCGGCCGACCACCCGCCAGGTCAACACCGTTCACCTTGCCTGGGACGTGATGGTCGGTCTCGGGACGCTGCTGTTCCTGATCTCGGTCTGGTGGGGCGGAACCTGGCTGTTCAAGAAGCGCATGCCGAAGAGCCGACTCTTCCTGTATGTCGCCTCGACATGCGGCGTGCTCAGCGTGATCACCATGGAAGCAGGATGGGTGGTGAGCGAAGTCGGCCGACAACCTTGGATCGTCTACGAGCACATGAAGGTCGAGGACGCGGCAACCGGCAACGAGAACGTGTGGATCACGTTCATCCTCATCGTCGCTCTCTACATCGCGCTCGCCGCAGCGCTCGTGTACGTCCTGCGTCGGATGAGCGAACGCTTCCGAGCGGGCCAGAACGTCGACGTGCCCTACGGTCCCGCCGACGACGAACCCGATGACCCCGCCGAGACCGGCAACGAGGTTCAACCCGACGACGCTTCGGTCGGCACGCCATGAGCACGGTTGCGGCCGTCATCCTCTTCATCGGGATCACCGGATACGCACTCTTCGGAGGTGCCGATTTCGGCGCCGGGTTCTGGGACCTGACGGCAGGCGGGACGAAACGCGGTGCCGCTCCGCGTGAGGTCATCGACCGGTCGATCGGCCCGGTCTGGGAGGTCAACCACACCTGGCTGATCTTCGTCTTCGTCGTACTCTGGACCTGTTTCCCGGTCGCGTACTCCTCGATCACCCTGACGTTGTTCGTCCCCCTCACCCTGGCCGCGCTGGGAATCATCCTGCGCGGGGCGAGCTTCGCGTTCCGGCATGCCCTACTGCGAACCCGCGACCGCCGAGCGTTCGGTGCCGTCTTCGCCTGCTCGTCGGTGCTCGTGCCCTACTGCTTCGGCGCGATCGCCGGAGGGATCGCTTCGGGTCGGGTGCCCGACGGCGGGCAGGCGGGCGACCCGGTCGACAGCTGGATCAACCCGACGTCCGTTCTCGGAGGCCTGCTCGCCGTCTGCGTGACCGCGTTCCTGGCCGCGACCTACCTGGTGTGGGATGCGCGACGACTGGCCGACGACACGATGGTCGAGTACTTCCGTCGGCGCGCGGTCGGAGCGGCGGTCGTCGCCGGGGTCGTCGCGGGCGCAGGCGTCTTCGTCCTCCGCGCCGACGCCGAGTACCTGTTCGACGGCCTGACCTCGCGCGGTCTCCCACTCATGATCCTGTCCGCACTGTGCGGTGTGGTCACGCTCGTCCTGCTGACTCAGGACGAGCACCGTGGCGCCCGCCTCTCGGCCGTAGGAGCCGTCTTCCTGGTCGTCGTCGGGTGGGGTGTGGCCCAATGGGACTACATGCTCCCCGAGACACTCACCGTCGAGAACGCCGCGGCGCCATCGGGCACCATCTGGGCGGTCGTCGTGGCGACGATCGCGGCCGTCGTGCTCATCTTCCCCGCGATCGGTCTGCTCTTCGTGATGAGCCAACGAGGCCTCCTCCCCGAGGAGGGTGTCCCCGAGCCGACCGACCGCTGAATCAACGACCGAACGGCGTGCGGGCCGGAAAGCAGACGATCTCGGAAGTCAGCGCAGTCCGCGGCGCCGGAGCAGCCACAGCGTCCCGACGACGCCGGCCATGTTGAGCAACACCCCGAAGATGAGGAATCTCGACCA
This sequence comes from Ilumatobacter sp., assembly GCF_049588435.1. Taxonomy (GTDB): domain Bacteria; phylum Actinomycetota; class Acidimicrobiia; order Acidimicrobiales; family Ilumatobacteraceae; genus Ilumatobacter_A. The sequence goes on from NZ_JBAVYV010000451.1 coordinate 5,245, forward strand.
CCCCTGTTCGAAGTCGTTGATCAGCACCTCGAAGTTCATGCCGAAGAAGCCCACGACGAACGTGACCGGCAGAAACACCGTCGCGACCGTCGCCAGCTGGCGACTCGCAATCGCCTGGCGATTGCTGGCCAACGACGCGTTCAGACCGAGAGCCGCGATGCAGCGCTCACCGACCGATGCCAGGTCATCGACGATCAGGCTCAACTCATCCGTGAGATCCCCGGTGTAGATGGCCGCGTCTGCGGTGTCACCAGGCATGGACACGGCGACCTTCGAGCGTGCGGCCACGTCACGACCGCCGGCCACGGTCCGCCGGAGGTCATCGGCAATTCGCTGAATGTCGACGATCTCGGAGAGGTGTTCATCACTCGAGTCGTCCAGCATTGCCCGCTCCACGTCCCGGAGCCGTGCCTCGAGCACGTCGATGTACTGAGCGAACTCCTCGTGCAACGCCGTCGCCAGATGATGGAGGATCCGGATCGGTTCACCGCCGAGCATGTCGCGCAGCGAACCGGTGCGATGCAGCCGGTCGATTGCAACACTCGGCGCACGACGAAACGTAATCAGGAACTCGGCGGCGAGGTAACCGTGGACCTCTACCGGAGCACCCCGTTCCATGTCCAGCCCGAAGCCCACGATCATCGCGACGTCGCCGTAGACCACGAGCTTGCTGCGCTGTGCGAACTCCTTGGAGTCCTCCACGGCGAGCGGATGCAGGCCGAGCGCGCTGGCCATTCGATCGATCAGCGCATCCGACGGTCGCTCGATGTCGAGCCAGAACGGCGTGCCCGCCGCCACGAGCGCCGCGACATCGGCCGGAACCGGCTCATCGACCGTGCGCTCGCCGTACTCGACCCACGTACGCGTGGCTCCAAATGCGTCGGGGTTGTCGGACATCGTTGCCCTTTCCGGAAGGCGCTGGCGTTTCAGGTCGACTGTAGGCATCGGACGTTGGACGAACATCGTTCACGATGGGTGATCGGAGCAATCTCACCAGATTCGGCGCGCGGGACGGATGAGCCGTCCCCGGTCAAGTCGACGGGGTTGAGCTTCGTGACGGTTGAGAGCCGCGGCGATGTCAAGGCCGCAACGAGCGATCGGCGCTCGTGCACGGCACAGTTGCCTCGAGTGCCGTATCCCCCTTCACGCTGGCCAATTTTGCGTTCGATTCGCGTCGTCGATCTGGTGTTGTCCGGCGGGTCGCTGAGTGGGAGCGCGCTCGAGGACCTTCACCTCGCCCGTGGAGCCGTCGACAGAGAGTCGATCGCCGGTGTGTACGAGGGAGGTCCCGTAGCCGGTTCCGATGACGCAGGGGATGCCGAGCTCTCGGGCGACGATGGCGCCGTGACTGGTCGGGCCGCCGATGTCGATGACGAGTGCTTCGGCGAGCACGAACAGCGGTGTCCAGCTCGGGTCGGTGAAGCGGCACACGAGAATTTGCCCCTCGTCCAGTGGAGGTGCCGTGTCGGGGTCGGTGATGACGTTGGCGATGCCTTCGACGTGGCCGGGGGATCCCGCTGCGCCGGTGAAGCTGTCGGACAGCTCCTCAGTGCGTTCGGCGGTTTCGATTGGTACGGGCATCCCGGTGAAGGTCACGGGCAGCGACAGCGTCCGGTAGTGGTTGCGCCGACTGCGGCGGAACTCGACGATGTCCTTGGCGTTGGACGGGAGCTGGCCGAGTTCGGCCATGGTGAAGTAGAAGGCGTCATCGACGTCGTCGAGTTGACCGGCCGTGACGTAGTGCCGCCCGGCGTCGCGGGTAGCTGACCGACCGCCGTCGATTGCCATCAGGTACGAGGCCTTGCCGAGTTCGTTGGCTTGGGTGCTGCGCACGAGCGCGGCGGCGGCCTTGCGCGCTTTGCGCTGCTGTTTGTCGTCGAGGAGGGCGAGGAACTTGGCGAGGGCGTCTTGATGGTCGACCATGTTGGCCTCCTCGCGTCGGCGCGGCCGCTCGTCGTCGGGGCGGTTGGCGAAGGTGTCGACGAGGCGGCGCACTGGAGTGTCGTTCTCCCTCCATGAGGTGCCCGACAGGTTGCCCTCGTTCGGGCCGTGAAAGCCGTGGCGGCGAACGAACTCCTCCATCGTGAGCTTCTTTCGGCTGACCTGCCAGAGATCGTCGGCGATCCCGACCTCGGTGACGCCGCCCAGCCCGGCGATCAGGCCAAGCAGAAGGTCCGGGCGGTCGATGGCGTGGGTCAGCTTGGTCAGCGTTGATTGGGCGGACATCAGCACGAAACGACCGCAACAGTGGATTTCGAAGGATTCGCGGTAGCGGGCCGCAGCGTCGGCGAGGCGTGCGATGGGATCGCCGATGGACGTCCGGTCGCGAACCTCGGTCTCCCACCAGGTGCGCTGGCGGGGAACGAGGTCGCGCAGGCGTCGTGGTGTCTTCCACATCGCGTATGGTCCCATGGCCACGATGAACGGGAGGCGGTTCTTGCGTTGGGCCGGTGGGAGGCTCGGCCGAAGCTTGCCGCACATGTCTCGCTCGAAGTCGTCAGCGCTGACGCCCGGGACGCTGCCGAAGTACGGACGAAGCACGTCGACGTTCAGCGCCGGACGACCGTAGAAGTAGTTGGTCATCAGCTCGTTCGGGTTCTCCGACACAATGACCTCGCGGCTCGCGAGAATGCCGAATCGTTGGTACGAGCGGCGTGCCGCCATCTCGGCCTGTGGTCCCCAGAAGCTCCAGCACATCGGCGAGAGCACGTCCGGTGTTGCTTCGCCGATGTTCGCTGACGACCAGTAGCGGGTCGGTTCGGTGGTGCCCGTGGTCGGGTCGATGATGGTCACGTGTTCCCCATGTTTCTGGCGAGTTTGCTTAACTGGTGGTCTGGACGCGGAACAACGCGCGGGCGTTGTCGGCGACGATCTTGCGGGCGTCTGCCTCGGCGAGGTCGGCGGTCATCTCCGTGGCCACGCTGCGCGACGTCGGCCACGACGAGTCGGAGTGCGGGAAGTCGGTCTCGTACAAGACGTTGTCCGCGCCAAGCTGGTCAAGAAGGGTGAGGCCGACCGGGTCGCGGAAGAACGTCAGAAAGACGTTGCGGTGAAAGTAGAAGCTCGGTGGTTCCGGCATCTGGGAGGTGTCGATGTCGGTGAAGTTCGCGCCGCGCATCTCATTCCAGACGAAGTCGGCGCGCGAAAGCACGTACGGCACCCAGGCCAGTTGCGATTCGGCGAGCACGATCTTGAGGTCGGCAAACTTGGCCAGCAGACCCGACAACAGCCAGTCGGCGAGGGCGTAGCCCGCATTGAACGAGGCCATCACGTTGGGAATCGACCCTGGGCCGTCCTTTGCCAGCATCGGGAAGCCGCCGGTGCCGATGTGCAGCGACACGACGATCTGCGCGTCTTGGCAGGCGGCGAACAACGGGTCCCAGTGGTGAGAGTGGATCGATGGCAGGCCAAGCAGGTGGGGGGCCTCGCTGAAAGTGATGCTGCGGAAGCCGAGCCCGGCGAGCCGCTCGGTCTCGGCGACCGCCAGGTCGACGTCCCACAATGGCACGATGCCCATCGGTACCAGGCGGCCGTGGGACCCGGCGCACCATTCCTCGATGACATAGTCGTTGTAGGCGCGGATGCACAGCAGGGCCAATTCCTTGTCCTGGGCGAACGAGAACGTCTGGCCGCAGAACCGTTCGAACATGTTCGGGAAGCAGACCGATGCCTCGATCCCGGCCTGGTCCATCGCGGCCAGACGGGCGGCGGGGTCGTAGCACGCCTTGTGCATGTCGTCGTAGGTGACGGCGCGGCCGTCGATCTCGGAGCGGTCGTAGCCCGACGCGGCGGCGATGCGCACGAGCGGGATGCGCCTGCCGTCGTAATGCCACACGTCTGCGAGCGGCGCCTCATCGCGCTCGATGAAGCGCAGGTCACCCATGCCCAGGTCGACGGTTCCGCGGAGCCGCTCGATGCGCGGCGCCGCGTCACGGAACTTTTGCGGCACCCGGTCCTGCCACACGTGGGCGGGGGTCTGGATGTGGTCGTCGGGTGAGATCAAACGGGGCAGGGTGCGCATGTCGCGACCTTCCTTGGTTGGATTGGCGGTTTCGATGGATCAGACAGGCGTGTCGTCGAGCAGCGCATCGAGGGTGGCGGCACGGTCGGCGTCGAGCACAGCGGCCCATTCCAGGCAGCCCATACCGGTGGCCTCGCCGATGCGGACGTGGGAGATGGCGTTGTTGTCGTAGCGCCGATCACCCGAGCCGGGGAGATACTTGGGGACGTGCACCGTGGTGCAGCCGTCGAGGATGACCGGCTCGGCGAAGCCGTAGGAGATCCGAGATGTGTCGTATGACGTCAGTCCGGGCTCGGGTGTGAACGTCGCGTCGACGTTGCGTGTTGAGAATGCGCCGTCCGAGGTGACGATGATCCCGGTGCCGAGTGTGCCCGCCGCCGAGGGGAACCCGATCGCGTTGCAGAAGAGCCGGCCGTCGTCGAGCGACGACGCGGTCCAGAAGACCCCGGAGTCGAAGTTCGACTCGACCCGCTCGCCCCAGCTGTGGTCACGCACGTACACACCCTTGGCCTGCACGGTGCGGTTGCCGATGCGCAGGCTGCCGTGCCAGCGACCGCCGTGCTCGTAGTGCTGCTGGGCGGAGTTGTGCGGGCCGCTGCGCTCGGCTTGCTCGTCGGCCCACGATGCCAGGGCGACGTTGAAGTCGGCCGGTTGCAGCTCGCTTTCAAGCGTGATGTCAACGACAGTCTTGGTTGGCCCGACCGGCCGATGGGCGAGGAACCCGTAGGGGCCGAATCCTTCAGTTGCGTCGAGCTCGGCCTGGATTCGCCACCGGCTCCAGGGCACTTCGACTTCGGCGGACAGCTCGGGGATCTCTTCGTTCATGTGCAATGTGGTGCCAGTCGGTCGGTGGAGGACGGCCGACGACGGGACGCCATCTACGAACACCACGACGTGCGCCTCGTGGTCAGCCCTGGCGGGCCACCGTTTGGTATGGATCAGAACGCCATGACCCGCCTCGAGGTCCCAGGCGACGAAGAACATGTTCTCCTGCCACCTCTCGGGCAGCGCGGCCGGCGGCTGGTGTAGGCGCTCATCGGCGTCGACGAAACCGTGGTCGGGTAGGCGTTCGCTCGCTGAGAAGTGCATGTTCCCCCAATGTCGGTCGCAGGCCCAGATCGATACCTCCCCGTCGCTTCCGACGGGCGACGATTGACATTAAACATACTTTGTCACTTGAGCTCGGAGCAAGAGGATCTTCTCGCTGCGCCCGAGGTCGGCGGCTCAGAGGACGAGTGCCTCGACCACGAACTGGTCGAGGTAGCGCTCCAACTGCTCGTCGGCTGGCATCAGCTCGGGCAGCACCAGCGAGACGTGTACGAGCATCGTCATCCATCGGATCGCGCCGTCGGCCTCGAGGTCGGGCCTCAGCTCACCTCGCTCGGCGGCGTACGCGAAGATGTCGGCCCACAGTTCTTTGGCCGCCTCGAGCACCTCCGGTGAGTTCGCGGCGCGGTGGGCGAGAACGTGCGTGGATTCGGTGCGCAGCAGCGAGCCGGGCTGCTCCTTGGGGCGCTGCTCCCGAATCTGCAGCAGCAGGCAGCGACGGATGACATCACGGCCGGGGCCGGCGAGCTTGACCTTCTTGCGGGTCATCGCGTTCTCGACGCGAATATGACGGATCATCACCTCCAGGATCAGTGCTTCCTTGTTCGGGAAGTAGCGGTACAGCGTTGGCCGGGCGACATCGGCCTCGATGGCGATGTCGCCCATACGCGTGCGTTCGACGCCCCAGGTGTCGAAACAGCGCGTTGCTGCCTCGACGATTGCGTTGCCCTGGGGCGAGTCGACGTCGAGTCGCTTTCCTGGTTCCGACGAATCAGCCATGCGGTTCCCTCCAGAGCTCGGCGAGCCGCAGGCTAGTCATGGCCACACCCCAGCGGGGGCACTCGACAGAGGACATTCTTCAGAAATTGTCAACCTTGTCGGCCGGTTTCAGTGCGCAGTGACCGCGGCGCCGTGACGGTTTCGGGGCGGAGAATGCTCTCAGCCAGAGTTGCCGGGTCTGCATGATCCGGGCGGGTCTCAGCGATCGAACGAGCCGATCGCGAGCGGTCTGATCGATCCGAACGCGCTTGTTGAGATACGCCTGTCGTAGGCGTACGGTGAGGCGTATGCCGCGTGTTCAGGTGTACTTGCGCGACGATCTCCACGAACAGCTGAAGCAGCGCGACCTCCCAGCCTCGGAACTCTTGCAGGTTGCGCTTCGCGCTGAGTTGGAGTGCCAGGATGCACTCGCTGAAACGGACCGATACCTCGAAGAACTCGCCGCTGAGGTCGGAGATCCCAGCCATACCGATTCTTGGAGAAGTGCATCATCGAACCGACGGTCAGCGAGTGGACTGCTCGGCGAGCAGCCGAGCTGAGGCGACGGGCCCGAGCCGGTTCAGCTGTCGACGCACTCGTTGTCGCGATTGCGGAGCCGAGCGGGACGGTCCTGACCGGCGACCGAGTCGACATCGAGGCGCTCGCCGCGCATGCCAATGGAGTTGCCGTCGATGTCGTCTGACCGCCGGCGATCTGGAGCGGGTGGCTGCTCGAAGGTCTGCCGATCTCGGTCGGGTTCGGTGGAAATGGGTCGTGAAGAATCTGAGCGGCTTGGTCGGTGCGGACGGTTGACTCGTCAGTCCTTCGGGTACCAGAGTCACTCATGATCTGGTTCATCCTCGTCCTCCTCGTGTTCGGCTTCATTTTCGGACTCATCGCTCGCGCAGTCGTTCCTGGTGACGACTCGATGTCGCTGTTCCAAACGTGGGCACTCGGGGTCGGCGGCTCGTTGCTCGGCGGCTTCCTCGGCGCTGTCATTTTCGGATTCGACTCCGACGACGGAGCGCTCCAGGCAGGAGGTTTGATCGGCTCCATCATCGGCTCGATTCTGCTGCTGCTCATTGTTCGTGTGGTTCGTAAACAGAGCCGCTGAACGACCGAACCTCACGCTTCCCTCCGAGACGCGCTGGCGCTTTCCGATCGGCCGCGGGGTCGCATTCGTGCCGAGCCGGTGTGGTCGCGAGCGGGGGTTGCCGATGACATTCTGATCGACGATGCGACAGGCCGGGCCCGAGCGGGGTCTGTGTATGGAGCAGCGATCTGTTGTGCCGAGTGTGGATTCAGACATCGGCCAGCCACTCCAGATTGTGTCCCTTTGGCTGACCCCGCTCACCACGTTCCGTCCGCACGGCGATGACAGCAGTAGAAGTTGAGGGGGCGGTTCGTTCCTCCGAAACTCTGCCGGATCCTGTCGAGGAGTAGATACTTCGCCATGTCACGAGCCAACCCGTAATATAGACCGACATCGATATGAAAGGCCCGAGGGTCGAGTCCGATCCTTGCATCGCGGAGGTTCATGCGCGACGGCGATCAGTATCCGCGCATCGAGCCGCTGGCAATACAAGAAATCCTGGCGATTCAGCTGGTGGGCCCCGCCACACGGACGGGGTGACAGCCGAAGTCCATCGACGTGTCATACGCGTCGCGCGGCCGGTGCCCGCAATCCTTGTTTGGGTACCGGGTACGGATGTGGGTGGTAGCCCGGTCGTGCACGATCTGTCCATGAGCTTCAACCTCCTCAGCCAGTTCGGACATTCCGCCTCGGTTGGTTCCGAGATGCGCACCGATGTGGTCAACTACCCGACCGTGACCGTCGACGTCGCCACCATCGCACGCATCCGACACCGGGAGGCGATGCAGATCACGGCCGCAGAGAACACAAAGTTCGGTGCCTGCCTGGCCGGGCTGACGCCGCAGCAGTGGGGCGCCCGGACCGAATGCGACCGGTGGGACGTCCGAGCCGTTGCCGCACACGTGATCGGTGCGGCCGCCGCCCAGGTCTCACCGCGTGAGTTCGTGCGGCAGGTACGCACCGGCAAGCCGTTCGTGGCCGAGATCGGTGCGCAATACTGGTGGGACGGGATGAACGAGCTCCAGGTCCGAGAGCGCGCCGACGCGAGCACCGACCAGCTCCGGCAGGAATGGGCCGACACCGCACCGAACGCCTTGAAAGCCCGCTCCAAGCTGCCCAAACCGATTGCCAACCTTCCGCTGCTCAAGCTGCCGGCGCCGGTCGGGCGTGCGAGGTTGAAGTACCTGTTCGACATGGGCTTCACCCGCGACGTCTGGATGCACCGCATCGACATCGCTGTGGCCATCGGTGCGCTCCCCGACCTCGACGGGGATCACGACGGCCGAATCGTCGCAGATCTGGTGGCGGAGTGGGCCGAGACGCACGGGGAACCGTTCGTCCTCGAGCTCGTCGACCTCGAGATCACCTACGTGTCCGGCGTCGCAGGCGAACACGTGCAGATCAGCACCATCGACTTCGCCCGCATCCTGTCGGGCCGTGCCGACGGTGACGGCGTTCTCCGTCATCCGCTTCCGCTGTAGGTCGCCATGGACGTTCGCATCGACGAGGTCGCCGATCTCATCTACCGCATCTCCACGTTCGTTCCCGACGTCGGGCCGATCGGGTTCACGTTCAATCAGTACCTCCTCGTCGACCAGCAGTCGCTGCTGTTCCACACTGGACCGCGGGCGATGTTCCCCGCCATCGTCGACGCCATCAACAGTGTCACGCCGGTCCAACACCTGCGTTGGATCACCTTCGGGCACGTCGAGTCCGACGAGTGCGGTTCGATGAACGAGTTCCTCGCCATTGCCCCGGAGTCGAAGGTTGCCCACGGCGCGATGGGCTGCATGGTTTCCATCGACGACCTCGCCGACCGGCGTCCGGTCCCGCTCGCCAACGGCGACGTGATCGAGCTCGGCGCACATCGGGTCCGCCACCTCGACACGCCGCATGTCCCACACGGTTGGGAAGCCCGCGTGCTGTACGAAGAAACGACGGGGACGCTGCTGTGTGGCGACCTGTTCACGCAGCTCGGCGACGGTCCGGCACTGGCCACTCACGACATCGTCGAGGCAGCGCTCGTGGCCGAGGATGTGTTCGGCGCCACGTGCCTCACGCCGTCGACCGGCCCGACACTGCGGGCGCTGGCCGATCTGGCGCCGACGACGCTCGCGGTCATGCACGGGACGTGCTTCACCGGCGACGCCGGCTCGGCCCTGACGTCTCTCGCCGACGCGTACGACGCCCGTCTGGCCTCGAGCCTCGCCTGATCCCCTATGTCACGGTTCTCGGTGTCACGGTGCTCGTCGTATCGACGACTGCTTGTCGCCACGGGCGTGTCCAGCCTCGGCGACGGTGTCCGCTTGGTCGCCATGCCGCTGCTGGCGACGAGTCTCACCGACGACCCGCGGTTGATCACGGGCGTGTTCGTCGCCGATCGGCTGCCGTGGCTGTTGTTCCTGCTTCCCGGCGGAGCTCTCGCCGATCGCTTCGACCGGCTGCGGATGCGCGTTCTGCTCGATGCCTTTCGCGCCGTGCTCGGCGTGGTGTTCGTGGCGATCATCGCCACCGGTCAGATGAGTCTGGCGATCGTGTTCCTCATCACGATCCTGATGGCGTCGGCGGATGCGTTCGTCGACAGTTCGTCGATGGCGCTCGTGCCGGCGTTGGCCGAGCCCGAACAGATGGAGGAGGCAATCGGGCAGCTGCAATCGACGGAAATCGTGACCCGTGATCTGATCGGGCCGGCGGTGGGTGGAGTGCTGTTCGCGGCCGGACTCACCGCCCCGATGGTGCTCGACACGGTGAGCTTTGCCGTGTCGGCGGCGGTGGCGGCAACGATCGGCGGCACGTTCCGGGCGACGCGCTCGCTGACGGCTGCACGGTCGCGCCCAGGCGTGGGCGCGGCCGTACGCGAGATGAGCGAGTCGATCCGTGACGGATTGACGTGGCTGTTGCGGGAGCCGGCGCTTCGATCACTCGCAGCGCTGTCGACACTGCTGTGCACGGTGTCGATGATGTCCGTGTCGGTGTTCGTGGTGTTCGCCACCGACGATCTCAGGCTCGGTGCCACCGGCTTCGGTCTGCTGATGATCCCGTCCGCGGTCGGCGGGCTCGTGGGGGCGTGGATGGCGCCACGTCTGCGCCATCTCCCACTGGGTGCGGCGGCCGGCGCGGCCGTCGTGATCGCCGGAGTCGCCGACATCATGATGGCCTACGTCGGCGCGATCGTCGTGATCGCTGTGTTGCTGATGGTCGACACCGCCGGCGTGCTGGTGTGGAACGTGCTGACCGTCGCCTACCGGCAGCGTGCGATCCCCGACGAACTGCTGGGACGCGTCAACTCCAGCTATCGGTTCCTGCTGTCGCTCGGCGCCCCCTTCGGTGCCGTGATCGGCGGTGTACTCGCCTCGGCCTATGGCGCCCGTACCACCCTTGCGATCGCTGGCACCGCGTGCTGCTGCGGCGGGGTCGTGGCTGCTGTCGTCATCGGCCGCACGATTGGGCCGCGGCCACTCGCCGTTGCCGCGGTGACCTGATCTCGTCCGCATGGACGACGCGCTGCGATACTCGTCGCCATGAAATCGACGTCGTGCCCGATCGTCGTCGGACGCGACGAGGAACTCGAGCTGCTCGGCTCGCAGTTGGCAAAGGCCGCGCGGGGTGCGGGCGGCGTCGTGGTCATCACCGGTGAGGCCGGGATCGGTAAAACCTGCCTCGGTGACGAGGCGCGTCGGATGGCGACGGCGGCCGGGATGCGTGTGGCGGCGGGACGCGCCGTTCCGGGCGACGCACCCGCTCCGTTCCGACCGCTGTCGGAATCGGTGTTGGCCGCATTCCGTGCCGACGGTCTCCCCGACGACGAACAACTCGACGCCTTCCGCGGTCACCTCGGGCGGTTGGTGCCGCAGTGGGCCGGCGAGGCCAGTCCCGAGACGTCGACCCTCCTCGTCGGTGAGGCGATCGTGCGCCTGCTGCGCGCCGGCGACGGTGACGACACGGGCTGGCTGCTCGTGCTGGAAGACCTGCAATGGGCCGACGCCGACACCATCGCCGTCGTCGAGTTCCTGGCCGACACGCTGGTCACCGAGTCGGTCCTGTGTGTGGTCAGTGTCCGCACCGATGGGACGTCCGGGCTCGGGCGTGAGGCGGTCGCACGGCTCCGGGCGCGACGCGCCCAGATCATCGAGCTCGCGCCGCTCGCCCGCGACGACGTCGCCACGATGACCGCCGCCTGCCTCGGGCTCGATGCACCGCTGGCCGACCTCGACGATTTCATCGCCGCGCAATCCGAGGGCGCACCGCTCTACGTGGAGGAGTTGCTGGCCGGACTCGTCTCGTCGGGCCGGCTGATCGACGGCGGCGACGGTTGGACCGTGGTGGGCACGCTGGAGCCACGCGCCACCGCCAGCATCGCCGACTCGGTCGACCAACGCGTGGCGGCGATCGGGTCGGACGGGCGCGCCATACTGTCGACGGCCGCCGTGATCGGGCGGCGTTTCGACTGGCAACTGCTCGCCGAGATCGTCGCAATCGACACGTCGAGCCTCACCGACACGCTACGCGCGGCCGCCGATCATCAGCTGATCGCCGTCGACGGCGACGCGTTCGTGTTCCGGCACGCCCTGGTCCACCAAGCCGTGCTCGATGCCCTCCTGCCGCCGGAGCACGTGCTGCTGTCGGCCCGCGCCCTGGCGGCGATCGAACGTACCCATCCAGACCTGTCGGGGAACTGGTGCGAGCTCGCCGCGTCGCTGGCCGAGAGTGCCGGTGACCTCGACCGCGCTGCCACTCTGCTGGTCAAGTGCGCCGACCGGTGCATCGCTCGCGGTGCGCTGTCGACCGCCGACCAGACCCTTGCTCACGCCCTGCGGATCGCCCCACTGTCGAACCGCCGCGTGGTCGAGTTGACGGTCATCGACGTGTGGCCGCAGGTCGGCAAGGCCGCGGAGGCGGTCGAGTTCGGCACGGAGATCCTCGACAGTCCGCAGATCGACGGCTGGTCGCCGGACGATCGGCTCGAACTGCTCAACTCGGTCGCACAGGCTGCCCTGGCCACGGGGCGGGTCTC
>NZ_JBAVYV010000452.1:0-1643 GCF_049588435.1 Ilumatobacter sp.
CGGCGTCGACTGGAAGCCGGCGATGGTCGGGATGACCACCGAGAACCTCGCGCACTTCGGGTACCCGGCGACCGTCGTCCGCGCCGACTCCCGGGAGCACGATCAGACGGCTGATGCGATCGTCACGGACCTGCCCTACGGACACGCGATCGACGCCGACGAGGCGACGATCCGAGCGCTGCTCGCACGGTGTGTCGACCTGGCGCCGGTGGCGGTCTACGTCGCTCCGGCCGACTTCTCCCTGTGGCTCCGTGCGGCCGGGTACGACGACATCGAGGTGTGCACGGTCCGCAAACGCGCCGGCTTCACGCGTTGGGTCCACACCGCCCGGCGGCCGGGGTAGCCCCCAACGTCAGATCCACTGACGGGGGATCGGCAGGCGATTGCGGATGCGAGCGAAACCGAGCAGTGCCGCGCCGATCGCCTTCGTGTTGTCGAAGCCCTTGACCTCGCTCGGGATCAGCCGGATCAGGGTCTGGCCCGTCGATTCACGGTCGGCCTTCGACATCTTCTCGTACTCGTTCGCGCCGAGCTTGCCGAAGTAGCGCGTCGCCATTTCGGACGAGAACGTGCCGTCGGATCCGATGTCGACCAGCTCGACCGTGCCGTCGATCATCACCGCGCGATAGGGCGGTCGTTCGTCCTGCACCGAGACGCACACCCGGGCGTCGCGCAGGAGGGCGTTGTGCTTCGCCGACCCCGTCGACACGGCGAACAGCATCACGCCGTCGCGATAGGCGTACCAGAGCGGCGCCTGGTTGGGCCGGCCGTCCTTGCGGATGTACGACATCACCGCGATCCGGTTCGCTGCGAGGAAGCGGTCGAGTCCGGTGCGATCGAACGCGGGCTGGCCTCCGAGCGCGGTGAACGGCAGTGAAGAAATGGGGGCGATCGGGTCGCCATCGAGGTTTACAGTGTAATCCATGCGGCGATCGTAGCGGAGCGCCGAGGCGATGTGTACACCGTAAACTGTGACGATGGGCGCCGAGCGAGAACCGCTGACGAAGGCGGCGATCACCACGACAGCGCTCGAACTGATCGACCGCGACGGGCTCGACCGCTTGTCCATGCGTCGGCTCGGCCAGGCACTCGGGTACGAGGCGATGGCGATCTACAAGCACGTCGCCGACAAGTCAGCTCTCCTCGATGCGGTCGTCGAGCAGGTGTACGACGAGATGTCGGCACCCGACCCGCGAGAGCCCTGGGACGAACGCATCCGCCACATCGCCCGCGAGTTGCGACGGGTCGCACTGCGTCATCCGCACCTCTTCGTCCGCCTCGTGACCGCGCCGCCACCGACGCGGTCGGTGCTCGAACGGATCGATTCGATCCTCGCGGCGTTGCGCGACAGCGGTGACGATGACGAGGCCGTCGTCCACCACTTCTTCCTGTTCGTCAACGTGACGTCGGGGGCATTGCTCGCCGAGACGACGGCGGCGATCGGCGACCCGGCGGGAGGCGTGCTCGACGTCGACGTCACCACCGACGGTGACGATACCGACTCCTGTCGGACGCTCGCATCGTTCGGCGACCGGCTCGCGGCGTGCGATTTCGATGCCGAGTTCGAACGGACCCTCGAGGTGTTCCTCGCGGTGGTCGATACATGAGTCCGGACGCGACTGTTGCGCTGCGTGTGTCCGACA
>NZ_JBAVYV010000453.1:0-1834 GCF_049588435.1 Ilumatobacter sp.
GTACTCGCGACGGGCGGCGTGCAACGCGTCGAGCCCCTCGGTGAACGCGGCGAGTTCGGCCGTGTGGGCGGCTCGCACGTGTGTGCGCCGTCGCCGCGTGGACACCAGGCCCACGATGAACGTGGCCACCGCGGCGACCACGCCCATTCCGGCGAAGAGCATGAACATCGGATTCGCCATCACGACCGCGATCACGACCGCACCCAACGCCATCACCGCGGTGCCGATCAGGCCCGACAACGCCGGTCGGTGCGGTTCGATCGGCGGGACCGGTGCGGTCACCGTCGACGCACTCCACGTCGCCGACTCGTACGGAGCGCGCCACACCACACGACGCCACGGATCGCTGGGATGCACCTCGACCGATCCGACCGGTCCATCGGACGCGGCGCGAACCATTCCGGTCGCGCCATCGCGGTCGGTCTCCGACGACAGGCGTCGGAGTCGGATCGCGCTGGCACCGATCGAGAACTGTGCCTCGTTCCCGGTGACGATCCCGTCCCACGGCCGACCGTCGATCCGGATCGGCACCGAACCGCAGAGCTGGATCACCTGGACCGACCGATCCTCCCCGATCCGCAGCAGGGCGTGGTGGAGTTCGATCGCCGGATCGTCGAGTCGGATACCGACGTGCGGCGCCCGCCCGATGAGATGACGGCCGGGTCCGAGGCGTTGCCAGATCGTCGTCGACGGACCGGCGACGACCGCCACTTCGACCACCGGCTGCGACCGTTCTGTGTCAGGCACCGGATAAGGCAGCGAAGGAAGCGAGGTCAGCCGCGCACCGACGCGGAGCTCGTCGATCTCGGCGAGGAGTTCGTCGGGACCGAGTTCGCGCTCCACGCGGAGGGTCTCGACGTCGAGACTTCGAGCGAGCACGTCGACGGTGCTGTCGCGGTCGAGGGAGCGCAGGGTGATGCGTTCGCCATCGGGCCCGACGACGTCGAGCGGAGGAAGATGCGTTCGGTCCACGTGGGCACACGGGGTGGTGGGTCGGCGAAACGGGAAACGGCACCACTGGATCGGTCCCGACCCGAAAGCCACCACTGAGCTGGGGTTGTGAGAACTCGGGAGACGCTGTGAGAGCGGTCACCGCGAGAAGTTTCCGCTCGCTGCGTCCTCCTGTGAGACCGGCGGTGAGGGTCGATCGTCATGGTCGCCGCATGCATTCCACAACGACCTCGAACCGTCACCATTCGCCGACGCCGACCCTCACGCCGACGCCGGGCCTCACGCCGACACCAAACCTCACGCCGACGCCGACCCTCACGCCGGCACCAACGCCGGCACCAACGCCGGCACGCACGGCGGCACCGCGCCGATCGACGCCGATGCTGCGCGAGCTCGACCGCGAGTGGGACCGGCTGCAACGGCGCCCCGCCACCATCCGCAGGGTGCGGCAGTGGACCGGGGACGAGATGTTCGAGAGGCTCGTCGGGAGCGTTCGAATCCTCGACGATCTCGTCGCCGCCACCCAACCGAGCGTCACGCCGAGCGGGTCGGGCGACGCGATTCTGCGCCGACTGGTCGAACTGGCGGAGGGCGACGAGCTCGCCGGGCGGGTCGTGCTCCAGCGCATCCTCCCGGGTCTGATCAGCCGGTCGAAGCGGTGGTGCGGACGATCATCGGCCGCCGATCCCACCGACATCGCGATCGGTGCGGCGTGGATCGCGATCCGCCGCTTCGACATCGTCACCCGGCGTCATCACATCGCTCCCGCGTTGATCGCCGATGCGCTGTGGATCGGCTACCGCCGAGGCGCGCGGCGGCGCTCCGCGACCGAACTGCCGGTGCCCGGGAGCGTCCTCAGCCGCCACGTTGCGCCGTCGCAGAC
>NZ_JBAVYV010000454.1:0-2163 GCF_049588435.1 Ilumatobacter sp.
TCGACGGTCAGGACACCGCCGGTGGAGTGTCCGACGTGCTCAACCCGACGCAGTGCTGTCGTCGGTGCCCGCGAGGTGGAACACCTCGCGCATGTCGGTCCACCATGCCCCGGCCGGACGGTCGGCGAGCGGACGTTGCATCGCACCCACCAACGCCCACCATTCCTTCATGCGTGGCGCATCGGCGACGGCACTCATCCGCTCCTCGTACTCATCGGCCGGACCGTGGTACTCGTAGTACGCGAAGAGATGCTCGCCGTGGAAGAAGATGGAGTAGTTCCCGATCTCGGCCTCGGTCAGTGCACCGGCGATCTCGGGCCAGATGGCGTCGTGGTGCGCGGTGTACTCGTCGACGCGATCGGGATCGATCCCGATGATCTGTCCGAATCGTCGCATGATGGTGGTCTCCTCAGGTCGTGGCGGGTGATCGATCGTTGCCAGGGCCACGACGGTCGAGGCCATACACCCGGGTGGCGGTCCGCCCGAAGACGGCGTCGCGCTCCGCGGTGTCGAGTCCGGCGGTGAGTTCATGTGCGGTCTCGACCACTCGGTCGTACGAACCGGCGAGCAGGCAGACGGGCCAGTCCGATCCGAACATCATCCGGTCGGCGCCGAACACGTCGAGCGCGATGTCCGCGTACCGGCGGAGGTCGTCAACCGTCCACGTCGACCAGTCGGCCTCGGTGATCATGCCCGACAGCTTGCACGTGACGTTGGGGAAGCGTCCGAGTCGGGCGAGATCGGTTGCCCAGGGTTCGAGCGTTCCATCCGCGATCGATGGCTTCGACAGATGATCGACCACGAATGACACCGCGGGCAGCGCGCTCACGGTTTCGATCGCGGCCTCGAGCTGATTCGGCAGCGTCAGCAGGTCGTACGGAAGACCTGCCCGACCCAATGCGTCGAGCCCGCGTCGGACATCGGGACGACACAGCCAGCGCGGATCCGGCTCGTCCTGGACGAGGTGGCGGATGCCGACCAGCCACTCGGCTCCGCTGGAGGAGAGCAGCTCGCCGATCCGGTCCTCGACGCCGTCGGCGGTGAGGTCGACCCATCCGACGACGCCTCCGATCAACTCGGTGCGCTCGGCGATCGACAACAGCAGCGGGGTTTCGCCGGGATCGGCCACCGTCTGCACCACGACCGACCGACCGACGTGGTCACCGGCGGCATCGATGTAGTCGTCGATGTGGAAGTTTCGGTTGATCGGAGCGAGATCACCCTCGATCCATGGTTGCGGAGTGAGCTCGAGGTCCCACAGGTGATGGTGGGCATCAACCGTCGAGTTCATGGATGAGGCCTTCCTCGGAGAGTTCACGCCAGAGCTCATCGGGAACGGTATCGACGTCGATCGCCAGGCTCTGCTCCAGTTCGGATCGGCTCCGCGCACCCAGCAGTACGCTCGTGACGGCGCGCTCGCGCATCACGAATGCGAGTGCCGCCTGGATCAGGTCGACGTGATGACGACGGCACACGTCGCGAATTCGGTGGGCCCGCGCGATCACTTCCGGACTCGCCGGAAGGTAGTCGTAGCGAGGTGAGTTGTCGGGGTCCGCGAGGATCCCCGAGTTGAAGACGCCGCCGATCAACACCGAGACCCCGGCGGCCCGCGCGGCGGGGATGAGGTCGGCGGTCGCGCTCTGGTCGAGCAGCGTGTACCGGCCGGCCAACAGGACGGCATCGATGTCCGTCTCGGTGATGAATCGGGTCGGGACCGCCGATTGGTTCATCCCGACTCCGATCGCACGGATGACGCCCTGATCGCGGAGTTCGTGCAGGACGGGGTACGACTCCTCGATCGCTTGGTCGGCGACGTCGTCCGGATCGTGGATCTGCACCACGTCGAGGCGATCGAGGCCCAATCGTTCGAGGCTCTTGTCGATCGACCGCAGGATCGAGTCGCGATCGAACGCGAACACCGCATCCGAGGGCGGTGCATCCGGAAACCATTCGGTGCCCACCGCATCGGGATTGGCAACCACGAGACGACCGACCTTGGTGGCCACGGTGAAGGAGTCGCGATCGAGTCCTGCGAGCGCCCGACCGAGGCGTTGCTCGGACAGGCCGTGCCCATACTGCGGAGCGGTGTCGAAATAGCTGATTCCCGCCTCGAACGCTGCCGCGACGAGGTCCGTCGCCGCATCCTCGGCGACGGACGTGAAC
>NZ_JBAVYV010000455.1:0-2000 GCF_049588435.1 Ilumatobacter sp.
GTGGGCGAACCGCCACATCTCCAGCCGCCTGCATCCGTCGCAACCATTGCCCAGACCGCACGCTCAAATCCGCGATTCCATTCGCGCTTTTACGCAGCAGGGGTAGAATCGCCGCCTATACCATGGACGGCTTTGTCATTCTCCTCATCCTGCTGGCAATCTACCTGCTGGTTGCTCCGGCACTCGCAATGGCCCGGGCCGCGGAGGCAAGGCGCGAGGCCAGTGTGGCGCGCGATCGGTTAGAGGATGCGCTGGAGCGACTGGAAGCCGTGGAAACCGAGCTTCATCAATTGCAAGGCGGGCAGAAAACGCAGGTTCTCCAACCGGTGGAACAACCTGTGCAGGAGGCCGCAGCGACCGTTTCTGAAACGTCCGACGACACCTTCGAATCGGTGATGGAGCGGGTGATGCGTGAGGAAGCGCGGATCTCCGCTGCCGAAAGGTCCACCGTCCCGCCACCATTGCCTGCAGCCGTCCCGGTTCAGCCGCTCGCCAAGGACGACGAAGAGGTCGATGAGGACGATGCCATGCAGGCCGTATTGCCACCGCCAGCACCGGCGAAACAGGTCGAGCCATTTTCGCTGGAGCGATTCATGGGCGTGAAGCTCTTTGCTTGGTTGGGCGGTGTGGCGATGTTCTTCGGTATGTCGTTCTTCGTGAAGTACGCGTTCGACAACAACCTGATTCCACCATGGATGCGAATCACGCTGGGTTTCCTGGCTGGCGCGGCGCTTCTGGGAGGCGGCCTGTTCAGCCACCGGCTGCCACGCTATCGGGTGCTCGCCCAGGCGTTCTGTGCCACCGGCGTGCTGGTGCTCTATGGCGTCACTTTCGGTGCCCATGCCATCTATCACTTCCCCATGTTCGGCACGGTGCAAACCTTTGTGGTGATGGCGGTGATCACCTTTGCCGCCTTCCTCATCGCGGTGCGGCTTGATGCGCTGGTGGTGGCCGTGTTGGGGATGTTAGGAGGATTCGTGACGCCGGTGTTGCTTTGGACCGGACAGGATCAGGTGCTCGGATTGTTCGGCTACATCGCCTTGCTCGACATCGGACTGCTGGCGGTTTCGCGCCACGGACGCTGGCGCTACCTGACGACCTGCGCCGCCGCGGGAACCGCGATGACACAAATCGGGTGGTGCTTTCAATTCTTCAACACCTGCGACTATGCCAGCGGTCCGAAAATTTTGGTACCCATGGGCATTGCGATGGGTTTCCTGACATTGTTTCTGGCAGGCGGCTGGCTTGGCAGGCGGAAACCGGATCTCAACACGGCGGGCTCGGTGCTTGGCCTCGCGGTGGTCGCCATCGCCTTCGCCTTCGCCATGTTGGGATACCGCCAGGTGGCCGATCGTCAGTTCCTGCTTTATGGCTTCATCCTGTTGATCGATTTGGTGGTGATCGCAGCGGTGTTGCGTCAACCACGACTTGCGATCGCGCAGGTGATCGCAGGCCTGGTCGCATTCGTCCATCTCGCATGCTGGAGCCACTTCTACCTCACGCCGGAAAACCTGACGGCGGCGCTGGTGCTCTATCTCATTTTCGGCGCATTGCATGCAGGTCTGCCGGTCGTCCTGTTCCGGCGCTTCGGAGAAGCAGTCGCGAGTCCACCGTCAAATGCCGGACCTTGGATGGGTCCCGCAGTCCTGCTGTTGATGCTACTGCCAATCCTCGGTCTTTCACCGGTTCCGCTCGTCGTTTGGGCTGCGGTGCTGATGGCCGATCTTCTGGTCATCGGCCTCGCCGTCGCCAGCGGTGGGGTCCTACCGGTACTCGCCACGCTGGTGATGACCATGGCCCTCGCCGGCCTATGGCTCACGCGGGTGCCCGCCAGCAATGAATCGCTGCTGCCATTTCTGTGCGTGGTCGCCGGATTTTCCGCGGTGTTCTCGATTTCCGGCAAATGGCTGTCGAAACATCGCTTGTCCGACGATGACCGGGATCGCCGCCTGACAACGCTGGTCCCGATTGGTTCGGCCCTGCTCCCATTCGTGCTGTTG
>NZ_JBAVYV010000456.1:0-20688 GCF_049588435.1 Ilumatobacter sp.
GACCCCGAGCGTGGCTGCCGCGGTGTCGAAGTCCGGAGCACCGCCTGCGGGAGCACCACTTGCAGCACCCTCGCCACCGCCAGCGCCGCCTCCGTCCGCCGGGGGACCCTGTCCGCCCTGACCACCGGTGTCGGCGTCGGTGATCACGCCGTGGTAGCAGTCGATCGAGTACGGGGCTGCGTCCTCGGTCAGGTGGTAGTGGTAGATCCCCTCGGGGTACTCGGGCGTGGCCTCGACGTGGCCCGAGCATTCGTCGAGGTCGTCGTTGCCCAGCGTGACACCGCCCTCGCCCTGCGGGCCGTAGATCGGGAACCCGTCGCGGAGGACCCCGATGATCGTGGAGTGAGCGCCGTCGATGTCGACGTCGTCGGTGATGCAGTACGGCACCCCGTGGTAGTGGTAGCTGTCGCCCGATGCGAGCGGGTGACCGTTGCATGCGTCGATGAAGTAGACACCGTCGAGGGAGATGTTGTCGTCGACGGCGACGAACTCACGGCCTTGGTCCTCGTAGTCGTTGAACAGCGGTGCGCCGCTGATCATGACGCCGATCGTGCTGAGCGAGGTCAGCGTGACCTCGTCGGAGTACACCGGGTTGAGCGTGATCTCGACGTCGAGCGGACTCTCGACGATGAGCCCGTCGGTGTCGGCGATCTCGAACTCAGCAGAAATGTCGTCACCGTCGAACGGGGGCATGTTGCCGGTCTTCGGGACGAGGAACTGGTCGGGCAGTTCGTGGCTCGGCAGTCCGTCGGATGAGAAGGTGAACGTTCCGTCGCCGAGTGTGATCCCCACGTTGTCGGCCCACTGGGCCGCTTCGACACCCGCCGTCGTGTCCGCGTCGCTCGAGGCGGCACCCGGTTCGTTCGTGGCGGCCGGCTCGTCAGTGGCGGTGGAATCTACGGGGGCGGCGTCCGGTGAGCTCGCCGTGTCGACGGACTCGACCAAAGGATCGTCACTCGTTTCAGTCGTCGGTTGGGTGGTCGCATCGGTGTTCGGCGTCGTCGTTGCAGTGTCGGACGAGGATCCACACGCTGCTGCGCCGACAGCGAACGCGATGGCGGCGGTCACGACGCGAATCCGTCGAGGGGCGGTTCGGAAGAGTTTCATGAAGCAGAGTCTCCGGGCTCGCGCTGTGAGGATCCTGTGAGATCGAGGAACTCACGTTGCGATGCCAACGGCCGGCGCTCAGCGCTGCCTCTGGACTGAGGCTTCGCCGGTGAAGCACTCGGAGATGTAGTTGGCCTCGGAGCTGACGTGGTAGTGGTACGTGTCTTCGTCGAACTCCGGAGTGGGTCCGGTGTGGCCCATGCACTCGTCGAGGTCGGTGGGTTCTTCGCCGCCAACGTCCTGAGGCCCGTAGATCCCGTAGCCGTCGATCAGGTAGCCGATGAGCGTCGAGTGTTCACCCTCGGTGTCGACGGCGTCGGTGATGCAGAACGGGATGCCGTGGTAGTGGTACTGGATCGCGTTCGGAAGTGGGTGACCACCGCAGGCGTCGATGAACGGAACGCCGTCGATCGTCTCGTTGTCGTCGTTCGCGACCGTGCCGGTGCCGTCGCCTTCGTACGGGTTGAAGAAGACGGCGCCGCTGATCGCCACGCCGATGGCGCCGTTCGGGGCGGCAATCGCGGACTCGGCAACCGTCGGGACGATCGGGATCTCGAAGCTGGCGTCGTAGGACTCGACACCACCGGCGACGTACTTGCCGTCCCGACCGTCGGCCAGGTACACGTCCAGGTATTCGTGTGACGGCAGGCCGTCGCTCTCGAACAGCATGTTGCCGCCGTCTATCGTGATCGTCACGTTGTCGGCCCATTGAGCGCTCGTCGCGACTTCACTACGCACCGACAATTCGTCGCCCGTACTTGACGCTTCATCGCTCGTTGCGTCGCTCGTCGCCGGATCGGCGGCCACCGTGTCCGCGATGGTGTCTGCTGCCGCGTCGGTCTCCGTCTCGGTTGCGGCGTCCACCGAGGCCGACGTGTCCGAGGCACCCGTGGTGTCGGCGACGGAGGCGACCGAGTCGGTCGTCGCATCCGACACGACGCCGGCACCCTCGCTCGACCCGCAGGCCGACGCGATCACGGCGGTGCCGACGGCGAATGTGATGAGTCTGGATCGGTGCGTATGGAGTCCCATCGCGGCAGTGTGCGTTGCGGACCTGTGGGTTTGCTGTGCGGACCTCAACCCGCCACGAAACGCAGTGCCCGCGATTCGATGACGGGGACCATCATCGTGTTGGACGTCGACGTGAACACGAGCCCTTCGCGCGTCGCCGACACGATCGTGTCGGTGCTGATCGCGGCGTCGTAGATCACGTCCTCGTCGGTGCCCAACGGACCAGCGGCGCTGCCGTCGAGCGGCACCGTCCACCACGCCGACGGGACGTCGTGGTTGCCGTGCGCCTCAGCGGGCTGGCCGACGGTGATCGTGGTCGTGCCATCGTCGCTCTCGATGCCGCTCACCAGCAGTCCGGACCCGTCTGAGCTTGCGAGCAGTTCATCCAGGTCGAGCGCACCGTCAGCCACGGCGATCGAGCCTCGTTGTCCGTCCGCGTCGACGAAGCCGATCGATCGACGTGCGGTGTTCTCGTCGACGTCGAGGAAGTAGACCGTGTCGTCGACAGCGACCGGCGAGATCGCTTCCTCCGCGATGATCAGGTTGCTGCCCGAACCGATCGAGATCTCCGTCACGGCGAGCCGCTCGTCGTCACCCGTGCGGTCCACACGCGTCGCAAACACTGAGCCGTCGTCGTACGACCAGGAGGGGTCGGTGAGATAGATCCCCTCGGTGACACCCACCACCTGCGTCATCGCCGCCTCGTTCGAGGTGGCGCCTTCGGACGATCCGACGTCGAGCGTCCAGAGCCCGCTGCCGTCGAGGCGGTAGTCGGGTGAATAGTTGACGGCCAGTGTGTTCCCGTCGTTGCTCACAGCGAGGCCATAGATGATCGCATCCTCCGGCACGGTGAAAACCGTCTCGTCCACACCGGTCACCGGGTCGAACGCGAAGATCCGGTACGCAGGCCGCGCCCGTTGCTCGACGACGTACACCATCGGGTGCTCGTACGTGTCGACCACGTCGAGGTCCAACGAAAACTGGGTCTCGGTGTTGGGCAGCACCGGCGGCGGCCCGTCATCACCCGCGAAACCGATCGACCACACTGCGAACGTGACGGCGAGTCCCAGCATCACCTGCAACACGCGGACCGTGAACTTCCAACGTCGCACGCTTCGCTTGCGTACCGCATTCGTCCCCGTCATGCTCGGACTCCCGCCGATCGGGGCATGGCTGGCGACATCACCACACCAGAATCTCACGATGAGCTGTGAATCCCCTGTGAACCCGCGAGATCCTGGTCGCGCGAAGCGGATCTCGTGATCCCTACGCGATCCTCATGAAGTCCCCAGCTGGCGCTCAAGTTCGGCGAGAACACTTGCGTCATGGCTTCACCGCAGAACTTCCAACACTTGCAATCAGCAAACGACCACTCGAACCCAATCGAGGCAGCCCCGACGGCTGCGGCGCCTCCCCCGCCGGTCGGCTCTCAGGGTTCGCCGACGCGTTCGAGGATGGCGCAGCGGCCGAGCCGAGCCCGTTTCGGTACGGGCGTCGTGCTCGGCGTCGCACTTTCGGGTGCAGCCGTCGGCGGGTTCGTGGTCGGCACCAGCAACGACTCATCTGCGGCCGTCTCCTTGCCGTCGGCCACGATCATCGGCGAGCCGACAAGTGCAACCTCCATCGCGTCGATCAGCGATCTGGCGGCGGCCGCGCGCCCCTCCATCGTGGCCGTCCGCCAAACCGTGACACAGCAGGGACAGTTCGGCAACACGCAAGAGGGCGACTCCGTCGGGACGGGCTTCGTGTTGTCGGCAGACGGATACATCGTGACCAACAGCCACGTCGTTGCGGACGGCGACGAGACCACCGTCGACTTCGATGACGGAACGACGGTCGCTGCCACGATCGTGGCGTCGGACCCGAGCCACGACCTCGCAGTCCTGAAGGTCGACCTGACCGGCCTCGTGCCGCTCCCGGTCGGCAGCTCCGACGACCTTCGTCTCGGCGACCAGCTCGTCGTGATCGGCTACGCCCTCGACCTCACCGGTGAACCGTCCGTGACGACCGGAATCCTGTCGGGGATGGACCGGTCGCTCACCGAGCCGAACGGCGAATTGCTCGTCAACCTGCTCCAGACCGACACCGCGATCAACCCGGGCAACTCGGGTGGGCCACTCCTGAACAGCCGCGGTGAAGTGATCGGGATCAACACTGCAGTCGCGGGCCAGGCCGAGAACATCGGCTTTGCGATTGCGATCAGCCCGGCCCAGGAACTGATCTCAGAGTTGCAAGCCGGTGTGATCCCCGAGCGCGCTCTACTCGGAGTGACATCACAACCGTCGACCGAACCGGACATCCTGGGCGCCGAAGTGATCGACGTGTCCGCGAACACTGCTGCATCGGCTGCCGGCATCCGAACCGGCGACATCGTCACAGCGATCGACGACGAACCGGTCGATGGGCCCGAGTCGCTCGGAACCCTCATCGCGCAACGCCGAGCCGGCGACGACATCACGGTGACCGTGTCACGCGACGGCCAGCTGCTGGACATCTCCGCACCACTCGGCGTCCGCGAAACAGCATCGCAGTAGACCGCATCCCCCGTGCCGTGGAGAAACGTGCCGCTCGCCCGCGACGACGAGAGCCGAGCAGTCTCTGTGGTCGGTTGGGTCCGTCGACCACCGATCTGGTGCGAATGCTTACCCAATACACAGAGAACCCACAAGGTGCTCGTGGAACCTGTGGTCATGACACAACTGCGCAACCGTGCCTCCTGGCGTTTTGCCTTCCTCCCTCTCGTGTTCGTCGGGCTGGTGACCGCCTGCGGTGCCTCGCCCGACGACGTTGCCGACACCACTGCCGACACCACTGATGAGGAGATCGCGAGCACCATCGCCGCCGAACAGACATCCACCGGCACTGGCCAGACCACGGTCGCAGCCGACGTCGAGTCGACCGATGAAGTTCCGGTGTCGGCCGACACATCCGAACCAGCAAGCCAGGTGACCTCCTCGACGTTCGTCATCGAGGTCTGGGCCGACAACTGGTCGGCGGTCTACGTCAACGGCGCACTCATCGGCGAAGACTCGGTCCCCATCACCACCGAGCGATCGTTCAACGCCGAGACCTTCACCTTCGACGCCACCTACCCGTTCACGATCGCCATCGAAGCAAAAGATTTCAAGGAGACCGACTCCGGAATCGAGTACATCGGCGAGCAGAACCAACAGATGGGCGACGGCGGCATCATCGCCCAGATCACCGACACGTCGACCGGCGAGACCGTCGCTGGCACCGACTCGGAATGGAAAGCTCTCGTCGTTCACCAGGCTCCACTCAACACCGACTGCGAACTCGATGCCGAGCCCGACGAAACATGTGAGTTCCTGATCCTCGAGACACCCGCGGACTGGGCATCGGCCGACTTCGACGACAGCGACTGGACGAACGCCACCGTGTGGAGCGCCGCCGACGTCGACCCCAAGGACGGCTACAACGAGATCACATGGGACCCGTCGGCACAACTGATCTGGGGCACCGATCTCGAAGTCGACAACACCGTCCTACTCAGGACCGCGATCTCGTGAGCGAGGAGCGACCGGGATCACCCAAGACTCGCCCCGCCATCGTGAAACACAGGTTGAGAGCAATTCCGGGGACTGTCGGACGAGTGGTGTAACTGATCTGGCTCATTGTTGGTGTTGGTGGTCGTAGGGCCTCAGAAGAGCGGCCTTCGAAGGTGATGCCGAAGGCGTTGAGGGCGGGCTTCCAGCGGTTCATCCATCGCTCGTGACCGGAGCCGGTCGGGTCGAGCGATCGGACGACGAGGTAGAGGCACTTCAACGCGGCCTGTTCGTTGGGGAAGTACGCCCTCGCTGGTGTCGCCCGCCGGAACCTGGCGTTCAACGACTCGATCGCATCCGTCGAATCGATCACCCGGCGGATCTCGGGTGGGTAGTCCAAGAACGACACGAACTGGGCCCACGCGTTCGACCAGAGCGTCCGGATCGCCGGGTAGCGGGCGCCCCATGTGTCGTGGAACTCGTTGAGGCGGACCTGGGCGTCGGCTTCGTTGACGGCGGTGTAGACGGGTCGCAGGTCTTTGGCCATCTTGTCCCAGTCCCGCCGGCTGGCGAGGCGGAATGTGTTGCGGATCAGGTGCAGCACAGAGGTCTGCACGACCGCCAACGGCCAGCTTGCTTCGATCGACTCGGGCAGGCCTTTGAGGCCGTCGCACACGACGATGCATGCGACTTCGACGCCGCGGTACTTGATCTCGGTCAGCACCTGCAACCAGTATCTGGCTTCTTCGCCGCCGGTGCCGATCCACAACCCGAGGATGTCGCGTTGGCCGTCGACGGTGACGCCGATCGCGGTGGAGAAGGGCCTGTTGGCGACTTGCCGTCTCGGATCTTCACCACGATCGCGTCGATGAAGATCACCGGATACACGCGATCGAGAGGACGGTTCTGCCACTCCGCCAAGTCGTCGAGTCGTCGAGGACCCGGTCGGTGATCTTCGAGATCGTCTCCCGGCTCACATCGGTCCCAAAGGTCTCGGCGAGATGCGATTGGACCTCGCCGGTCGTCGACCCTTTCGCAGTAAGGGAGATCACCATCGAGTCGACCCCGTTCAGGCAGCGCGGCGCTTCTTCACTGTCGCTGGTTCGAAGCTGCTGTCACGATCACGCGGCACGTCGATGTCGACCGGGCCGATCTCGGTGATCACCGTCTTCGAACGGGTCCCGTTGCGTGAGTTGTCGCCGTTGCGGCCCGCCGAGTCGTGCTTGGTGTAGCCGAGATGTTCATCCATCTCGACCTCCAACCGGTCTCGAGGTTCTGCTTCGTGAGATCACCCAGCAACCCTCCCGGAACGGCGTCAGACCTGCGCGCGAACGGCACGTCGGTGAGCGGTGGATCACTTGGAAACGCCGGTGCTGGCAGCGCTGCACGTAGGCGGCCCGTTTCAGCTCTCCTCGGGTTCAGCGGGACCGGCGAGCGTTCGCCTGAGGACCGGCGTTGCATGTTCGAGCATTGCGTTGAGCGCGACGACGAGGTTGCTCGGACGACGAGTCGTTGCCTGGAGTCCGACGAGCTGCGCTCGGCGGGCGAGAATCTTCGTCAGAGACACACGGTCCTACTCGGAGGGCTCACCTGTCTCAGATGGCCAGGACGACTGAGCCAGTGACAACCTGTCCGGTCATCACGGTGAGTCGTCGATGTTCAGCGTCGTCTGTTCGGTGATGGCGATGCGGATGTTGATCGACTCCGCACCCTGAACGACTCGGTCGATCGCATCCCCGAGTTCGTCGAGGTCGTCGGGGGTCGACGGCCCGCTCAACAACACGGTCGCATCGTTGCCGTCGATCTCGATGGACAGGATCTCGTAGTCGCGTTCGTCGATCCACTCTTCGACGGCGGCCGTGGCCCGCTCGGATACGGCGTCGGACTCGTTGATCGACGCCGTGTTCGCGACCAGCGCGGCGATCACGGCGACGGCGATCGCACCGAACGCGATCGTCCACCAGTCGAGTGTCCATCGTCGAGCCGATTCGGCGGCTGCGGCACCGGTCACGATGAACGTGAGTGCACCCATCGCAACGATGGCCAACGCGTTGGTGCCGAACAGCAGCAGCGCGCCGAGTGACTCCCCCGATGCGCCGAGTTGCGCGGTGACCCCGACCACCGCCAACGGTGGAACAAGCGCGATCGCGACTGCCACGCCGGGCAACGCATCGGAGACGTCGCTGCGCGAGAGCGCATAGGCACCGGCCGCTCCCGCCGCGAGCGCGATGCCCAGGTCGAGCAGTGTCGGCGAGATCCGCGAGGCGATCTCGGAGTTCGCGTCGACGTCGGTACTCGGACCGAGGATCGCCGTCATGAGGAAACCGGTTCCGACCGCGACGCCGACCCCGACGGTTGCGACGAGACCGGCCCGCTTGAGTTCGTCGGCCCAGCCCATTACCAGAGACAGCGACATCCCCATGAGCGGAATGAGTAAGGGGGCCATGAGCATCGCGCCGATGACGACGGCGGTGGAATCGGCGATGACTCCGAGCGATGCAATCGCCGACGCGAAGCCCATCAGTATCACGAAGCGAAAGAACCGCTGTTGTCGGTCAGGTCCGTGATACAGCACCTTGTCCCGGATCGGCTCGCCGGTCTCGGCGTTGGTCGCCCGGTCACCGATTGCTCTGGCACCCAGCACGAAGACTCTCGTGAGTCCGAGCGAGGAACCGACCTCGCCTGCCGTTCCTGCCCGGTTCAGGCCGACGGTTGCCACGGCGACGGCGAAGGCGCCGATGGCGCCGAGCGAGAGCGACAGCAGTTCTTTGTCGAAGTAGACGAACAGCCCGGCGGCGCCGACGAACGTCGCGCAGGTCACCAATCCGGCCAGACGGCCGAGCCGCCTGACCGTGAAGCGCGTGGCGACGAGACCGACGAGCAGCACGACGAGCCCGCCGCCCCGTGTCACCGGCTCGATGAAGCGCGGGCCGTCCATGAGCAAGAGACCGCCTCCGACGAGCGAAACCAGCCCCAACGGCACGAGGTGCCGCACCCGATCCCGAGCGGCGAACGCGATGAGTACGACGCCACCGATGACCAGCGCAATACCGATCCGCTGTGGGGGACGATCGCTCGACGGGGCAGTCAACGCGACGAGCACGCCGATCGTCAACGCGACGACGGCCCAGGCCGCCGGCGTCGCCCACCACCGCAACTTCATGGTGCCTCGACGGGCTCCTCGATCGCCTGCGGGACGCATGGGAGACGTACGGTGATGGTCGTTCCGCCGCCGGGTGTCTCGCCGACGGTGATGGCGCCCTGGTGGGACGCGATGATCTGGTTGGTCAGCGCGAGGCCGAGCCCAGCGCCGGCATGGCCGGTGCGTGTTCGCGACGCGTCGAGCCGCACGAACGGTTGGAAAATCCGTTCGCGGTCGGCCTCGGCGATCCCCGGTCCGTGGTCGACGACCGAGACGTCGAGATGGGTGCGGTCGGCCGTCATCCTGATCTGGACGTCGCCGTCGGAGTGGCCGCACGCATTTGCTCCGAGGTTCAAGATGGCCTGGTGGAGCCGACCCGGCACCCCGGCGATGCGGCAGTCGATTCCAGGCGGCATACGGCGTTCGATCCTGCGATCGGGGTAGGCGGATCGGAGGTCATCGACGACATCTGTGACGATCTCCGCGACATCGAACACCTCGGGCTCGGTATCTGTCGACGCGTTGCGGGCGAGTTGCATCATGTCGTTGACCAACGAATTCAGGCGCGCGCTCTCGTTGCCCATGCGTTGCATCGCCCGTTCCAACCCTGCGTCGTCGAGCATGCCGTTCATGTAGAGATCGCTGTAGCCGTGAAGCGCGGTGAGCGGGGTGCGGAACTCGTGCGACACGTCAGCAAGGAACCGTTCCATCTGATCACGAGCCGTCCGAGCATCGGTTGCCGACGACTCGCTGACCTCGAGTGTGGAGCGGATCCGGACCAGCATGCGTTCGAGGTCCGCTGCCAACTGAGCGGTTTCGCGTGTGCCCGACGGCGCGCCGATCGCGGTGTCGAGTTCGCCGTCGGCCACGCGTGTCGCCGTTCCGGCCATCCGGACCACGGGACGGCTGACCATGCGTGCGACGAGCCAGAGAACGATCGCTTCGAGCACGACGACGACGAGACCTCCAACGAGCAGGGTGCGTCGGAAGTCGTCGACTGCAGCGTTGAAGCGGTCGAGCGGGAGCGACGTGAGCGACGTCGCGCCTTCCGGGAGCGGACTGATTCGCACCCGGAAGTCTCCGGCGGCTGACGTCACCGTGCCGTCGCGTTCCGCGAGCACCAAGAGTTCGTCGGACGTGAACGGATTGTCGCCCCCGGTCACCCGCAGGACCGTTCCATCGGTTGCAAGCGTGATCTCGCTCGGCGGATCGACGGTGAGGATGCCGGGCGACTCTGCCGGCACGATACTCGGGTCATCGGGCTCGGTTGCCGGTGCACCGGGTTGGTCGGACGCGACGACCGGGGCGTTGCGGCTGTCTCGTGCGGCTTCGGCGCGGACGAGTTCGTCGTCGATGTCGGCGAGGCGGTTTGCCGATTCGGTCCGGTCCACGTAGACGCCGAAACCGACGAGCCCAACCGTGATGGAGAGCAGCGTCGGCACGAGCATCAACGTGAGCAGCGACGGTCGCTTCATGCCGGCGAGCACGTCACGAGTCGGGTTGGGTCAACACGTAGCCGTGCCCTCGGCGGGTGTGGATCAGTCCGTTTCGATCGCGGTCGATCTTGCGACGCAGGTAGCCGATGTACAACTCGACGACGTTGTCGCTTCCGTCGTAGTCGTAGTCCCACACGTTCACGAGGATCTGCGCCTTCGACAGCACGATGCCGACGTTGACCATCAGATAGTGCAGCAACCGGAACTCGGTCGGCGACAGTTCGATGTCGTCCCCACCCCGTCGGACACGTTTGCCGGCGATCTCGAGGACCAGGTCGTCGACGGTCAGCAACTCCGGTGTACCGCTCCGTCCGATTCGACGCAGGATCGCAGCGACCCGCAGGACCAATTCGTCGACACTGAACGGCTTCGTCAAATAATCGTCCCCACCGGCGACGAATCCCTCGATGCGATGCTCGGTCCGATCGCGGGCGGTGAGGAACAGCACCGGACAGAACCGGCCGCGATCACGCAACCGACGACAGACCTCGAACCCGTCGAGACCGGGGAGCATGACGTCGAGCACGATGAGGTCGAACGGCGATTCGGTCGCCGCAGCCAGCGCCGCCGTGCCGTCGCCGACCTCGTGGACGATGTGACCCTGATACCGCAGCGCTGTCGCGACGACATCGCGGATCGCCGGTTCGTCCTCGACGACGAGCACCTGGCTCGACGATGATGTGGGCGACGCATCGGTCATCACCACATTCAACTCCAGGATGCTGTGCGTTCGCTGTGAACACGCAGCATGTGGTCGGCGGTCGGTGGTCGGGGTGTCTCAGATGGGGAGATCGGCGAGGCGCGATGCGGTCCAGAGCACGCCGAACACCGCGCAGCCGGTGGCTGCTGCCGTGCGGACCCAGACGACCCGCTGGTCGAGGACCAGGCTGAACAGCCAGAGCGCCGCGACGACGAGCAGCACGAACAATGTCTGAGCGATGTCGATGCCCAGGTTGAACGCGCCGAGCGCGAGGAGACGTTGCGAGGTGGCGACGCCGAGGCCGCCCAAGCTCGATGCGAAACCGAGTCCGTGGATCAGGCCGACGAGCGCTGCGATCCACGGCCGGGCATCGCGGGCACGACCGCGGATGGCCAACACGGCTGCGGCGACGATCGACAGCGAGATCGCCGGTTCGACGACCCACGCCGGAACCGACACGAGCTCGAAGTAGGCGAGACCGAGACTGACCGCGTGGCCGAGCGTGAACGCGGTCACCAACTTGACGGTTCGGCGCGCCGTTTGGGTGGTGATCGTGGTTCCGGCGACGGCGAGCGTGAGCACGAGAAGAAACAGCAGGTGATCAGGTCCGAACCGGATGTGGTCGATCCCGAGTTTGAAGAACGACGTCGCGCTCGACACCGCGCCGAGCGAGAACGACGCGGTGCCGTCGTCGCCGAGTTCTCCGGTGACGGCACCGTCGGGGTGCGACAACACGATGTTCGTCGACGGTCCGTCGAATCTCCAGTCGACTTCGACCTCGGTGACCTCGCCGTCGTGGGGACCCGACGCGAGCACGAGCATTGCGTACGACGATCCACCGGCGTCGTCCGCTCCGGTCTCGCTCGGGGTCGGGACGCCAGCGCCGATGATCTCGGCGGGCTCGCCGTCGACCGTCAGCTCCACGTGCTCACGAGCGTTCCCGACGAGCGTCGGGGCGACGTCGGCCTCCTGATCGGCCAGTTCCTCGCTGTCGATCAGCCCGTCGCCCGAGGTGTCGAGGTAGCCGAGGTCGGCGAAAGGAACCGATGCAGTGATGATCACCCGTCGGCTGTCGACGGCCACGACCGTGCTCCCGTCGGTGGCGTCGTGCGCCGACACCGGTGACACACCGGCGACGACCGCCAGCATCGACACCGCCAGTGCGGCGAGTAGCGCGACGAGCGGTGTGGACCGGCGGATCGACAACCGCTGGGTCATCATCTCAGGCACCGCCGCCGGGACCCTCGCCGTTGGGCAGTGCCACGTTGTCGTTGTCGGGGCTCGACAGCGTTCGGTCGGCAGTCGCTCCGACCCGGCAGACGGGCAGGTTCGGCGAGTCGTCGGTGAGGTGGTAGTGGTAGGTCTCTCCGAACTCGTCAGTTTCGGACACGTGGCCCGAGCACTCGTCCAGGTCCGATGGAATCTCGCGGTCCTCCTCCGGGCCGTAGATGGCGGAGCCGTCGAACAACGCCATCGGAACCAGGTGTGCGGCGATGCGCCGCTTGGAGACGGTCATCGGGAGCTCCTTCTTGTTTGGGGTCTGTTCGCTCTCGTGTGCCCGAGTGGTGGGCGACATCGACTCAGCCGTCACCGGGCGGCGGGCCCTCGGGTCGATCGCCGCCGCCACCGGCGTCGCCTGCACCGGCGACGGTTTGGCCGATCAGGCACTCGATGACCTGGTTCGCGGCGGCGTTGTTGGCGTGGTAGTGGTAGTCGAGTTCGTCGGTGGTGTGGCCGTTGCACTCATCGAGATCTGCGGCGTCAGCGTCGTCGAGGGGGCTGTGGATCGGGTAACCGTCCATCGCGTAGCCGAACTGGGGCGTTTCGCCGTCTGCGACGTCGGTGTCGAGTTCGGAGCAGCCGACGGCGCCGTGCAGGTGGTATCCCTCGAACGGGTTGAAGTGCGCCCCACAGTCGTCGAACGATGCAATCGTGTACGCACCGAGGATCGCCTCAGCCGGTGCGGATGCCGCGATGACCACCCCGTCGAGGGTCACGCCCTGATTTCCCTGCGGCGCAGCCGAGGCGTCTGCGGCGACGGGTTCCACCGGAATCTGGACGGTCGTCGTGATCGGCTCGCCGTTCTCCAACCATTCGAGCATTCCTTCGACGCAGTGGTTCTGGAGGGACGGGTCGACGTCCGGGTTCGCCGCGAGTTCGAACTCTTCGGCCGTTTCGGTGACGAGGATGTTGCCGTCCTCGTCGTACATCTGCCAGTTGTCGTCGCCATACAGCGTGGGCAAGTCGACGAAGAACTGGCCGTCGAGGTCGTATAGCCCTTCGCCGTCGAACCACAGCCCGCCGGCATCGGCGCTGTCGGAGATCGTGTCCGGGCAGAACGGCCCGACGTCGTGGCTCGTCGGATAGCCCGCCACGGTGAGGCTGTAACAGGTGGTCTCGGCTCCGCCGCTGAGCGTGCAGTCCTCGGTCGTGGCGTCCTCGGCGAGCGCTCCGTCGAAGAACAGGCTGGCATCGACACCCGTACCCGTCGACGAGGTGGATGTCGCCGCCTCGGTACCGGTGACGGTCGTGTCGGAATCAGTCGTGTCGCTGCCGGTCAACTCGCCGTCGCCGGCCGCAGTTTCGGTCGTCTCGGCGTCGTCGTCGACGCTGGACGCATCATCGGACGACGACCCGCATGACGCCAGCAGCAGCGTCACGGGAATCGCCAGCAGACCGGCGAGACGGCGGTTCGATCGCACCACAGGACTGGGTTCAGTTCTCATGCGCGGCGACGGTACGCGATGCGCCTGTGAAGAACCTGTGGGATCTGCACAAAGAATGCGGGCGCCGTCCACGCAGTCGGCGCAACTCTCCAGAACCGCATGCCGACGCTCAGACTGCTGCGGGTAGGACAGCGACCGGACAACGCGAGTCGTGAGCAGCTCGGTGGTGGTCGATGCCGCCTGAGCGATGCGAGATGACGAGACGACAGCCTCGCGATCCGTCGTCGATCAGCGTTGCTGAAGGGTGAACCCGATTTCGGGTTCACCGGCTTCGGACGTTTCGACGAACGCTGTCCCGCCGTGTCGTTCAGCGATTTGGCGGACGATCGCGAGCCCGAGGCCCGAACCGGGTGTGGAGCGCGCCGAGTCGCTTCTGAAGAACCGGTCGAAGACGGCATCGCGCTCGTCGAGTTCGATGCCTGGTCCGCGATCTCTGACCACCAGCCGCCGGTCTCTCAGTTCCACTTCGATCGGCTCGTTGGTCGGACTGAACTTGTCGGCGTTGCTGAGCAAATTCGTGATGGCGCGCTCGATGTCGGTCGGGTTCCCGGTGATCTGGGTCGGTTCGAGGCGGAGGTCGACGGATCGTCCGGTACGGATTGTGAAGCGTTCGACGGCGCTGGTTGCCGCGTCGGCCACATCGAAATCGACGTGGATATGATCGTTGGTCGGGTCGGTTGCCAGTTGGATGAGTTCGCCGAAGAGATCGCTCAGTTCGGTGACTTCGATGGTGAGTCCGTCCATGAGTGCGGTGTGCTCGTCGGGTGGCAGGTTGGGTGCGCGTTGGAGAAGTTCGATGTTCGTGCGCAGGCTCGTGAGCGGTGTGCGGAGTTCGTGAGCGGCATCTTGGACGAGGCGCCGCTGCTGTTGTCGACTCAGACTGAGGGCGGCCAACATCTGATTGAAGCTCGTGGTGAGGCGGCCGACCTCGTTGGGGCCCGTCACGCTCGCGTCGAGTGGTGTGAGGTCGGCACTGGTCGTGACCCGTTCGGTAGCAGCGGTCAGTTCTTCGAGCGGTCGCGTGGTCCGGCGCATCAGCATCCACCCGAGCAGCGCCGCGAGCGTGGCGAGGAGGACGCCGATCCCGGCGAGGCGCCACCGAAGCCGCGACAGCACGTCCGAGGTGGCGGTGGTCGCCGTGGCGACCTGCACTGCGCCATCGTCGGCGTTCACGGTAAGCATTCGGTACGTGGTTCCGTCGACCTCGATGTCGCGAAGCGCGCTTCGAGCGCCGGCCGCGACCTCGATGTCGGTGTCACTCACCGGGAGTGTCTGCCCGCTCGATGCCGTCACCACCCCGTCTCGGTCCAGCGTCTGTGCGATTGCGTCAGGGTCGAACGCGAGGTCGGACCCACCAGGATCGGTGCTGTCCCCGTCGCTCCTGCTCTGGTCGGTGCGGTCGGGGTCTTCGCTGCTCGGCTTCTGCCGGGTTCCGTCGGTCAACTCGGCGGCTCGCTGCTCGAGAAACCGGTCGGTCTCATCGACGAGTTCGCTTCGAGTGGAGCTGTAGGCGAGCAACGACGCAGCGGTGATCCCGCACACCACGAGCGCGGTCACGATGACGACCACACGAGTGCGCAACGTCATGCTGATTCAGCCGTTGCAGCACGTAAGACGTAGCCGATTCCATGAACCGTGTGGAGCAGGCGGTCCTCGCCACCGGATTCGAGCTTGCGGCGCACGAGACGGGCGTGGACGTCGAGTGCCTTGGACGAGGTCTCCGATGCGTAGCCCCAGATCTCGGCGTACATCGTCGCGCGGTCGAGCACCTTGTCGGGATGGCGCATCAACATGGCGAGGATCTCGAACTCCGTCGGGGTCACCTCGATGGCCCGTCCCGCTCGATGGATCTCTCGGCTGTCGAGATCGAGTTCCAGATCCTCGAACACCAATCGACCTGTGTCCATCCGCTCGGTCCGACGCAGCAGCGCCCGGATTCGAGCG
Source organism: Ilumatobacter sp. (assembly GCF_049588435.1). Classification (GTDB taxonomy): domain Bacteria; phylum Actinomycetota; class Acidimicrobiia; order Acidimicrobiales; family Ilumatobacteraceae; genus Ilumatobacter_A. Next base: position 15,633 of record NZ_JBAVYV010000456.1, read on the forward strand.
AGGAGCTCATCGAGCGCGAACGGCTTGGGAAGGTAGTCGTCGGCGCCTGCGTCGAGACCGTCGACACGATCCTGAACTTCGTCGCGTGCGGTGAGCATGAGCACCGAGATGTCGTCGCCGCGCGCCCGGAGTCGACGACAGACGCTGAGTCCGTCGACGAGGGGCATCGACACGTCGAGCACGATGACGTCGGGTGCGTGCTCGTCGACGGCCGCGAGCGCACACGCGCCATCGGGTGCGCCGACGACCGCATAGCCCTCGAAGCGCAGGGCCCTTTCGAGGGCTTCGCGGACCTGGGTGTCGTCTTCTGCGACGAGGACCGTGCGCATGCTCACACGTGGCATTGTGACCGCTCGTCCCTCGGATCACACGCACTCAGGGTCCGCATCGGTGTCAGCCGCGCCCGTCGCCCCTGCGTTGGCCGCCGCGTCGACCGTCGTCGCCTCGGCGCCGGTCGCCATCGCGCCCCGCTGCGTTGTCTTGTCCAACATGGTCGTCCTCGTCGTCGCTCACTGGCTCCTCGGCGGTGACGTCGGCGGAGTCCGGAGCGACCTCGGTGTCGGTGTCCGTGTCGAGAACGAACACGTTGGCGCGGAGGTCGTCGGGATCGACATCGCTGTTGGTGGCGATGACGTCCGCGAGGCTGCGGCGGTAGTCGATGCCGTAGTCGGCGGCGATGACGTCGAGCGCGGCGTCGTTGCCGTAGAAGAAGCGGTCGCCGTCACGGAGTGCACTGAACTGCGCAGTCCACATCGCGAGTTGCAGCTCGCCGAACTCGGTGCCCGGAACGTGCTCTTCGGAGACCATTCCGGTGAACGCATCGACGGAGTCGACGTCGCCGTAGATCGCATTGAGTCGGGCGGCCGTCGTGGTGCGCCGCTCCGCGGTCACTGTTGTCGTGTCCGCGGCTTCGGTTCCTGGTTCGAGCCGGTTGCCGTCGGCGTCCTCGAGAAGGACGAAGTCGAGGATGCTCGGATCGTCGATCGGGTTGTCGGCGTCGATCTCGGGGTCGTTGGGGAATTCATCGGTCGCCTCACCGGTGATGTCCGTGAACGACTCGACCCGCTCGAGTCCGTACGCCTCGCGCAGATCGTTATAGGTCGGCATGCCGTGGTCGGCGGCTCGGATCACGTCGATCGCGCCGAGGTCGTTGACGACGGTGAAACACCCGGCAATCTGGGTGCCGTCGAGACAGTCGGCCGGGTTCTCGACATCCGGCCCGGGCACTTGGAACAGCACGCTGCGCAGTTGGTTGTCGATCTGTTCGTCGTTCGCGTACGCCGCCTCCGACGCGAGGCCGGCGAGCATGTTGCCGAGTCCGACCTCGGTCAGAAGGCCCGGATTGCCGAACGCCACACCGAGCGGGATCGCGAACTCGACGACCGTGTCCTCGACGGTCACCTCCACGCCGGCCGCCTGCAAGTCGGCGATCTGGTCATCGGTGATCTCAGACCGATCAATCTCGCCTTCGAACTCGCCGTGGATCGACGAGTGCGCCCGATACCCGACGGTGGCGAACTCGTTGGTGATCGTCGGATCGACCGTGGAGTCGTAGCCGGCGTAGTCGTCCAGTTCGACGCCCATCGCGGGGAGGAACTCGTTGTAGGTGATGTACTGCTGCAACGCGGCAACCGAGCGCTGGGCGACCTCGAACTTCGACTGTTCGTCCATGTCGTCGGGGAGCAGGTCGACGATCCGGTTGTGTTCGAGTGCGAACAGCGTGTGCACCGCCGTGAGGCCGACGTTCTCGTTGACGCGGACGTCGCCGGCGAACACCGCCGCTGACGGATCGCCCATCAACCGGCCCTGCAGGTCGACCTCGGGAGTCTCGGCATCAGGACGGGCCGACGCTGTGGGAAGGAAGCCGTCGACGAGAAGTAGCGATGCGTCGTTGTTCACCGGGTCGCCGTCGACCGACCCCTCGCGCAGCCAGTCGAGACGTTCGTCGGATCCGCCGTACACAGCAAAGGCATCGATGAACGAGCTGACGGTGTTGGTCTGTTCGCGTGTCGTGTCGACACCGGTGCCGTCGGCTGCGGCCGATCGGGTGGTCGCGATCGCGCCGAGGTCGTTGGCGAACTCCTCGAGCAGATCATCGGAGTCGTACGGGACAACCAAGTCTTCGTCGCCTCCCTCGCGGAGCGAGATGGTGTGGTCGATGAACTGCCCCCACACGAAACTCCAATGACTGAGACCGTTCTCGGAGAAGATGTTCTGGTTGGAATCGTTGAAGATCCGATTGCTGATGTACCGCTCGTCCGGTCCGTCGACGAGTTCACCGCTCCCGTCGACGTAGGCCGCATCGGTGACTCGTGCGTACTCGGTGTCGGTCTGACCCAGGCTCGGATCGTCGACGTTGTTCCCGGACCCGTCGAGGGTCCGACCGTCGGCCAGTGCCGCTGCGAGTGCGGTCGAAATGGACGTGTCCGCCGACGTCGAGCCTTCGTCCGTCTGTGCGTTCGCTGTGCCGACTGCGCTGCCGATGACGACGGGGGCAGCCACCGCGACGAGCGCAAGTCGCCGCGACAAGGGTGGTGCGAAACGACGGTTGTTGGTCACGGTTGAGGGCGATGGTGTGTGGTTGGTCATGGTGTGCTCCTTGCTTGGGGGGTGAGTGGGGTCGAGGGGCCCGGTGGGCCGGCGTCGTGGTTGCGACACGACGCTGCCCCACCGACTCCACTCGTGGGTGGGGTGATTCGTTGACGAAAGGTCAGCTCTCGTCGTTGACCTTGTCGACGGCGTTGGCTTCGGCGTCGGCGAGACGTTCGGCTGCTTCGTCCTCGGTCAGGTCACCGGCTGCGACCTTCTCCTCGAGACGTTCGGCCTTGCCGTCGACGATCGCCTGGACGACCTCATCGACGTCGACGCCCTGTGTGGTTGCGATCTCTGCGATCGTCGAACCGCCGTCGCGGGCTTCGCCGAGCTCATCGGTCGTGAGACCGAGGGTTTCAGCGATTGCTTCGCTGTTGCCACAGCCGCGCCCGTCGCCACGATCGGCGCCGTCATCGCTGTCGACGACGTCGTCGGTCGACGTCGCATCGTCCGCTGGGTCGTCGATCGTCTGGAGCCCTGCCGGCGCTGCGGCCTCGGCAGTGGCGACCACTGGGGTCGCCGCATCGGTGCCGTTTCCGGCCTGAGCGATGACGCTGCCGGCTCCGATGACGCCGCTGGTGAGCAGAGCTGCGGAGAGCAGTGCTTTGGTGAGTGCCTTGTTCATGGGGTCGTGTGTCCTTCTCGTTTGGGGGTGTCGCCGATTTCGTTCGGCGGTGTCGTTGTCGACATCCATCACGTTCGTGGTCGCGTGTAAAGCCCGAGGTCAGTCGTTCGAAGAGAGATCGAAAGATCGACTCGCGACGGTTCGCTCAGGTCCACTTCTGGCCCTTCAGTTCGACCGTCCGGTTCAGGATCGCCACCGTCGTCACCGCCGCGAGGACGGAGACGAACGACAGCATCAAGGCGGGATCATCGACGACCTCCGCTGGGTGCAGCGTGCGTGCACACGGAGCGACGAGCGCTGCAGGAATCAACCAGACCACAGCCCGTCGCAAGGCGATTCGCACACCGACGGGCGATCGTGAAACACAGGTTGAGCGCGATCCCGGCCCACAGCGCCGGTTTCACGTACCGATTCGTGAACAGCCCGCTGGTGATCGTGAGCTGCATCGACACAACGATCCACGCGACGACCGGAGCGAGAGGCAGGAGTACGTAGTCAGCAAACGGAACGAACAACGGCAACATGGGCGCCGCTGTTCCTCCAGGAACGCGACGAGGTGGTCGCCGGTCCACCACCGCGGCTCGATGACCTTCTCCACGCCAGCCCTGAACCACCCGGCGGCAAGGAAGAGTTGCAACGGCAGAAGAAATGCCAACTTCCCGACCGGCAGACGGCGAAGTCTTCGGCGGGTCTGGCTGTCCTGCCCGTGCCGAACTCTGGCCGGCGAAATGAGCGCGCTTGTTGTGTCCACGCACAGCAGCGTCGGAGCTCTCCGCGAGGGAAACCATCGAACGAAGATCGAAAGACCCTCGCCGTCCGTCGCCGCACCCACGACGGGAGGCGAATGGAGACAAGGTTGTCGACCTCGGACACCTTGCCGATGGCCGTGTATCACGGACGTATCCGGTCGCCTGCCGGCGGGCGCGACGCGAGCCCGAGTCGTGCCCGCCACTGAGCCATCGTGAGCGAAGCCCCCGAGGTCGTGAATCTGGTCGCAGGTGCCTGTGGGCAGGTACTCCCGAGTGAGTACCGCGAGTCAGCGGACCAAGAGCAGTTGCAGCTCGAGCACCCCGAAATCCTCGACAGAGACCACAATCTGACTGTCGGGCACTTCGACGCCGTAGTCGCTGAAGGTGATGTCGGTGGAGCCGACGACCACGATGGTGTCCTGGATGAGTTGCGCATCGAGGTCGATGTCGACGTCTTGGGTCGTGCCGTGGACCGTGAGTTGGCCGCCCCCTGTTGCAGCGAACGCCTCACCCGCCAGCGCTGCATCGGTCAGTTCGACCGGTTCGGTGAGCACGAAAGACGCTGACGCAAACTCGCCGGTGTCGAGCGCATCTTGCACGTTGTCGTCACGGCGAGAATCCTCGGTGGTGATGGTCGTGACATCGACGTCGAAGGTCACGTCGGTCACCGTCGTGCCGTCGATGACAATGCTGCCGGCAACGTCGCCCGTCCGCCCGACGGCCGTGGTCGAACCAACCCCGGACAGTTCCTCCTCGATCCGGAAACCGACGAAGGAACCGGTCGCCGACTCGTAGTCGAAGTCACCGGTTGTCGTGTCGACTGTCCACGTGCCGCTGAGGTCGGCCGCTGCACCGTTCGCGTCGCTTGTGTCGTTTGTGTCGGTGGCTGCGTCGTCGACGTCCGCGGTATCGACGGACTCGGTCGCCGCCGCGAGGCTGACCTCGGCGACGGGGTCGCCACGGAAGAACCACCACACACCTGTGGCGACGACAACGAGAACGACGGCGGTGGCAGCCGCAAGTACCTTCAGCAATCTCGAGTTCATGCGCGCACCATACGAATCGAACCTGTGCGATCTCTGTGTGAACC
>NZ_JBAVYV010000457.1:0-4282 GCF_049588435.1 Ilumatobacter sp.
GGATTCACCCATCGATCCAGCGGTCTGCGGGTCACCGACCAGCTCGCGGACGGCACGCACGAACGCCTCCGGATCGTCCGGTGCGACGGCGACTCCACCGCCGGAGTCGGCCAGGATCCGGGGAACCGCCGTGTCCGGATCGATCGCCGCCAGGACCGGTCGGCCCGCCGCCATGATCGAGTACGTCTTCGACGGAACCGAGACGCGCGCGAGACCGGCCTTCAGCGGCACGACGTGGACGTCACCGGTCGCGAGCAGTTCGGCGAGCCGCTCGCCGTCGACGTACCCGCGGAACACGATGTTGGGGACGTCGACAGCCGACGCCTCGAGATCGGCGCGGGCGGCACCGTCACCGTTGACCAGGAACGTCACCTCGGGGAGCGCCCGCGCGGCGTGGACCATCAGATCGAGCGATTGCGAGAAGCCGACGTTGCCGCCGTAGAGAACGACCGGTCCGTCACCGAGGCCGAGTTCGGCTCGGTAGGGGGTGAGTCGATCGAGTGGCCGGATCGCGTCGGTATCCACGAAGTTGGGGATCTCATGGACGCGCGAGCGTCGCTCCGCCGGAAGCTTGGCACGCACGTTCTCGGCCAGATCGTCCGAGAGGACGGTGACCGCGTCAGCCGATCGGTAGCTGAGACGTTCGAGCCACCGCGCCGCGGCGATCACCCGTGGGTTCGTGATCGCTCCGGTCTCGATCGCGGCGTCGGGGAAGACGTCCTGGATGTTGAAGACCAGCGGCGCGCGCCGGATCATCGCGGCGATCTTCCCCGTGAGCCCGAGCGTCAGCGGCGGGGACATCGCGATCACGACGTCCGCGCGCCGGAACCATCCACCGGTCCGGACCGCTTGGATTCCGGCGAGTGCCGAGTAACCGACGAACCCGATCGCTCGCCGCAACAGGTTGCTCTTGTCGTCACCAGGGAAGGGATGGACGCGAGTGATCGAACCCCATGTGGTCTCCTCGCGCCGCACCCATCGTCCGGTCCAGCCGGGCTCGATCGCATGAGACCGGTACCACGGCAGAGCAGTGACGACGTGGACACGGTGACCGAGAGAGACCAACTCGTCGACGATGCGCGTCATCACCGTGCCGGTCGGAGCCGTATCGGGCGCGAAGTGCGGGCACAGCACGACCACGCCGACCGACGACCGCTTCGTCACGATGCAGTGACCTCGTGCGCCAATCGATACGCCGACGCGATTCCGGCGCCCGATGCGACCGTGGTGAAGTCCTGCGCCCGGCGCAGGCCGGCAGCGACCATCGCATCGCGCTCGCGATCGACCCGGTCGAGCACATCCGCCCACGCTTCGTGATCGAGTGGCAGCGAGAGGCCGGCGTCCGCGACGACTTCACTCAGCGCAGGCTGATCGGAGCACACGACCGGCGTGCCCAGTGCCATCGCCTCGACGACCGGCGCTCCGAACCCCTCGTACTCGCTGGGAAAGACGAGCGTGTCGGCGAGGCGGATCAAGCCGTCCCGGTCGGCATCGTCGACACGACCGGCGAACACCACCCGATCCTCCAGTCCCAACCGGGCGACGTCGGACCGGATCGCAGCATCGGCAGCGCCGGGGCCACCGAGCAGGACCACTCGGAGATCGGGATCGGGCCAGTGGCGCGCCATCACGTCGAGCAGGAACCGGTGGCCCTTGTGTGGGTGCGTGATCGCGGGGAGGACCAGGATCCGACCGCCACCGAGCGCGAAGGCGCTGCGGAGTTCCGCTGCGGACCGCGCCCGAGCTCCGAGGTCGGGTTCGACCCCGTGCGGGACGACGACGACGCGCTCCGGGTCGACATCGAAATGCTCGATGACCGTCCCGCGCACGTACTGCGTCGGGACCGCCACGACCGACGCCCGGGCCACTGAGCGCGGCATCGCCGTTCGCAGGTAGCGCAATTTGGTCGTGGACACGTACTCCGGGAACGTCTCGTACTGGAGGTCGTGGATGGTCAACACGATCGGGCGCCCACCGGCCGCGGGTGCCGTCCCGCCGCCGTGGTGCACCACGTCGGCCGAACGGGTCCGCCGCGCCAACCACGTGTGCTCGGCCAGCACACGACGACCTCGATTCGTACCGTCGATCTCGGCCGCGACCAGTTCGAAGCGTGCGCTCAACTCAGGGTGAGCATCCGCGAACGATCGGACGCAGTAGATCGTCGGAACGAACTCCGACGCCTGCGATCCGAGGCCATCGAGTTGACGCGCGAGGTACTGCTCCGAGCCGCCGACCTTGCCGGGCACACACCACAGCAGGTTCACCGCAACGTTCACCGTCGCGTCCGAGCGGCCATCGGGGGCGATGTGTGAGGGCGCTGCGTTCACGAGACCAACTCACGATAGACAGCGGCCGTCGCGTGCGCCGAGTTCGTCCACGACAGCTCACCCGCCCGACGGCGCGACGCGTCGGCCATCTCGGGCGCCCGATCGAGCGCCTCGGACACACCGCGGGCGATGTCGTCGACGTCGAACGGATCGACGAGCACCGCGGCGCCATCGGCCACCTCCTCGGTCGACGTTCCCCTGCTCGTCACGACTGCCGTCCCTTGTGCCATCGCTTCGGACACCGGGAGCCCGAACCCCTCGCGCTCGCTCGGGTAGGCGAACACTGTCGCCGCCGCGTACAGACCGCGCAGCTCCGCGTCCGACACCGAACCGACGAACCGCACGTCGTGGGGTGCCGAGCCGATCGCGTCCTCGACGTGGTCGCGCTCGTCGCCCCATCCGCCGGCCCCCGCGATGACCAGCGGAATCGAGGCCGGGCCCCCGACCCGGGACATGGCGGTGACGAGGCGCCGCAGGTTCTTGCGCGGCTCGAGCGTTCCGACGAAGAGGACGAAACGCTCCGGAAGATCGAATCGCGTGCGAACCCGATCGATCTCACCCACCGTCGCCGGGAGCACGTCGACTCCGAGCGGGACCAGCCGCAGCTGGTCGTCTGCGAATCCGGCGTCGCGGCAATCGTCCATCGTCGCCCGACTCGGGCACACCACGCGATCGGCGCGCCGCCGTGCGACATCGAGGCTGCGCATCATCGACTTCGCGCCGTGCTTCGTGAACTTCTCCGGGGTGTGCAGGAACGCGACGTCGTGGATCGTGACCACGAGTGGAGCGGAGGTTCCGCACGGGATCAGACCCGTCGCATGCGCGACGTCGATCGGGCCGGTCACCGACTCCACCTTCGGCCAGTTCAACCGGGTCCACGATTCGTAGAGGAGCGGTCGCGCCAGCGGAAGCATCGCGACCGCGCCCTCCGGCCGGAAGATCTCGGGCGGGATCGCCGCGTGCTTCCCGGCGACGAGGTGGAGATCGATCTCGGCCGCGAGTGCCGTGTCGCGGCGCAGCTCACGGGCGATCCGCAGGGCGGCGATCGCCGTGCCACCCGGGGCGTCGTGCCAGCATTGCTCCAGCGTGTAGGCAACGCGGATCGAGGAGGAGTCCACGGTCGGCAGTCTGGCAGCTCGGTCCGCGATGCGCGACCCGCGTCAGAGAATGCCCGCGGCGCGAGCAGGCTCGGCGTACCAGTCGGCGAGCGATTCGACCGTCTCGTGCGCGTTCAGCCCGCTCGGGTTCGGGACGATCCACAACCGGGCTCCCTCGAGACCCCCGTCCCGCTCCCCCATCGACGCGGCGGGTTCGTCGAACGCCGAGCGGAACGCGGTCACGCCGGCGACGGCGACGACTCGCGGTCGGTGCGCCCGAACGAACGCACGCAGTTCGTTCCCACCGTCGACCAACTCCTGCTTGGTGAGTTCCGACGCGCGGGCCGTCGCGCGGTGGGCGACGTTGGTGATCCCGATTCCCCGCTCGATCAGGTGCGCACGATCGTCGTCGGACATCCCGCGCCCGCGATCGATCTCACGCTCGATGATCCCCGCCCGGAGCAGCGCCGGGTAGAAGCGATTGCTCGGGTATGCGAAATGCGTCTGGGTTGCAGCGGTCCACAACCCGGGGTTGATCCCGACGAAAAGCAGTCGCAGGCCCGGGCCGACCAGATCGTCGACGGTCGCTCCGACGTAGGTCTCGAGCTCGGCGCGTGTGAATCCCATCTCGTACCGAGTCCGGGGTCAGAGTCGAGCGACGAGTTCGGCGAGCGGTTCGCGGAAATCACGCAGCGGTCGGTGGCCGAGCGAGGTCCAGCGCACGTTGTCGAGCACGCTGTTCGCCGGCCGCGGCGCCGGTCGTGGCGGGTCGAGATCCGCCGAGGAGATCGGCTGGACCCGTGCGGGGTCGTGGCCGCACGCCTGCAGGATCTCCCGGACGAACCCGTACCACGACAC
>NZ_JBAVYV010000458.1:0-6796 GCF_049588435.1 Ilumatobacter sp.
CGTAACGGGTCTGACCCGTTACGTAACGCAGCGCCTGCGTAGCGTCGGCGCGATGACCAGCGAGATCCGACCGTTCACGATCGACGTACCCGATGCGGTGCTCGATGATCTCCGACAGCGGCTCGTCAACACCCGCTGGCCCGAGACCGAAACGGTCGACGATTGGAGCCAGGGCACGCCGCTCGCATACGCCCGCGAATTGTCGGCCTACTGGGCGGACACGTACGACTGGAGGGACCGCGAGGCGAAGCTCAACCGGTTCGACCAGTTCGTGACCGAGATCGACGGGCTCGACATCCATTTCGTCCACCAGCGTTCTCCGCACGACGACGCGATTCCGCTCATCCTCAGCCACGGCTGGCCGGGCTCGATCGTCGAGTTCCACAAGGTGATCGAACCGCTCACCAACCCGACTGCGTTCGGCGGCGATGCGTCGGATGCATTCCATGTGATCGCCCCGTCGCTTCCGGGGTACGGGTTCTCCGCAAAACCGACAGAGACCGGTTGGGGTGTCGAGCGGATGGGCGCGGCCTTCGCCGCGCTCATGGCCCGGCTGAGGTACGACCGCTACGTCGCCCAGGGAGGCGACTGGGGTTCGGCGATCACCTCGGCGATCGGTGCGCTCGACCCAGAGCACTGCGCGGCGATCCACCTCACGCTCGCGATGGGTTCCCGACCGACGATCCACGGGGATCCGACGCCGGAAGAACTGCACGCGCTCGAGCGGATCAAGTTCTACGCCGACTGGGACTCGGGCTACTCGAAGCAACAGTCGACGCGTCCGCAGAGCGTGGGATACGGCCTCGTGGACTCACCGTCGGCGCAGGCGGCGTGGATCGTCGAGAAATTCTGGGCATGGACCGACAACGACGGTCACCCCGAGGACGTGCTCGGGCGGGACGAGCTGCTCGACAACATCATGCTCTACTGGATCAACGGCAACGGTGCCTCGTCGGCCCGCCTCTACTGGGAGAGTTTCTCGAAGCGCCGCAAACTGGAGATCACCGTGCCCACCGGCTTTGCGTCGTTCCCCGCCGAGGTCGTCCCCCCGGTACGGGCCTGGGTCGAACCGGTCTACCCCAACCTCGTCCACTGGGCCGACTACGACAAGGGCGGCCACTTCGCAGCGTTCGAGGTGCCCGACACCTTCGTCGCCGAACTGCGCACATACTTCCGCCGCTTCCGCTGATCCCTGACCCAGCGCAGCGTTGGAACGGCGTGTCAACGCGCCGGTAGCGTCGCACGGGTTCGTCCATGACCACTGCCGCGACCACCCCTCCCCCTGCCGCCGAGCCTGCACACGGTCTCAAACCCGGCACTGCGCGTGCGGCGCTCGCCTACCCGAAGTTCCGGCTCGTCTTCATCGGCCTCGCGCTGTCGCAGATCGGGACGTGGATGCAAAACGTCACGCTGCCGGCGTACGTCCAGGACCGAACGTCCAGTCCCACACTCGTCGGCGTCACGATCGCCGTCCAACTCGGCCCGCTCCTGCTCCTGTCGATCCCCGGAGGCGCGCTCGCCGACAAGGTGTCCAAGCAGAAGTTGATGCTGTGGATGCAGTCGATCTCGGCGGTGCTCACGCTCGGCACCGCCTACTTCGTGGCGAAGGACGCCTCCCTGATCTGGATCTTCCTGGTCCAGGCCGGAATCGGTTCGGCGAACGCGCTCAATGCCCCCGCGTTCCAGGCGACGATGCCACTCCTGGTCAGCCGCGCCGACCTGCCCGGAGCGATCAGCCTCAACTCGGCGATGATCAACGGCACCCGCGTGATGGGCCCGGTCGCCGCCGCGATCCTCGCCGCATTCGGACTGTCCGTTTCGTGGATCTTCGTGATCAACGCGGTCACCTACCTCTTCTTCATCGCTGCGCTCGTGCTCGTCAAGATGCCTGACGTGAAGGCCGACACGCTCGTGCGCGGCTGGCGTCAGCTCGGCGTCGGGATCACGATCGCGCGCGACCGACTCGTGCTCAATCGGCTGCTCATCGGCATGTTCTCGTTCTCGCTGATCAGCCTGATCTACGTCGGGCTGTTCCCATCGGTCGCCGAACTCAACTTCGACATCGCGGCCAAGTCGTCCACCTACCGCTGGCTCTACGCCACCTGGGGCTTCGGCGCGTTCTTCGGGGCGATCTCCGTGGGCACGTTCCTGTCGCGCTTCCACCGCCGTGTCCTCATCGTGCGCGGCTTCACCGGGTACGGCCTCGCCCTCCTGATCTTCTCGCAGCTGCGCGATCCGGTGGCTCCGTTCTTCGTCGGATTCGTGCTCGGATTCTTCTACTTCATGACCGCGACGGCGATCACGACGTCGCTTCAGCTGAACATGAAGGACGGCGAACGGGCATCGGTGATGCCACTGTGGTTCATGGTGTTCGGTGGAACCGTCCCGATCGGAAACCTGATCGGCGGAGTGCTCTTCGAGATGATCGGATCGCGCACCGTGCTCGGAATCGGCGCGCTGTGGGCGTTCTTCCTCGCCTGGTGGCTCGACCTCCGTCGACAGCCGCCATCGGCGTTCCTGAGCGAAGCCGAGGGTGGCGAGGCGCCGCTCGCCGCCGACTGACACCACGCCAAGTGCACCCGCTCTCGCCGGGCTGCTCCCAGGATGTCCGGACTCGGGGTCGGGGTCGGGATTTCCCTACCTCGAAGACACGTGGCCACACCATCGCTCGACCCACCGGGCGAGCGCACGATGGTTCCATGAGCACGACACTGTTTCCACCCGCCGACCTCGCCCATCCCGGCGCCGTCGCGTCGAACGGCACCACTCCCCCATATCGCCTCGCCGCACACACGCGACTCGCGACCAAGACCTTCGGGCGTGGCGGGACCGAGGTCCGCGCGCTCGATGGCGTGGACGTCGGGCTCGCGGCGGGCGAGTTCACGGCGATCATGGGCCCATCGGGATCCGGCAAGAGCACGCTGATGCACTGCATGGCCGGCCTCGACACCTTGTCATCAGGCGAGGTGTTCGTCGGCGACGTCGAACTCGGAGCACTCTCCGATCGCGAGTTGACCCGACTTCGGCGGGAGCAGATCGGATTCGTCTTCCAGTCGTTCAACCTGCTCCCGATGCTGACCGCTGCGGAGAACATCACCCTGCCGATGGATCTCGCCGGCACGAAGCCCGACGGCGAATGGCTCGACAGCGTCATCGAGACCGTCGGACTGACCGACCGCCTGAAACACCGACCCAGCGAGTTGTCGGGAGGCCAGCAACAGCGGGTCGCCGTCGCACGGGCGCTGGCCGCACGGCCCCAGCTGATCTTCGCCGACGAGCCGACGGGCAACCTCGACAGCCGCACCGGGAGCGAGATCCTCGGGTTCATGCGATATGCGGTCGACCGGTTCGCCCAGACCGTCGTCATGGTCACCCACGATCCCGTCGCTGCGGCATACGCCGACACGGTGCTCTTCCTCGCCGACGGCCGGATCGTCGATTCGATGTCGTCTCCGAGCGCCGATCGAGTGCTCGACCGCATGAAGCAATTCGGAGCCTGATCATGTGGCGGACCATTCGCAAAGGAATGTGGAGCCACAAGCGTCGGCTCCTCGGAACGACGACCGCCGTCCTGCTCGGCGTCGCGTTCCTCACGGCGTCGCTCGTACTCGGAAGCACGATGACCGCGGGATTCGACGGGCTGTTCCGTGAGGGAAACGCCGGCACGGATGTCGTCGTCAGGAACGCCACCGAGATCGGCGCCGGCGACAGTGTCACCCGCGGCCGTCTCGACATCGACGTGAGCGGTCAACTCGCCGCCGTGGAGGGCGTGGCGACACTCGAGCCCATCATCGAGGGGTTCGGGCAGCTGCTCGACCTCGACGGAGACCCGATCGGCGGGGGCGGCCCACCGACCACCGCCGCCAACTGGATCGGTCGGTCGTCGGTGAACCCCTGGGCGCTGTCCGAAGGGCGCGCCCCCCGAGACGTCGCGCCCGACGAACCGTACGAGGTCGTCATCGACCGTGGCGCGGCCGAACTCGGCGAGCTGTCGATCGGGGACACGACCACGATCAAGATCCCCGAGCCGGTGGAGGTGAGCATCGTCGGCCTCGTCACGTTCGGCGGCTCCGATTCGCTCGGCCCCTCGACCTACACCGCCTTCTCCGAACGCGCTGCGACCGACCTGGTCGGCGCACCCGGCCAGGTGTCGGCGATCCGCGTCGCGGCCGAGGATGGCGTCAACCAGGAACAACTCCGCGACGAGATCGCACGGGTGATCCCCGCCCAGGCCGAGGCGTTGACCGGCACCGAACTCACCGATGAGATGATGGCCGACATCCAGAGCGACTTCCTGGGGATGTTCCGGACGATTCTGATCGCCTTCTCCGTGATCGCGCTCGTGGTCGCCGGATTCAGCATCCACAACACGTTCTCGATCCTGATCGCTCAGCGGACGCGTGAATCCGCACTGCTGCGAGCGCTGGGTGCATCCCGTCGCCAGGTGCTGTCGTCCGTTCTGGTCGAGGCCGTGGTCATCGGTGCGCTCGCCTCGGCGATCGGCCTGATCACCGGCATCGGCCTGGCGCTGGGTCTGAAGTCCTGGATGGACGGTGCCGGATTCGACGTCGGCATCTCCGGTGTCGTCGTCACCGGCACCACGATCGTCATCGCGGTCGTGGTCGGGATCGGATCGACGCTCCTCGCCAGCTTCGCCCCGGCCTTCCGCGCCTCGCGGGTCGCTCCTCTCGCGGCTCTTCGCGACGCGGCCGTCGACTCGACGTCGTCGTCGAAGGCCCGACTGGTCGGCGGACTCGTCACCGCCGCGGCCGGTATCGCGACGGTGATCACTGCGACCGACGAAGACGGAGCTGTCGTCCAGGCAGGCGTGGGATCGATCCTGATGATCGTGGGAGCGGTGATCCTCGGGCCCGTGGTCGCTCGACCCGCCGCGGGACTGCTCGGTCTCGGTCCCCGTCTGGTGCGCGGTCAGAACGGCCGCCTCGCACGACGCAATGCGATGCGCGATCCGCGACGGACCTCCGGCAGCGCGGCAGCGCTGATGGTCGGAACGGCCGTCGTCGCCCTGTTCACGACCTTCGGTGCGTCGATCAAGGCGTCGGTCGAGACCACCGTGAACCAGAACTTCGGCGGCGATCTCGTGATCGTGCCGGACGATTTCAGCGGTGCCGGGCTGAGCCCGGCGGTCGCCGACGGAGTGGCGCAGTTGCCCGAGGTGGCGACCTCCGCAGGCATGGGGATCGCCCTGGCCATCGCCGACGGCGCCACCATCGACCCGGCGGTGGTCGATCCGGCAGCGCTGGACGCACTGCTGGACATCGACGTGACGGCGGGTTCACTCGCCGAGGTCGTGCCCGGGAACATCGCCGTGAGCGAGTCCTACGCCGAGGACCACAGCGTGGCCATCGGCGACTCGATCAACCTGTCGTACGCGGACGGTGCGTCCCAGGATCTGACCATCGAGGCGCTGTACGCCAACACGATGAACGTCGGCGACGCGATCATGACGCCCGAGGACTGGGCGCCCCACGCCGACCAGCCGGGCGACGTGGTCGTGTTGATCGACCTCGCCGATGGCGTATCCGAGGAGGATGGTCGAGCAGCAGTCGACATGGTGGCGGCACGACACGCCGCACCCGACGCTCAGACCCGCTCGGAGTACCTCGACACGATCGGATCGGAGATCGACTCGATGCTCGTGTTCGTCTACGGGATGCTCGGGCTCGCGATCCTGATTGCGCTGATGGGCATCGCCAACACGTTGTCGCTGTCGATCCACGAACGCACGCGGGAACTCGGACTGCTCCGAGCGGTCGGTCAGACCCGCTCCCAGGTTCGCTCGACGGTCCGTTGGGAATCGGTGATCGTCTCGCTGTTCGGCACGATCGGCGGAGTTGCGCTCGGGACGTTTCTCGGCTGGGGGTTGATGCGTGCGCTCGCCGCCCAGGAAGGGTTCGGTGAGTTCGCCATGCCGACCACGTCGCTGGCCGTCGTTCTCGTACTCGCGGCGCTGGCCGGCGTGGTCGCTGCGTGGCGGCCTTCGCGCCGGGCCGGACGCCTCGACATCCTCGCGGCCATCGCGACGGACTGAAATCTAGGATCGGACAGATCATGGTCAACCCCCTCCGCCCGTGGTCACGACCCGGCCGACTGTTCCGGGCAGCCGCCTACATCGCGGTCGGCCTCCCGTTCGGCATCGTCGTGTTCGTCGTCACGGTGGTCGCGCTGGCGCTGTCGATCGGTTTGATGCCGGCGTTCCTGCTCGGTGTCCCGGTGGGCTGGATCGGCTTGATGATGTCACGCGGCCTGGCGCAACTCGAGCGATCGCGGGCCGGTGCGTACACGAACGTGATTCCCGACTCGGTCGCCCCGCTCGTGCGCGGCACCTGGTTCGGGCGGCTGGCGGAACGACTGCGCTCGAAGGCGCGGTGGCGTGAGATCGCCCACCATCTCCTCCAGCTGCCGGTCAATGCGATCGGCTTCGCGGTCGTCGCGGCAACCTGGTGCGGCTCCGTTGCGATGGCGCTCCTGCCGTCGTACGTCGGGGCGTTTCCGGACGACAGCGCGAAGTTCTACTTCTTCGAAGTCGGGTCCGAGGATCCGGCTCGATGGGCGGCCCTGGCCGTCGGCGTGATCGGCATCCTGCTCGTCGCTCCGTGGATCACACTCGGCGCGGCCACGACGGAGTGGACGCTCGCCGACCGGTTGCTCGGCCCGACCGACGAGGAGCGGTTGGCCGTCCAGGTGACCGAACTCCGCACGAGCCGTACCGCGGCCGTCGACTCGGCCGAAGCCGAACGGCGACGGATCGAGCGCGATCTCCACGATGGCGCTC